>BJHT01000068.1 GCA_014193395.1 Verrucomicrobiota bacterium
GAATGGAGGCAAAGGAATGAAGACAAAAAGTTTTTCCGTCCCCATTCCTTTGCCTCCATTCCTTTGCCAACAATTCCGCTGCCCGTCGGCATTGCCCCGCTCCCGGCCGATGCGTTGCCCCGGCCAACCGAGCATGTTGGCCCCATGCTGCGCCGTTGCGGCGCTTGGGTTCTCCTCCCGTCGGCTGCTACGTTTCGGAACGCCCGCCCCGCGCGTTCCCATCCCTATTCGCCCGGACCAAATTCCCCCGCCACCCCGGCCCGCGCCCGTCACTGCGCCGCGATGCAAAACAGCGTCCTCTCCCCGCGCAACAACAGCCGGTTTCCCACCGGCACCGGCGCGGCGATCACCCGCTCTCCCATGTTGTTTTCGCTGAGCACCTCGAACTTCCCCTCCACCCGCGCCACAAACACCACGCCATCCTCGCGCGCCGCGTACACCTTTCCGTCCGCAATCGCCGGCGACGAATAATAGTTCGCCCCGCTCTTCGGCAACTGCCCCGTCCACTCCGTCTTCCCGCTCACCGGATCAAGGCACTCCACCTCGCCGCGATCCCGCACCAGATACACCTTCCCTTTGTAAGCCGCCGGCGTCGGCACAAACGTCCCCGTGTCCTCGCGCTTCCACAGCCGATGCGTCGCCGTCACATCCCCGCTCCCGCCCAGCTTCACGCCGTGCAGCCGCGCCCCGCGCCCATACGGCACCACAAGCACATCCGCCGCCAACACCGGCGACGACACCGCCACCCAGTTCTTCTGCCCGCCCGGATTGAAATCCCCCACCGACCACAACACCTCGCCCGTCGCCGCCGCGTGCGCCGTGACATGCTCCGCGCCCCACACCAGCAACACCTCAGCGCCCGCCTGCCGCACCACGATTGGAGTCGCGTAACTGTGATCGTTCTCCACCGGCGTTTTGTAATTGCGCGCCACCTTCCAGCCCAGCGCGCCCGTGCGCTTGTCCCACGCCGCCAGCCACGACTCCCCCTGATGCATCATCGTCACCACGACAAATTTCTCCGTCAGCACCGGCGAAATTCCATAATCCCAATACAACGTGTCCCGCCCGTATTTCTCGACCAGGTTCGTCCGCCACAAAACTTTTCCGGTGAAATCAAACGCCGCCAGATTCCCGCTCTTGAACGTGGCAAACAAACTCACCCCATCCGTGGTCGGCGACGGATTGCACCCCGACCCATTGCGATGCTTCCCCGGCTTCTCCGCGCCCACCGTCGTCTGCCACAACGCCTTCCCCGCCCAGTCAAACGCCAGCAACGCATCCTGCCCCGCCACCGGTGCCGTCACATAAATCCGTTGCTCCCACACAATCGGCGTCGAGCAGCCCTTGCCCGGCAGCTCCGCCTTCCACAGCACATTCTCCGTCCCGCTCCACTTCACCGGATACCGCCCCGCCTCGGTGCTCCCGTTGTCCTGCGGCCCCCGCCAGCGCGGCCAGTTCTCGACCTTCGCCAGCTCCGCCGCGCCGGCCGCGAAACACGCCGCCCCACCCGCCAGCACCGCCGCCATCAACACCGCCGTTTTCATTTTCATAAAATCATCCGTCATTTCGTTTTCCGCACCGCCGCGCAATCGACGCCACCCCGCGCGAAAACATTCCGTCGGAATCGCGGCGAGATAACATCCGAGGGCGACGGGAGCGACCACAACCCCCACGGCCCCTGCCTCCGCCTCGCCGCCGTCTCCGGCCACGTCCTGCGCGCCATCCTGGGCGGAACCGGAAGGGCAGAAAAATGGGGGGCAGAAAAATAAGGAAGGGGAAGACTTCAGTCCTCCACTCCTGTCCCCATTTTTCTGCCCCTTATTTTTCTGCCATTTTCCCTCCCCGGCCCCACAACGCCGAGCCTGCGCCGGCTCATCACCGCTTACTGCCAGAGACAGCCGGCGGATGAAGGAAGCGCCCCAGTTGCTCGGCGAGCGGCGCGGGCACGCGTTTCGGTTTTTCCTCGAGATTGGTGCAGGCGTGTTCGGTGCTGGCTTCGAGGAGGAGTTTGCCGCCGGGGCCGAGGACGCGGTAGGCAAACGTGAGCCGCGCGCGCCCGAGATCCGTGAGCCAAAGTTCGATGGTCAAGCAGTCATCGTAGCGGGCGGGTGCGCGGTATCGGAGCTGACACTCGATGACCGGGAAAATGAATCCGGCGTGTTGGAGCTGTTCGAACGGCTGGCCCAGGGCCCGGCAGAACTCACCCCGCGCCGCTTCGAGCATGTCGAGATAGCGCGAGTGATAAACGTGATTGCCGACGGTGCATTCGGCATAGGTGACGCGGTGGTGGTGCTGAAAAATCTCGGCGGGCATGGCGGTTTTTTGGGGCGCGAACGGTTTTGCGAACTGGATGGATGTATCACGCGGGTCGCTGCCCGTTTCGGTGGCACAGGCTACCAGCGTCTCCCGCAGCGCCGCCAGCCCGCGCTCGGTATCGGGGTGGCGACGGCTCGTCGCCACAAGCTGGTCGGTGACATCGTGCCGCTCGCCTCTGGAAATTGGGCTGACGAATGACTGACGAATGGGAACCAGTGAACTCCGCCCCCATTCGTCAGTCCCAACCCGGCGGTTCGCAGCCCGAACGGCCCTCGCCACCATTGCCCCAAATTCCCCTGCCAAATCCGGCAGCGCTCCCGCGCGCTCCTCAACTCGCTGGCCCTCAACGCTGCGGGTTCTCCCGGCAATTCCCCAAGTTCCCCGCGAGTCAGTAAGCGCTCAGTCCCCCAAGCCGGATGCTCGTTTTCACCGGCTCCATCTTGATGAGGTTCACCGCCTGCCGCGGCATGGAGACCGCGATGCCGGTGAGCTTGATGGGGTAATCAATTTTGCGGTTGCCGGTGCCATTGTGCTGCCACTGGAAGGCGTTTTGACCGGGGCTTTGCACGTCGATGTGCGAGCGCGCGGTGATCGGGAATTGCAGAAGGTTCCAGCCATCAAAGTTCAGGCCGGCCTGCTCGGGCCAATCGTAAACGTCGGTGCCGTAGCCGCCGGTGCCGGCGGAAAGCCAGCGCTCGCCCTCGGCGTCTTCGATTTCCCAAAACACTTTGCCCCACGACGAATTGCCCTTCACGCGCAGCGCCACGGTCGCAGGCGTGCCGGGGAGCGCGACGGGTTGGGCGAGCCGGAGGAACGTGTATTCCTGCATGAGCGCCGGGCACGCGCCGTCGGCGACGAGTTCGAGTTCGAGACAAGCGCCGGCCTGTTCGTCCTTCACTTCGCGCAGTTCGAATTTGCCGGGGCGACGGAAGGATGTGCTGTTGATCGGCGCTTTGGCGGGCACGTCGATGCGCGGGTCCACGGCGCGGTCGAGCTTCCAGTCGGCGAGCTTGTCCATCCGGCTCGCGAGGGTGAGTGGCGCGTTCGCGGGCGGCTGCTCGCGCGGGAAAGTGCGCTCGCCCAGCGCGGCGACGGACTTCAGCGCGACGGGGCTGGTGAGGTAATTCGCGGCCTCGGCGACGCGCAGTTTGAGCAAGCGGGCTACGGTTTTCTGCGTGGTCGAGCGGCCGAGCATTTCGGTGTGCTTCACCGTGGCGTCGCGCTCGAATTCGAGCGTGGCGTCGAGTTCACCGCGCGCGGTCCAGCAGGCGTAAACGAATTCGCCATCGCGCTGGAACTCGAGCGCATAGACCGTCAGCGAGCCGGTCGGGACCATGCGCACAAACTTCGCGCAATCGAGCACGAGCGTCGCGGTGGCCACGGCGGGATAGGTGGGCTTGGGATAGACCTGCGGGTTGTGCGTGAACGCGCCGTCGCCCCAGACCGTGTGGTAGTAGCTAAACGTCACGTCCGGCAGGCCGAACGTCGGGATGAGCGGCTGCCGCCACGCGTGGCCGATGAGCACGTCGCGCACGTTCCACTCGGCGTGGCGCTCGAGGCCGAGATTGCGCGAGCGGCGGGATTTCCATTCGTAGCAGGCGCTGATGGGGATGTCGCCGTAGCCGAAATGGCGGGCGACTTCCTGGTTCACCCAGTTCTCGCGGCCCACGCTGATCTCCGGCGGCATGGTCATGCCCACGCTTTCCTCGCCAATGAAATCAATCTGTTCGCGCGGCACCTTCGCGCGGAAGAGCGAGGCGAGCAGGCCGGGGTTCACCATCCCGGAGTTGCCGACGACGAGCTTGAGATGCGGCGCGTGCTGGCGGTAGGCGCTGGCGATCAAATTGAGATGGTCGGCCTTGGCCTGGTCGTAGGCGCGCTGCTTGTCATCCACCTCGGTCTTGCCGCCGACGAGTTCGAGCGGGAATGGCCCGCCGCCGCTCTCGTGGAAAATCAGCGCCATCGTCGCGTGCGGATACTTCGCGATCTTGTCCTTGATGAGCTTCTCCATTTCCTGCGCGGCGAGCTGCGGGTCTTTGCTGCGCGGGGCAAGGCGCGGCAACTGCGCCTGGGTGAGTTTCCACGGCGCGCCCACGGCCTCGCTCTCGACGTGCGTGCTGCGGATGCCGGCCTTGAGCAGCAGCGGGCCGCTGATGGCGATGTCCTTGATGGTCCCGTGCGCGCCGCCGAAATTCCACGTGAAGTAAGGCGATTCGTAGCCGGCTTTGCGCGTGTCGTCGGGGATGAGGGAGAAGTAAGCCGCATGCTGGAGCAGCGGGGTTTTGTCCGCGCCGGTGAGTTGGAAATCCACGCGATACCAGCCGAGGTCGCGCTGGGCAAAGGGCGTCTCCACCTTCACCCCGTCGCCCGCTTGCGCGAAGGTGACGGTCTTGCTGCCCTGTTCGAGCGTCTTGCCCGTGAGGTCGCGGACGGTCCACGCGAGCGTGGCGGAGGTCTTCTCGCGGGCGTGGAGCGTGGCCGTCATCGCGGGCGTTTCGCCGGGTTGGTAGATGTTGCCGAAGACGGCGGGCAGGATGTGCATCTCGACCGGCGGGCGTTCGAGCGTCGCGGCGAACACGTGGACGCCACTGATGTCGTCGGCCGGCTTGCGCGAGCGGTCCACGTAGAAATTGTCCTTGTCGTTGCGCTTGCCGAGCACCTCGAAGTCGAGCCACGCGGGTTTTTCCTGGAAGATGATTTCCGGGATGCTGCCGGAATCAATACGGCACTCGACGAGGTAGAGCGGCAGCGTTTTGCCGCCGCTGCGGACTTCGCCGACCTGCTTCACGCCGGCGGGCAGCGGCTCACCCGCGCGCGGGAGGACGACCTCGGTGTCGGCGATCGCGGGGCCGCGGCCGACTTCTGAACCGGGGAGAAACTTCGTGAGCCGCGCGGTGACGATGGGGACTTTGTCCGCATCATCCTCGACGGCGCAGAGCAGCCAGGCGCGGTGATACTGCGCGACGGGCACGCTCCACAGCAGGCTCTCCGGCATCCCGTCGAAGGGCGTGCGCGCGAGGTAGCCATCGCATTCGAGGTAGAAGCTGCCGAGGTTTTCGCGGCACACACCGGTGTCGGCATTGCCGGGGCCGTCGGCGACGAGCAGCGGGATGCCCGCGACGGTCTGCGCGCCCGCGGGCTTGCCGCCAACGGTGACGCGCGCATCGGCGAGCGCGCCGGGATTGGCGATCCTGTTCACATTGAGCACGAGGTGTTTCGTGCTGAACGGCTCGGTGGAAATCCGCTCGTCCTTGAGCGACGCGTGCGCGGGCAGCACCAGCGTGAGCGCCGTGACGCGCGCCGCGCTGTCGAAACGCCCGGCATAACGGCCCTCGAGCCACAACTGCGTGCCGAGCGCGTCGGGCCGCACTTCGAGCTGGATGAATTTCTGCGAGGCGGCGGGGAAGCTCTCCCACGTCGTGGCGATTTGCAGTTCGCGGTTCGGCTCGTAACGCGAGCGCAGATTCGGGCGCGTGTGGAAGGTGAGGTTCCACGCGGCCTTCGCGTCCTTGGGCGTCGCGCGCTCCCGGAAAGTGAGGCCCGCGTCGCGGAGATTCTGGCGCTCCTTCAGCGTCTTCGGCACCGCGACGAGTTTGCCCGCCGGGTTGAGTTCGTTGACGGAGCGCACGACGGCCTTGTCGTAAAAGCTCGCGAAGGTGCGGACATCCAGCACGCGCTCGGAGCCGTCGGCGTGGCGGAGCTTGAGGGCCATGAGCGCGGGATAGCTGCCAAGGCGGAAGCTCACGGACGCGGACGTGGCATTCGCGGGAAGGTCGAGCGTGTGCTCGATAGCGTGCAGCGCCGTCTTCACGCCGCCCTCGGTGACGAACGCGCCCGCGGGCGGCGGTTCAATGCGGCGAATCTCAATGTCATCGAAATCCACCGCCGTGGAGCCGTTGAAATTGAAGCCCACGAGCGGCGCGCCGGCCACCTCCGACTGCGCGAACTTGCGCAGTACACCATCGTTCTCGACGAAGAGTTCGAGCGTCCGGCCGCGGCTGCGGACGAGCGCGCGGTGCCACAGTCCGTCCGGCATGATGCGCAGGTCGAGTTCCTGTTCGTTGCCGCCGGACGCCGCGAGCAGGCCGGGCGCGGGCGGGCGGATGCCCATGAGCTTCTCGGAGATGGTGAGCACGCTCGACGTGTGCGTCTTTCGGTCCGCCGCGTCGCCGCACACGAGCGTGAGCATGAAGGCTTTCTTGCTCTCGCGCGGAAACGCGAAGCGGAAGCGGAACTCGTAGTCCGTCACCGGCGCGCCGCGCTGCGGGAAAAGGAAGAGGCCCTTGTAAACCTCGGCCGCTTTGTTGTCCGGCGGGCGAAACGCGAGGGTCTTCAAGCTGGGCGGCGCCTCGTGAATCGCGCACGCGGCGGTGAAGCCGGCCGGATGATTGCCGGTGTGGTCAAAGGCCTCCGTAAAAATCACGTAACTCTCCGCCGCGGCGGCCGCGGTGAGTGCCGCTGCGGCCGCAACCAGCAGGATGACGGCACCCCCGGCTGCCCGAAACAGCCGGCCGATCAAACCGGCGTGCCGTGCGAACTGTGAAATCGTGTTGAACATGAAACAGGCTGTGCGCCTGCGGTTGCCACTGGCAACAGTTCATTTCGCTCCCTCGTCGTCGGCAGTCTTCGCACGGAGCCGTCCCTGTCGCTGAAGACATGTCTAACTTTTTCAGGGGTTACCACGCAGGCGCCCCATCCCCGGTAGCGGGAGCCTCAGCTCCAGGCATGACCGGACAGGGTGAAAAACGCATCTCGCCGTCCGTCCCCAGGCGCCACGCGAATTACACCGCACCAAAAACTAGAATGCACACATGGCGACGAGACCGGATGGTCTCCGTTCGGGACCGCCGGTGTTGGCAACCCTCGCCACGGGCCTTCGCAGCGTCGCCGCAGTGGCGAAGCGCTTCGCCGCGCCGCCGAAATCATCAGCCGAGGCCGAACTGGCCGGACTGCTGCATGACTTGGGAAAATACGCGCAGCGCTTCCAAGCCCGGCTTCAAGACAACTTCATTCATGGCAACAACGATTGGGGGGCGGGTGCCGCTCGCGCTGCCGAGTTACGCTGCCACACCAGCGCTTTCGCGGTGGACGGTCATTACAGCGGAATTGCTCCGCGGAATGGCAATGGCCTGACAGCAGACCATCGCCCGGATGCGCTCGGATGCGGAGCGGGAAGGCTTCGGCATGTGTGTTGAGCGCTGTCTGAACTCCTGCGGCGATTCGCGGCGGATGGCGTCATTCTACCAGGAATTCCGCCCGAACTCCGATGGTCCATTCCTTGAGTTCTCCGGAGCCCTGAGCACCCGCCTGCTGCACTGTTGTATCGTCGATGCCGATTTCCGCGACACGGAAACTTATTTCCATACAGCAGCCGGGAGTCTGCGACAGGTTTCCGAGCCTCGGCCCATCCCTGCCTTCGAAGTCATTCTTCATCATTCGGCGGGCTTGTCAGGTGACGGCGACGTGAATCAGCGACACCGCATACTTCTCACCGACTGCCTGGCCGCAGCAACTCAACCGTCCGGCCTGTCCACCCTCACGGCCCCGACGCGGAGCGGCAAAACGCTTGGTTCGCTTGCCTTTGCCCTCCAGAACATCGCCTACGACAATGCCCCGTTGCCCGAATCATCCCCGAGACCATTCCCCGGTTAGGAACGTAGTTCTTCGAATTACACCGTACAGAACTCTGGCAAATCGTTGACCTGGTTCGGCGCGGACCGTGGGCCGCAGTCGCACGAAGGGAATGCTCGTTCGAGGCGGGGGCGGGGACGCTGGTGTCTTGGCGGGGGAATTTGGGGCAGGGGAACCGGGACGGGGAGGCGGGGGCTGCGGGAGTGGTGCTAGCGGACTGTGGTTGCGGTTTAGTGCGGCCGTTCTCGGCCGCAGCGACGTCCGAACGCGCGGAGGGCGTGAAAATTTCGGCAATCTCACCGCGTTCCACGTTGCTGCGCCCGGGGACGGGCGCACTCCGGAGCAGGTGCCGACGTCGGGAGCGCGTCGTCGCAAACCATGCTTGAGCCGCCTTCGCGCGGCGGGCATGGTCCCGCGTCAGCCACGTACGCGCCGCGCCCTGTTTGAGTCGAGTCGCGTCTGTGGCGCAACGCTCACCGCATCATGCCCACACGTTTCCCGCTCTTTCTTCACGGTCGGCGATTTCCCCAAGCCTCGATCGCGCTCGCCACGCTGCTCGTGCTGCTCGGGTTGCCGTGCCGCACCTTTGCCGCGGCGGATCTGGATGCCTGTCGCGAACTTTTCCTCACCGGCAAATACGCCGAATGCAACGCCCTCGCCGACCAGGCCATCGCGGACAACGAATACCCGGAGGAATGGCGCGAGCTGAAAATCAATGCGCTGCTCACGCTCGGGCGTTACGCCGACTCGCTCGGCGCGCTCACCAATGCCCTCACGCGCCACGGTTCGAGCATCCGCATCCGCCTGCTGGGGCGCGAGGTTTACCAGTTCAACAACCAGCCCGAACGCGCCAAGGAGATGCTCCGCGAGATCAACGAACTCGTCACCTACCGCGGCTGGGCGTATCGCGATCCGCCGAACATGGTCGTGCTCGGCCGCACGGCGCTGCTGCTCGGCGTCGATCCCAAGCAGGTGCTCGAGAAACTTTACGACAAGGCGAAGACCGCCGATCCCACGCTGCGCGACGCCTATCTCGCGAGCGGTGAACTCGCCCTCGGCAAGCACGATTACGAACTGGCGGCCAAGTCGTTTCGCGACGGCCTCAAGCGTTTTCCCAAAGACCCCGAGTTTCATTTCGGCCTCGCCCGCGCCTTCGCGCCCGGCGAACGCGGACCGATGGTGCTCGCGCTCCAGGCCGCGCTGAAGCTCAACACCAACCACATTCCCAGCCGCCTCCTGCTGGCCGATCATCTCATCGACGCGGAGGAATATGAGGAGGCCGAGCAGCTCCTCGATCTGGTCCAGAAGGTGAATCCAAACCATCCCGAGGCGTGGTCGTATCGCGCCATTATCGCGCATCTCCGTGCCGACACCGCCGCGGAAACCAAGGCCCGCGCGAACGCGCTGAAGCCGTGGCCCACCAACCCGCGCGTCGCGCATCTCATCGGCCAGAAGCTTTCGTTGAAATATCGTTTTGCCGAAGGGGCCGCCGCCCAGCGGCAGGCGCTCAAGTTTGATCCCGATTATCTGCCCGCCAAAATCCAGCTCGCGCAGGACCTGCTCCGGCTCGGCGAGGAAACCGAAGGCTGGCAGCTCGCCGACGAGGTTTATCAGAAGGATGGCTACGACGTGTCGGCGTTCAACCTCGTCACGCTCAAGGAGGCGATGGGCAAATTCCAGACGCTCACGAACCAGCACTTCATCCTCCGCATGGGCGAACGCGAGGCGCGCATCTACGGCCGCGCCGCGCTGGCGCTGCTCGAACGCGCCCACGCCACGCTCTGCACGAAATACGGGCTCAAACTCGACCGGCCCGTGACCGTGGAAATTTTCCCCGATCAAAAAGATTTCGCCGTCCGCACGTTTGGCATGCCCGGCAATCCCGGCTATCTCGGCGTGTGTTTCGGCGCGGTCATCACGGCCAACAGCCCCGCGTCGCAGGCCGCGCATCCGGCCAACTGGCAGGCCGTGCTTTGGCACGAGTTCTGTCACGTCGTTACCCTCCAGCTCACGAAAAACAAAATGCCCCGCTGGCTCAGCGAAGGCATCTCCGTCTTCGAGGAGCGCCAGGAGAATCCCACCTGGGGCCAGGCCATGAACGCCCGCTACCGCGCGATGATTCTCGAGGACGACGAACTCACCCCCATCGGCGATCTCAGCTCCGCGTTCATGGCGCCGAAGACGCCGCTGCATCTCGACTTTGCCTACTATCAGTCTTCGCTCGTCGTGGAATTTCTGGTCGGAAAATTCGGCATCGATTCCCTCAAGCGCATCCTCGCCGATCTCGCCAAAGGCACCGAGATCAACGCCGCCATCGCCGCGCGCACCGCGCCGTTGGACAAGCTCGAACCGGAGTTCGAAGCCTTCGCCCGCAAGCGCGCCACCGATCTCGCGCCCGGCCTCGACTGGACCAAACCCGACGGCGAGATCGACCTCGCCGCCGCGCCGGGAATGCCCCGGCTGCGCCGCGCGTTGCCGAAGGCGACCACTGTTGGCGGCACGAACAGTCCGACCGCAACCAATGTCGTCGTGGCACCACTCACGACGACCAATGCTCCGCCCAAGAATCCGGGCGCACCGCCGGCCACGCCGCTCGTCGTCGCGCCTGTGCCGCCACCACCCAACGTGACCACCAACTCCCCGAATTTTTACGCACTCACGCGCGAAGCGAAGGAACTGCTCGCGAAGAAAAAATGGCGGGAAGCCACCGAGCCGCTGAAAAAACTGGTCACGCTGCATCCCACGCAGACCAGCCCCGGCAACGCCTATCAACTGCTGGCCCTCGCCTATCAGCGCCTCAACGAAACCGCGCTCGAACGCGAAACTCTCGCCCGCCTCGCCGCGATCAGCGCCGACGCCATCGACGCCTATCAGCGCCTCATGGAACTCGGGGCGAAGACCAACGACTGGCGCGCGGTCAGCACCAACGCCGCACGCTTTCTCGCTGTGAACCCGCTCCTCGCGCCCGCCCACCGTCACCTCGCGCGCGCCAGCGAGGAACTCGGCCAGACCACCGAAGCCATTGAATCGTACAAAACCGTGCTCGAACTCGATCCCCCCGACGCCGCCGACGCGCACTACCGCCTCGCGCGCCTGCTGCACAAAACCGGCGATCCCGCCGCGCGCCAGCACGCGCTCCAGGCCGCCGAGGAAGCCCCGCGTTTCCGCGAAGCCCTGAGTTTGCTGCTGGAAATCAGTGCGCCGAAAACGCCCGTGAAACCGCCGGTGAAACCGCCGGTGAAACCGCCGGTGAAACCGTGAGCGCAAGCGGGGAGGCGGAAATGAAGCTCAAAGTTCAAAGCTCAAAGCTCAAGGGAAGGTTCAAAGTTCAAGGTTCAAGGTTCAAAGTTTTGCGCGGTCGGTCGCCTCTTTGGAGCTTGGCAGCTTGGCCATTCCCTTGAGCTTTGAGCTTTGAACTTTGAGCTTCACCTCCAAACCCCATGACTCCACCCAACTTTAAGATGCCCGCCATCACCGTCCGACCTTCGCACGCCCGCGGGCACGCCGACCACTGCTGGCTCGATTCGTGGCACACGTTTTCCTTCGCGGATTACCACGATCGCGCGCACATGAACTTTCGTTCACTGCGTGTGATCAACGAGGATTTCATTGCGGCGGGGCAGGGGTTCGGGACGCATCCGCACCGGGACATGGAGATTTTCAGCTACCTCCTCGAGGGCGCGCTGGAGCACAAGGACAGCATGGGCAACGGGCGCATCCTGCGCCCCGGACAGATTCAACTGATGAGCGCGGGACGCGGGGTCACGCACAGTGAGTTCAACCCGAGCAACACTGAGCGCGCGCATCTGCTCCAGATCTGGATTTTGCCCAACGCGAAAAACCTCACGCCCAGCTACACCGAGTGGCATCCGCGGCCGGAACGGGAGCGCGATGCCAAGGTGCTCGTGATCTCACCCGATGGGCGCGAGGCGTCGGCGACGATTCATCAGGACGCGGACATCTATCGGGTGCGCCTGCCGCGTGGCGAGTCCGTGGCGCACGAACTGCGCGCGGGCCGCGGCCTCTGGCTGCAGATCATGCGCGGCACGGTGAAGCTCAATGACACGCCGCTGGGTGCGGGCGACGGCGCGAGCAGTGAACAGGCGGGCAGTTTTGAAATCCGCGAGAGCGAGGATGCGGAGGCGTTGTTGTTTGATTTGGGATGAGGTGTCGCTCGCGGGCGGAGCGCTGATCCTTGTAGGAGTCGAGGTAACGAGACTCTGACCTTTTCTGCGCGAGAAGCGGGCTGACTCTTGTGGGCCGATATGGGCGAGGCGTTGTGGGACCGGATCTCGATTTCACGACGCGGCTTGGGGTGTTTTTGGGCGGGCCGCGCGGGGAAGGAGGTTAGAGTCTCGTTACCTCGACTCCTACAAGGATGGGGGGCGCGCGGTTCTTAGCAGACGACGTGTGGAGAAGCGGATTGGAGCCGGGCAGGGGAAATTGGGGCAAAGGAATGGAGGCAAAGGAATGGGGACGGGGAGACTTTTTGTCTTCATTCCTTTGCCGCCATTCCTTTGCCTATTCAGTTCTGGCGCTTTCCGATGCTCTTGGTCGCGGGTGGAATCCCAGTGTTTTCCAGTGGTAGGGCGTGTCTGTCCCAGCGCGCCGCCGAACCGTTCGAACGCCTCAGCGGCATGCTGAGGACAGCCGCGCCCTGCCAACCAACTCTCCGTTCGCGCTCAGCACGGCTGGTGGCCCCAGTCTTCTTCTTTGAGGGATTTTTCGAAGAGGGCCATCTGCTCCTCGGGAGTAAGTTTTTCCGCAGGGACGGGGGAGGAAGCGGCGGCGGCGGCGGCAGACTTTTCCGCGCCGGCGATGACGGGTGCGGGATCGGTTTTCTGCGGGGCCGTGGCGGTGGATGGGAGATCGGACATAATGGGGGAAGGTAGCGAGCGGGTGTGGCGGTGTCACGAGTTGCGATGGAGCGCAGTCGGGACCGAGTCACGCCGCGATGAAAAGCGGCTGAGGACCGGCGCGTGCCGAGACGCCGGTGCGACGTCGCGGCGGTCGCTACGGCGCGGGCGCGCTTTGGAGTGCGGTGACTGGTCGCCGTTTTGGCGCAGCCGACTGGTCGCCGTCGTGCGTCCGGACGGCTTCGGTCACGCGGGCGCGCCGGCGCTGGCGCGACCTGTGAACGCCCCATTCCAGTTCCACGCCACCTGCGGTTTGACGGCGACAAGTCGCCTCGGGAAAGCGGTGACAAGTCACCGCACTCCACAGTCGCGTTCGTTCGGCTGCGGGGACGGGCCGTCCCCGCCCCATTTTTAGGGGGTGGGTTCGCCGAGGAGTTTGCGGAGGGTGGGTTCGAGGGCTTCGGCGAGGAGGGTGTAGCCTTTGCCGGTGGGATGGAGGTAGTCGCCGGCCAGGTCGCGGGCGAGGGTGCCGTCGGGGGCGAGGAGTTTCGGGCCGGGGTCGAGGTAGGTGATGTGGTTGCGGCCGTCGAGCTTGGCGTAGAGGGCGTTGACTTCGGCGAGCTTGGCGCGCATCGCGTCGGGTTTGGGGCCGCGGGGGAGGATCCCGAGGAGCACGATGGTGGCCGCGGGTTGGCGGCGGTGGATTTCATCGCAGAGGGCGCGGGTGCCGGCGGCGATTTCTTCGGGTTTGTTTTTGCCGAGATTGTTGGTGCCGATGAGGACGACGATGGCGCGGGCGGCGGCGCCGTCGAGTTCGCCGTGCTGGATGCGCCAGAGGGTGTTCTCGATGTAGTCGTAGCCGAAGCCGAGGTTGGCGGCTTTGCGCTTGCCGTGGAATTTGTCCCACACTTCGCGGCCGGGCTGACTGCGGTCGTGGGGTTCGCCGCCGTACATCTGTGTGATGGAGTCGCCGATGAAGACGAGCTCGGGTTTGCGTTCGCGAACGAGGGCGCTGACGGCGGCATGGCGCACGGCCCAGTCGGAGGTGGGCCAGTCGCGGTCTTGCGTGAGGGGGACCAGGGTCGTGGGTGGCGGGACGACGCCGGGCTGGGCGTCGAAGCGGGCTTCGGCGGGTTCGCTCTTTTGTTTGCGGTCTTGGCTGAAGGCACGGGCTTTGACGAGTCCGCCGTGGGCGAACGCGATGGGCGCGAGGTAGG
Source organism: Verrucomicrobiota bacterium (assembly GCA_014193395.1). GTDB lineage: Bacteria > Verrucomicrobiota > Verrucomicrobiia > Limisphaerales > BJHT01 > BJHT01. The sequence goes on from BJHT01000068.1 coordinate 14,021, forward strand.
GGCCGGAGCGTTGGTTGGGGTCGGAGCCGTCAAGGGTGTAGCGGATGATGACACCGGGAGTGGCGCAGGCGAGGGTGACGAGGCCGGTGGTGTCACGCTGGAGCGTGGGTGGGGCGAGCGGGGTGACGGGGGCCGCGGCGGGCGCGGGCGGCGCGGCGGCGGTTTGCGTGAAGGCGGGGGCGGGGGCGAGTAGCGCGGCGAGGCAGAGGGTGAGGAGCAGGGTTTTCATGGAGGGAGAGTCCGGGGTTGATGAGGAAAAAGTTCCAAGGCTAAAGCTCAAAGCTCAAGGGAAGGACCAAGTGTCAGAAGTTCCAATCGGGCGGGGAGTGCGGTGGGAGCAGGAGGAGTACCGCGCTTGGTTTGGAGGGCTTCCGCATCTGCGGCTAGGGCGCGTCGGCGGGAGCGCACACGCCACCGCTGGCGCGAGGATTTGACGCTCCATTGCGTGTCCACGCGTCCCGATGTTCGACGGCGACAAGTCGCCTCGGGAAAGCGGTGACGAGTCACCGCACTCCAGATGGGGCGCGCGCTTCGCTGGGGTGCTGGCTGCGTGGGGTTGGATCGAACTCATCGGGGTGCTCAAATGTTTTGCCATGCTCGCGTTCAAGTGGCCGGGATGAAGCGTTGGGCAACGAGCGCGACGACGAAGCAGGCGATGAAGATGAGGCCGGTCTCGCGGGGGACGTGGGCGACGGCGAGGAGGTCCACGAGGACGATGCCGGCGAGGAGCCCGGAGACGGTGCGGCCGATGTTGCGCGGGGTGGACCAGAAGGTGGTGCGGATGGAGCGGAGTATCCACAGGGCGAGGATGGCCATGAGGATGAGCGCGCCGGGGCGGGATTCGCCGGCGTTGACGAGATAGGCCAGCAGAATGGGGAGAAGGAGCAGCAGGCACGGCCAGTAGCGAATGAGGCCGGGGACGCTTTCTTTTCGCGCGATGTAGCTGAGGCCGACGATGTAGCAGAAGAGCGCGACCGCGGACCAGACGGCGAGGCCGGTGACGCCTTCGCCACCGGCGGAGGCGGCGGCTAGGAAGAGGAAGAAGCGGCAGCCGGCCATGAGGACGGGCGCGTGTTCCATTTCTTTGTGGAGGTAATCGTAGAGGACAATGCAGGTGACGAGCAGGAGGGCGAGGACGGCGGTGGTGCGGTTCATCGTGGCGAGCAGGATGAAGCCGCCGGCTAGCAGGGCGATGCCGAGCGCCCAGACGGTGCGGACTTGGATGTGGCCGGCGGGGATGGGGCGCTCGCGGCGGTGGCGGACATCGAACCAGACATCGCAGGCGTCATTCAGGAACATGCCGCCGATGTAGAGCAACGAGGCACCGAGGCAGAGGCGGAGGAGGAGGTTGTTGCCGCCGCCGCCGAGAATCCACGCGGCCATGCAGTTGGACCAGACGGTGGGGAGATTCGAGACGCGGCCGAGGACGAGCAGCGTGCGCCAGAGCGGGGCGCGCGCCGGGGTCGCAGGGGCGGCGGACGCGGTGGATGGAGTGGAGGCGGGCTGGCTCAAGGGTGGGCGTGGGGCAGGGGCGTTAATCGAAACACGGCAAAGCGGCAGCGACGCGTTTTGGCTTCTCTGCGTTTCTTCCCCTCTCTGCGGTGTTCGGAGTGGGTTGCCGGGTGGACGTCCAGCCACGGAGGGGCAGGGGCGGAGCAGAACACCGCAGAGAGGGGAAGAGACGCAGAGGGCCGCGGGTGTCGGTCCGACCTGGAAATGGGCGCGGTCGGGGGGGCACCTGTTCGACATCGCTTCGTGTCTTCTTGGGGTCGTCGCTCCGCGCGACGATCGTTCGCACCTCGCGCCAGCGCGGGCACGCGGGCGAGAGCGGACGTGCATCGAAGTTCGACGGCGACAAGTCGCCTGCGCGAAAGCGGTGACGAGTCACCGCACTCCAAAAGGCGGCGGCGCTGAGTGATTTTCATCCGTGTCTCTCGGTGTTTATCCGTGGTTAAACATTGTTTGACCTCTAACTGGTCAGCCGGTGTTCGCGGCAGCGGGCGAGGCACCAGTCGTATTCGCCGACGAGCTGATCGACGACGGAACGGTTTTTCATTTCGACCGGCATGACTTCCCAAGTGTAGGTCTCCATCTCGAGGTGGGAGCAGAGGGTCGGGTCTTCGCGCAGGAGTTCGAGGACGCCGAGGAGATGATCAGAGGTGTCGCCGAATAGCGCGCTGGTGGGGCAGTGCAGGGGAATGTGGAAGTGGATGCGCCATTCCTCATCGTCGGCGGGGGCGTTGGCGAGCGCTAGGTCGAGGTCGCGGTAGCGGGTGAGGGACGTGCCGGTGCGGGCGATGACTTGGTGGAGATAGACATCGTCGGCGAAGGCGGCGAGGGCGCGGCGGACTTCGGGAGTGGGACTGACTTTGAGCGCGGAACTGAGGTGGAGCTTGCTGATGCGGATGCCGTGGCGTTGCAGGCGGCGGATGGCGTCGCGGGGCTGCTCGTATTCCACGGCGAGATGGCAGGTGTCGTAATTGACGCCGAGGTGGTGGAGGACGCGCTGGTCGCCGGGCCGTTGGGCGACGATGCGGTCGAAGAAGGCGACGGTTTCCTGCGTGGTCTCGAAAAGGCCGAGCGGCTCGGGTTCAAGGCCGAGGTGGAAGGTGCGGCCGGTGCGCTCGGAGAGGCGGGCGATGTGATCGACGCAGAGGCAGAGGTTGCGGCGGATTTCGGCGAGCTGTTCTTCGCCGCGGATGAATTCCTTGAACGAACCGGGGAGCGTGCTGACGCTGCCTTCGATGCCCTCGGGCACGAGGTGGGCGATCAAGTCGAAGAGGCGGTTGGTGTAGTCGAGGCGCTCGCGGGTGGTCCAGTCGGGGGCATAGACTTGTTCTTTCACGCGCCCGCCGTGGAAGCGGCCGTAGGGAAATCCATTAATGGTGAAAACGTAGCAGCCGCGGTCATCAAGCCAGTGGCGGAAGGCGGTGAGCGTGGCGGGTTCGCTGAGTTCGCGCGAGGCCTGGTCGCTGAGGCGCAGGCCGATGGCAAAGGGTGCGGACGGGCAGACGCGCTGTTTGACGGCGAGGGTGAAGCGGTTGAGGGAGTCGAGGGTTTGCGCCCAGTCCTCGCCGCGGTGGATGTTGGTGCAGTAGGCCAGATGCAGGCCGTGGTTGAGCTTCATACGATGGGCGAAGAAGACGGGGGAAAGCTCAAAGCTTAAAGCTTAAAGCACAAGGGAAGGTTCAAGTTTCAAAGTTCAAGGTTCAAAGTTTTGAGCGGGCGGGTGTCTCTTGTCCTCCGGGCGGGCGAGGCGCATGGGAGCAACTCGATTCGGCTCTCGCGGAGTTGGCGACCGTTGGTGGAGCTTGGCAGCTTGGCTCTTCCCTTGAGCTTTAAGCTTTGAGCTTTGAGCTTTTTCCACGAACCAAATCGCACCACGCCGGGCGTTTCCGCCAACTCACAGCTCCGATTCGTCCTCGGCCTTCAGCGTCGTGATCTGGGTGGCGCCTTCGAGGGCTTTGAGTTCGGAGACGAGGTCGTCCACGCGCGAGGGGTCGCGCAGGAGGAGGCGGAAGGAAATGTCCACGCCCTCGTAGCCTTCGTGGGTCCGCTGGCTGGCGAGCTGGATGCGGCGGCTGTGGCGGTCGAGGAGCAAGCTGAGTTCGGGCAACTCGATGACCGGGCGCGCCCAGTGGAGGTTGAGGACGACGTCGTAGCGGTGGCGGCTGCCGAAGTTGGTGTACCAGAGGTAGGTGATGAGCGCGCAGGTGAGGCAGCCGCCGACGAGGGCGCTGGAGAATTTCTGCGTGCCGCAGGCCATGCCGACGAAGATGGAGGTGAGGATGAAGGAGGTGTCGAGGGTGTCGCGCAGAATGTTGCGGAAACGCACGATGGCGAACACGGCCATCAACCCGAAGGCGGTCACGATGTTGTTGCTCAGGACCACCATGACGAGTGACACGATGACGGGGGTGACGACGAGCGCGTTGACGAAGGAGCGCGAGTACGACAGCCCGACATGAGTCAGCATGTACACCCAGCCGATGGTCTGTCCCAGGAGGAACGAGAGCAGGATGCCGAGGATGAGGGCGGGGATGTTGGGCGGCGCCAGCGAGGTGTCACCTTGGAAAAACAGCCATTCATTCATAATAAGTAGCTCAGGATTAGATCAGGATTGTTGGAGGACCACCGCCCGGTTGGCGTAGCGGTCGGGGTGGGTGCCGAGGGTTTCGCGGCGGGCGCGGCGGCCTTCGAAGAGATACTCGCCCATGAGCGCGATGCCGTCGGCGTATTTGGCGGCGGAGCCCTGGGTGAGACCGCAGACGCGGACGAGTTCGCGCAGCCAGTTGGGGAAGCGTCCGGTGAACTTCAACTCGACCACGGCCTGCTTGCCGAAGACCACGGCCTCATTGTGCATCTCGGTGCGCAGCAGCGCGGTCGGCTCGGGACAGCAGCGGACGTGGCGGTCGATGGTGACGCGGAGGGAGTTGTCGTGCGGGCTGACCCAGGCCTCGCGCATGTAGGCGATGTGGGCTTTGGGGATGGCGTGGTATTCCTTCATCAAGGAGCTGAAGCGCTGGAGGGCCACGAGATCCTTGGGGTTCTTGGAGGCGACGTGTTCGAGCTTCGGAAGATGGCCGGCGAGAATCCAATCGACGGCCTCGCGCTTGACGCCGCCGCGCTGTTTCAGGATGGCGTCGTTCATCCGGCGTTTGATCTCGAAGAAGACCGGGGCGCGGGGCGCGTCCTCGTAGAAGCGGAGGCGGAGTTTGAAGCGGTTCTTGTTGCCGTTGATGGTGCCCCAATAAATCGTGAGCAGGTCGGAGTCGAGGTAGAGGCTGTGGACGGGGTAGGAGAAATCGGGCTGGCCCTCGCCATATTCGTCGATTTCGAGATAGGAGCGGACGAAATCCCGGACCTTGAGCGCCGTCGTTTCGGGGACGACGTATTTCAACTCGAACCGCTGGAGTTGCAACTGATGGGTCTGGCTCATTTCACATGGAAACCGGCACGGAATTTCCCCGCGGACATCGCCGACAGGAAGCGCGGTTTAATTCGCAAGGAACGGGGGTGAAGTAAAGCCTCGTTTTCAAAAAGGTCAGTTCGCGGCGGCCGGAGGCGGCGCGACGGCGGGGGCGGGGGGGGCTTTGGTCACGACGATCTTGTCTTCCTGCAGGGTTTTGCCCCATTGATCGACGCCCTTGACGACGATCTGGTTGGGGCCGTCGGCAAGGCCGATGTTGGCGAGGACCCAGTTGACCTCGGTCTTCCACTCGGGCTTGACGCCCGGCTGGCCTTCGACCCCGAGGGTGAAGATGCCGTAGGGGGCGTTGCCTTCGAGGGTCACGGAATCCTGCGCGGTGGTGATGGGATTGCCGCCATTAGTGGTGATCTTGAAACCGAGCTTGTAGTTGGCGCCGAGATAGCGGACGGCGGCGGCATCGCGGGCGACGCACCAATTGCGATACATGGTGGCGTTGATGGGCAACGAGGTCGTGGCTTCCTCCTCGGCCTTGAGATAGGAGAAAAAACGCGGCGAATCCTTGGTGTAATTTTCCATCAACTCGACGAGGTAATAGTTGAAGAGACGTTTGTTGTAGGGTTTTTCAATCCACGGTTTCACGCGATCACCGTAGAAGGCGCCGACGACGTTGTTGCCGCTGAAGCCTTGATCGCTGTCCCATTGGAAGAACTGCCAGAGGCCGTCGTGCGGCCGGCGATAAAACAGGGCGTTGTGGGCGTTGCCGAGTGTGAAGGTATCCCAGTCACCGCTGTAGCCGCGGACCACGGCGTGGCGCAGGGTGTTGTAGGGATCGATGCGTTTCTCGATTTCCGCCTGGGAATATACATTTTCGGTGAGGGTCTTGGTGAGTGAGATCAGTTCGCCGAAGTCATCCTCCACTTCGCTGGTTCGCTTCATCCAGATGGGGCGGTAGCGGCCGGCGTCTTCGCCTTTGTAAATCCAGTCCGGCTGCAAGGGGGAACCGCCGCCCCAGTCATCGCGCAGCCACCAAGTCATTTCGGGCCGGTAGAGTTCACCCTTGCTGCCATCCTTATAGACCCGGTTGAGAAAGTCATTGGCGACCGGCTCGGTCTCTTCGCGGATAAGAGGCGCGGTGTTGTTGATAACCACCCGGACAAACTCGGCCTGTGCGACCGGATGCCCTAACTGATACATCCAGTAACGCACCACGCGGTTGTGCAGCCGGGCGTCGCCGTCGGGATCGTTGTCATAGGTGAATTTCGAGTGTGACCGATAGGGACGGTCGCCGGGCAGCTTCCACTTCCCGCGACTCATGTCCGTCGAACGGGTGTAACCACTGCCGCTGTTGTGGATTTCGGCGTTGTAAAAGATGTCCGTCTCGTTCGCGATGAAAGTCGAGTTATGATAGTGATTTGAGAGCCGGGGGAATTTGAACCCATATTTGTTCGTATTCCCGCCGGCGATTTTCACCATGTCATAGGCGGAAACCACGAAGCGTCGCAGCGCCAGGTCGCGGGGCACGGGCTGGTTGTCCACGATGTAGAGCGCCGGCTTCTCCGGCCCGCCGCGCGGCAGCATGGTTGTCTGACCGCCCGGGCCGCGCGCCAGCACGTAGAACTGCACGATCTGGCCCTGGCTCCGTAACTCGGCGATTTCCGCCGTATAGATGCCATCTCCGGCGATCATGTCACCGCCGTTCTTGCCGTCATCGACCATGGGTTTGCTCAGCCACGGAGTCTGGTCGGTGTTGCTGTCGGCCCGATAAAAGAGCTGCACGCTCGCCACGCGCACGCTGGCCGGGACGCTGGCGGTGATCTTGACGGTGTCCGTGGTCTTGGGCACGGCCGGACTATGTGACAACTGTTCGACCTGCGGCGGCGGGGCGGCCTGCAATCGCGAATTCGCACGTCCGGGTGTGCCGACATTCGGTGGCACGGCCAGCAGGAAGGAAGGATTGATGCTGTAATCCCAAGTGTGCGCAATCAGCCGCGGCGTGCCTGAAATCCAGCGGGCATCGAAGCGCAGCTCATACTTCTGCCCCTTGGTGATTCCTACGATGTCAATCTCGGCGCGGTTGGCGCGATTGTCACCCCGGCCATCGGAGATAAGATGAAGCTCGCCATTGGTCATGTAGCTCGCCCAATGGGTGCCCTGACAGACCCAGCCATTGCTGCTGCTGCCGTTGGGAGACATGACGGTGGGATTGGCGATGAAGTTAGTCCCCTGCCCATTGAGCCGGAACTCGATGTTCTTCAACACGACGTGACCCTTGCTGATGAGATAGAAGTGTAACTCCTGATAGTCACTCGGCTGTCCGTCCTTCAACCATTCATCATAGACCCCGGTGTACGAGTAGGTCTTGAACCTGGATTTGCTGCTTTCATCGCTGTCCGCCCAGGCCGAGGAAAGGCTGTTGTCCATCATAGGATGCCGCAGCTCGAGGCTGCTGCCCCCATTGTGCGCGATGAACGGCCAGTCGCCGCCGAACCGGTAGTCCACCTGACTCACCAGATTGCCATGCTGATCGACCAGCCGCACCAGATCCCCCTTGTTGCTCAGCTTCCCTTCAAAATCACCAATGACGTTGATGTTCCCATGCATTCCGCGCAGGAAGGATTCATCGCCCGCCACCACCAGATAGCCGCCCGCGGCGATTTTGCTGCCCTTGGGAAAAGTGAATTCCACGCCGTCGGTGAAATGCCAGCCCGTCAGCGACACTGCACTGCGTCCGCGGTTGTACAATTCAATGAACTCACTCGGCTTCTGTGTGTACGGCGGCGCGAACATGATCTCGTTGATCACGATGTCCGCATTGCGCTCGGGATTATTCGGCTTGTCCTTGGTGGCCTTGGTCGTCGAATACCATTCGCGGCTGCCGTCCGGAAAGGCCTGGAGATAGTCGCCATGTTTCGGCGGATTAAATATCCAAGCATCCTTCACTGAGTTCTCACCATCGACGAGATAGACCACCACCTCGTCCTGCACGACCGGAAATTGCACGCTGAACGCCTTCACCCCGCGCGCCGGCAGCGTCACGTCCCGCAGTGACACCTTGTCGGAAAAATCCCGCTGCGACGCGAGGAAATAGCCCGCGAGACTCTGTGGCGTGTAGCCGGCGTTGAAGAGTTCCACCCACTCGATGTGTTTCTGTTTATTGAACAGACTGCCCGCGAACTCCACTTCGTTCAGCCGCACCGAACTGATCAGGCCGGTGCCGCTGACGTTGGGACCATCCCGCGTTGGGTCGGTCATGAGATACCAACTGGCCGCCCCGTCCGGCTTGCGGGCGAGTGACTTGTCCGCAATCGGCGCGCTGTGCCGCAGTGCGCTCAACACGGTCTTGCCGTCGGGCGCGGTCAGGAAAAACTCGGTCGCACCAATTGGCAGCCGCGCGTTCTCATAATCCACCGAGGCAAATCCCCGCGGCCGGATGACCAGGTTGGCCGCGATTCTGAACCGCGTGAGATTGCTGCGATAGGCGCTGACGTAGTGGCCCACGAGGTTGAAGGGCTGCGTGCCGGTGTTGTAGAACTCGACAAATCCCTTGCCCGACGTGCCCGGCCGGATCTCGTTGAAGACCACTTCGGTCTGTCCCTGCGCCGGTCCCAGCGTCGGCCCCGCGCCCCGCAAGCGCGCCCCAAAAACCAAGTCCGGGCTGTTCAACGCCACCTGATGCACCTCCACCGCCAGCACGTTCGTCCCCTTCACGATCAAGCCCGCATTGATCGCTGGCAGTACGTTCGACTCCTCTTTCGGTTCGCCGATGTTGCGTGCCGCCGGCGTGTTATAGACCACGTTTCCGGCCGGCATCCCCACGCGCCCGATTTCCTGACCGTTCAGGTAATACACCGCGCCGTCGTCCACGATGTTGTCCAGCGACAGTTTCAGTCCCTGGTTCGAGCCGTTGAAGACAAACTCCTTCCGCAAATAAATCGTCCACACGCCCGCGCGCATCGGCGTGCGAATCCCCGGCGCGGGCAGCGGCGTCGGGCAAAAGCCAAACATCCCCGCGCCCACCGGCCACGAACGATCGTCGAACTTCGCGTCCCGCCACTTTGGATCGGGCGCGCCCGGCTTGGCGAAATAACGCCACGGATCGCCGTAATCGATCAGCACCACGCCCTCGCGCGAAATCACCTCGGGACTCGCCACCGGAATCTCCAGCTCGCGCGTCGGGTCCGTGCCCGGCGTGCCGCCCGGCCGCGAACTCACGGTCCAATTCCGCCAGTCATCCACCGACTTGTCCGGGCTGATCAACACCAGCGAATGCCCGGCGCCAGCGGCCGCCGGCGACCATTTCCCGCGGTCGCTGTAGCGCACCTGGCAGACGATCAGCCCGTTCTTGTCGCGCAGCCGGATGCGGTCGCCGGTCTTGCCCAGGCGCCCAACCCACGGGCCGTACACGCGCACGGTGTTCGGAATTTTGTAAGCCGCGCGGGTTGTCTTGTCGTCCGCCTGCGAAACCACGATGCGCTCGAAAGGGCGGAGCAGGGTCAGTCGGGGATCGGCTGCGGAAAAATTCGGGAACGTGTACTCGATCTGACCGGTCAGCTTCCACGCGGCGATGTCGAAGGGGTTCGCCGTGTTGTTGTACAGTTCGACGAATTCGGGCAGTTCGCCGCGCGGATGGTACATGATCTCGCTGATCACGATCTGCTCGGCGCGCCCCGCCATTCCTCCCGCGAGCCACACGGCCACGGCCGCCAGCCAGATTGAAAAATGCCGCAATTTCATGCGTTTGTTCGCTCAATCCCGTCTTCGCTGCCGGCAGCCAGCCGCCCATTCCGGGTCGGGCTGATGCGCGTCACTGACCGTCGCGTTGGGGCGAGGACCTGCGATTGATGGGGTGAAATTAGCCACCGCCCCGGTGCCCGTCCAGCGCCAACCCCGGCGCGGCGCCGCGCCGGAGTGCGGTTGTTCTCGGTCGCAGCAACGTTCGCCTGCAACGAGGACGAGGGGAGTTTCCCGGCGTCGCGCCACATCCGTTTGCTGCGCCCGAGTACGCTGCACTTCATACGGAACTCAGCAGCCGCAAGTGAATTGTCGCGGAACGATGGTTAGAGGTGGCGTGAGCCTCGAACAACGGTTGCCGATGACGGAGAGCCGCGGTC
>BJHT01000069.1 GCA_014193395.1 Verrucomicrobiota bacterium
AAGAGGAATTCAGAATCCGGGGCGCGGCGGGAGAACATATCCCGCAGGTGGGCTTCCAGCTTGGCGTTGAAGTCCACGGTTCGGTCTTCGTGGTTTTTGGCCAGACCATCGGCACCGACGGTGAGTTGGCGTTTGCCAAAGTCCACGTCCACCCACTTGAGGCGGAGAGTTTCATCGCGGCGGGAACCGCAGTAGGCCATCAAGCGCACGTAATCGGCGAAGCTCTGGCCGTTCTTGCTGGCGGTCAGGCCGGCGTCGGCGAGGCGCTCAATATCGGCGTCGGTGACGAGGTTCCGTTTCTTGGCTTCCCACTTGAGCGGATGTACACCCTGTGTCGGGAGAGTGACGATGTGTTCGTCATCCTGCATTTTTTTGAGAACGTTTCGCAGCACAATCACGTCAATATTGACCGTCCGGCCACAGATGCCGGCGGCTTGGCGCTTGGCGATAAAGTCATTGATGTGCTTCTTTTTAATCTTGTTTACGCGCACGCCACCCATGTGGGCCACCCACAGGGCCAGGCATCCGCGTTCCTTTTGCAGGGTGGCGGGGCGCTTCGCGTCGGTGACTTTGGAATAAAAGTCGAGGTAACTGGCGACGGCATCGGCAAACACGGGGCAGAGATGGAGGGCGGGAAGGCTGTTCGTGTCGCGCTTGTCACGGAGACGGGCCAGCGCCTTGACGGCCTCGGGAACGGTTTTGACGGGCACGCCCGCACCATCCGCAAGGCGGACGCGCCGGGTTTGTTTGGTGCCAGCGGCGGTTTCAAGGTCCAACCGGGCGTAGAAAGCACCGTTGCGCTGCCAGAGTCCGCGAATCGGTTGCTTGCGACCGTCCAGCACCTTGGTATAACGGGCGGCGTGAGTCTTGACGCTGCCAACTGCTGTTTGACCATTTCCCGCCGTTTCATCCGCTTTCATACGGTGAAACTGGCACAAAAAGTGGCACAACGTCAAGTTTTACTCGGGAGAGTTGTCGTAAGTCGTTGTTAATACGGTGTTGCCGGCATGGCGAAATGGCAGACGCACAGGACTTAAAATCCTGGGACCTTTAACAGTCGTGCGGGTTCAAGTCCCGCTGCCGGCACCAGACTTCCGCTCCTCCATCCACCCGCTATCCAGCACGTCATTGCGCTCTCAGCTCACGCAACCGCGCGCGCCCGAATTTCAGAGAGCACCGTCACCAACTCATCCACCTGGGTCGAATTGAAAACCCCTTCCGGCCCGCGCGGATTCACGTCGGTGAACGGCGTTTCATAGAGCAGGCCCGGAGCCATCACGCCGTGTTCGGTGAGGTGATCCACGATCAGATTCACGAACTCGATTTGATTGGCGGTGAGCACCTTGCCGGCCATGAAACCCGCCAGCGCCCGTTTGGCCGCCTCCCGATCCAGCCCGACCAGCGAGCGCACAAAAACACCGAGTCCGTCGGCGGTTGCGTTGGCCAGTTGTGCGGGTGTAAACGGCGGTCGAAAAGTGCGGCGGGCGCCGACATCCAGAAACAAAAGCGGTTGCTTGGTGGCAGACACGCAGCTAGTCTATAGGCTAGCTATGGAAAATCAAACCAAATATGCGCTCAAAGTGCAGGCCATCCGGCCCAAAGGGCAGAACCCCAAACTGTATGTCTATTTTCCCATCCCCCTGGCGGCGGCCATCGGCCTGCAGCCAGGCGAACTGGTCGAATGGGAATTATTGGACCGGGGGGAACTCCACCTGGTGAGAAAACAACCCGCGCCGCCCCGCACCCGCCAGCGCACTCCCAAAACCTGACACCCTGTCACCATCCCGGCGATCGGGCGGCGGCGGCCAAACCCGCGTCAACATTGGCGAACACGCGAAAACACGGGAAATTTCGCTTCGCCCCATGATATATCCGGGCTAAGAGTCGGCGATGAACGTGCTCCGAGTGGAATTGCCGACGTGGCCGAGGCGCGGACCTCGCGCCGCTGCGGCGTCCCGGAGGCGGGTGAGAAATTTGCCGGTGGTGGAGCGCGGCGGAACGACCGGCAAATTTCTTGGCTCTTACGGGAGCATCGGCGAAGCACCACGTTCCACTGGAGGCGGCGAACGATCAGCGCTCCCGGTACCGCCATGGCAATTCGTGGCCACGGTCGATATCACCCGCTGATCTGCTTGGCGTAGTCACTAGGGCTGAGAAGCGCTTCGGCTTCGGCGGGCGCGGCGAGCTTGAGTTGGAAGAACCAGCCGTCGCCGTAGGGAGCGGAATTCACGAGCGCGGGATCTTTCACGACGGCGGGGTTGACCGCGATGATTTCGCCGCTGACGGGGGCGTAGATGTCGCTGGCGGTTTTCACGGATTCGACGACGGCGCAGGCTTCGCCAGCCTTGACCTTGCGGCCGACGGCGGGGAGTTCCACGAAGACGATGTCGGTCAGTTCGTGCTGCGCGTGGTCGGTGATGCCGACGGTGCCGGTGTCGCCGGCGATGCGGAGCCACTCGTGGGATTTGGCGCAACGAAGGTCGGAGGGAACGGGAGAACTCATGGTGGTCGTTTTGGTTGGAGTTGGAGGTTGGAGTCGGTGTCGGGGATCACGCAGCGGGCTTGCGATAAAGCGGTTTTGCAGCGACGACGGCGGGCCAACGGCGGCCGCGGACTTCGATTTCGAGCGGCGTGTTCACGGCGGCGAACTGCGGCGGCACGAAGCCCATGCCGATGCCGGTGTTGAGTGACGGGCTTTGCGTGCCGCTGGCGACGTGGCCGATGGCGCGGGCGTCGGGGCCGGTGCTCCAGATGGGGTAACCGGGCCGCGGCGGGGCGGATTTTTCGGGCAGTTTGAACGCGACGCATTTGCGCGTGACGCCGTTTTGCTTTTGTTCCGCGAGGACGTTGCGCCCGATGAACTCGCCCTTGTCGAGCGCGACGAAGAAGCCGACGCCGGCCTCGATGGGCGTGGTGTTCTCGTCGAGTTCGTGGCCGTAAAGCGGATAGCACATCTCAGTGCGCAAGGTGTCGCGCGCGCCGAGGCCGCACGGTTGGAGACAAAAGGGATGGCCAAGTTTCAGCGCGGTGTCCCACAGCGATTCGATGATCGTCGCGGGCGCGACGATTTCAAAACCATCTTCGCCGGTGTAGCCGGTGCGGGCGACCGCGACCGGCACGCCGCCAAATTTTCCGCACGCGATTTGGTTTTTCTTCAGCCTACTTGGTTTCGCCTCGGGAAAAAGTTGGTCAAGCAAACCGGGCGTTTTGGGTCCTTGAATCGCGACCGCCGCCGTGTGCTCGGAAACATTTTGCAAGGTCACCGCGCTGCGCTGTGGGAAGGCGGCGAGTTGTTTTTCCAACCACGCGACATCTTCGGTGATGCGCGACGCGTTGACGATGAGTAGAAAATCCGTCGCGCCCGTGCGGTAGGCGTAGAGGTCGTCAATCACGCCGCCGCGCTCGTTGCATAGCAGCGTGTACTGGCCGTGGCCAGGGGTGAGTTTGCGCAGGTCATTCGTGAGCGTGGCGTTGAGAAAACTCTCCGCCGCCGGGCCGCTCACCAGCACCTCGCCCATGTGCGAGATGTCAAACATGCCCGCGGCGCGGCGCACGCAGTGATGCTCGTCGGTGATGCTGGAATACTGCACGGGCATCTCCCAGCCGCCGAATTCGATGAGCTTGCCGCCCGCGCGTTGATGCGCGGCGAAGAGCGGGGTGCGTTTAAGAGTAGTCTGCATAATCGCAAATCACTGTGAGGAAGAAAGTGCTGACCTTGATGGAGCCATAGCCTGGCAGATACGCTGCTTGAACCGTTCGGTGTCGGCCACTGATGGAAACGCGCGCTTGGGAATGATGTGAACCATGGATTCGTTTACGTCGAGAAGCAGGGGCGAGGTTTGCATTTTACACGGTGAACGCCGACCCATTGATCCATTCCGGAATTGATCGATGTGTTCTCCACCATTCCGTCCGACGGCAGCTCGCTCGCATGCCCGCCAACCACGCCTTGATGATTCTTCCAAAAAACGGCGTTGGCGATTACCGGCAAATGCGGCGAACAAAATGGAACTGTGAAGAAAGCTGCCCCAAAGCAGGCAAGGATTACTTGGCAGGGCAGTATGCGTTCTTGATCGCCCGGAACTGAGAGCTGGCCGTTCACAACAGTGCCAAGGAAAACCAGACACATGAGCCAGACAATGCGATTACGGACCACTGCCCGAAGTTGCATTCGAAAAGGGCCGCCGCACGTAAGAGTGAAACGGCTGGATTGGGCGGTGGCATCCATTTGGCTCCGATCTAGTAGTGATACCGGCACGAAACTACGACTATGGACTCTTCCGTAACGCGGTACACCAACCGGTGCTCTTCGGTGATGCGCCGGGACCAGCAGCCGCTGAGTTGGTGGCGCAGTGGTTCGGGCTTTCCCAAGCCGGTGAACGGTTCGCGCGCGACGTGCTGGATCAGTTCCAAAACCTTCTGCTGACGCCGCCAATCAAGCTGCCCCCATTCTTCCAGTTCGCGGAACGCCGCCGGGCTGAATTGGATCGCACGCATCAGGCGGCGTGCTGTGCGTGCAGCTTCTGGCTCAAGGCGAGAAACTCTTCGTAGGTGAAACTGACCACCTCGCCGGAGTCCGCTTGGGCAATGGATTTTTCAAGGGCCGCCTTCATGCGCGGATTCGCCAACAGCCGCTCCGTCTCATCCGGTTTGTGCTCGACGCAAATCGTCACTTGCTGGTGCGGGAACATGGTCTTCACGCCGGCCAGAAAGCGTTCGTCCAGTTCATCGGTGTTTATCGCAAAGGTGGTTTGCATGGTGAAATGCTAGCGGAACGATTGGCCGATTCAACCTCAGTGCGGCCGCCCCACACCATGGACTTGTGAAAAACACTTTCCGATTTCCTCGGCACCGGCGACGAAGCGGCGGTCGCCAAACGTCTCGACTTTCACGCCTTTCACTCTCCCCCGCTTGGCGTCGCCGAGAATGAGCACGGGGCAGCTTTGATTTGCCTCGCCGATGAGCGCGATGATCTCGGCGCGGGGACGCGGGAAGTCAACGTAGCGCACGTCGAGTGCGTGGCGGAGCTGTGGATAGAGCGCGAGGACGCCGGTGATCTGCGTGCATTCCGGGCAGTAAAAAGCCGCGCCGGGGCCCTCGCGGAAATCGTGCTTGAGGAGGTAAAGGATGTCGCGGGACATGGGAGTTGGTGGCTCGTTCGCCGGCGGTTTCAGCCCCACTTCTCCGTCTTCATCTGCGCCTTGGGGACGCCGAGATCGTGCAGCACGAGATGCTCGGTGGCATCGACGAGCGCGTTGGGGCCGCACGCGTAAAAGGTGGTGTTCGGGAGGTCGATGACGTGTTCCTTCACCCAGTCGGCCGTGATGCGCCCGCGGCGGCCGGTCCACGGGTCTTCCGGGACCAAGCGGGTGCAGGTGACCTCGAAACGGAAGTTGGGATTCGCCTGATCCAGTTCGCGGAATTCTTCGCGGAAGATGATGTCGTTGGTGGTGCGCACGCTGTAGAGGACCGTGAGTTTCGTCGAGAGCTGGCGGCGCGTGGCCTCGCGGGCAAAGGCGCGGAAGGGCGTGACACCCGAACCGCCGGCAATGCAGATGAGATGCTGATTCGGCGGATCGAAGACCGGGAGGAATCGTCCCGTGGGCGGGATGACCACCATCGTGTCGCCGGCCTTCGCCCAGTCCACGATGCGCGTGCCCATCTTGCCGTCGCGCTTGACGGTGACCTCGTAAAAGCCGCGGTCCAGCGCGCACGAGGAGAGCGAATAGGCGCGCTTGTAGCCGGACGTGTCGGGCCAGTAGAGCGTGATGAACTGCCCGGTCTTGAAGTCGGGATCGTAGCCCGCCGGCCATTTGAGTTTGATGGTCTTGGTGTCGGGCAACTCCATCGTGACGGCGTCGATCACCATTTCGACAATTTGTTTGGCCATAGGGTACGTGTGCGTTTGGTAAAACCGGCGGCGAAGATACGAGCGGCGGAAAGCGGGTGTAAAGCCCCTTCACGGACGGCCGGAAAATTTTGCGCGATTCCTCAATTGCAGGCGCCCGCGCTACCGCTTCCGCGCCGTCACCACGCTGCGGTCCGCCGCGGTCGGCCGGTATTGTACATCCGCGAAACCCACCGCTAGCAGCCATCCCTCGATCTCGGCGACCGAATAAATGCGGCCCTCCGTCGAGTGCATCAGGATTACCGAATACTCCGCCACCGGCAACGGGCCGTTCTTCTGCGCATTCAAGTGCATGTCGTGGATCACGAGCATCCCGCCCGGCTCCAGCGCCGCAAACGAGCGCGCCAGCAAATCCTTCACCACCGGCACATCCCAGTCGTGCAGCACGTTCGAGTAGAGGTGCAGATCGAATCCGGTCGGCAACGGCTCGGCAAACATGTCCCCCGCCATCACGGCTACGCGGTCGGCGAAGCCCCGTTCCGCGATCAACTGTGCCGCGATGCGATCCACCGGCGGCTTCTCGTACACCGCGGCCGTGAGGTGCCGATGATTCGCCACGAACGCACACGCGTAAATTCCCGAGCCGCCGCCAATGTCCAGCAGTCGCCGGTGCTTCCCGCACTCCACCGCCTGCGCCAGCGCGCGCCCGAGAAACGCCCCTCGACAATCCATCGCCGCCGTGAACCCGCGCGCGAATTCATCCGCTTCCATCGCCTTCGCCCATTCCTTCTCGCGCTCCGAGCTGCCCCAGTTCGCCGGCTTGCCCGTGCGCAACACCTTCAGCAAATCCAGGCACACCGGCCGGTCCTTGAGCGACGCGTAATACGGCCCGATGAACCACGGCGACCCCTTCACCAGATGCTCCCGCGCGACCGGCGTGAGCTGGAAAATTCCGCCCGTCTCCTCGACCAAGCCCGCCGCGGCAAAATACGTGAGCATCACGTCCGCGGGCCGCGCGGCCAGTCCCAGCTCGCGGCAGATCGTCGCCGCGTCCGCCGACTTCCGCGCCAGCCACGAAAAAAAATCCAGCCCCACCAAACCCGCGATCAGCAGGTCCGTGGCGTAAATGCCATCGCGCCGGCGATAGATGGCGGACGGGTCAAATTGCGGGCCAGCGGTGAGGAGTTGGGCGTTCATGAGATGGCGCGAGCTGCCGTGGTTGGTTGCATATATCGGTGGGGACCGTGCCGCACCGGCACCGCCGAAGGCGACAGAAAACCCACCGCGCGATTGCATTTCGCGAGGCCGTTCCCGGGACCGCAGCCCTCCGCAAGCGCAGCGGCCCGGCCTCCCGCAACGCCCGCGCCGGAAGGCCGTCGGTGACGGACATTCGCCGGACACGCGGAAGATTCCGAATGGACATTGACGGGGGAAGGCACGGCCGCTTGGCTACCGGCGATGCTTGATCATCCGTCCCCGCCCGCACCCGCGTCCTCGTCCGCACCAACTCCCACACCCACGCCCACGTCCGCACCAGCACCGACGCCTGCGCCTGCGCCTGCGGGACCGCCACATGTTGTCGGCGAAGGTTATGAGTTTGACGCGGTGCGCGCGCAGCTCGGCGGACAGTCGGCCCCGCCTTATTTTGTCATCCACCGGGAGGGCGTGATTGTGGGTTTGTGTCTGGGGTTGACGTGGAATCCGCGCGCCGAAAGCGATCCGTGCGAAGTGTGGGTGGGGCGCAAGGGAGATCTGGCCAAATGGGGAGCCAAGCTGGCCGAGACCACCGGGCCGCTGCCGGTCTATGTGCGGCGCGCGGAGGGCGGCAAATGGTTTTTCACGGGTCTGTTTGAAGTGACTGGGAGCAGCACCGATCCAGAGGTCATCCGGCCCCGGCTCCAACCGCCGGTCATCACGGTGATTTCTCGCATCGTTTTCTTGAAACGATACGGCGGCGCTTCCGCGACGCCGCCGGTCGCCGTCGCGGCGTAGGAGTCGGCGACTGATTTTTGCACCTGTGCCCTCGCCGCCCAATCCGCCCCGCGACCCGCTGCACGGCGTCACGCTGGAAAGCATCGTCACGCAAATGGTCGAACGGCATGGTTGGGCCGAGATGGCGGCGCGCATTCCGATCCGTTGTTTCCGCCACAATCCCAGCGTCAAATCAGCGCTGACGTTTCTGCGGAAAACGCCGTGGGCGCGCGAGCGGCTGGAAGGGTGGTACATCCACGAGCACTGGAGCCGGTGACCCGCTGGGCAGGAGGGCTTTCGGCGGCAACCGGTCGAAGCAGTGGAAACCACCGGCAGGCCCCCGAGGTGCCAAGAACGCCAAGCGGCGAAGCTGCAACCAGCGCGGAGCGTGGCCGGGACCCGGTCGCACTGCGAACGGCAAAAAACGAGCGGCGGAAATTCCCCGCGACCTGCTTCCTTTCGGCGCACGGCGGGCGCTGTGGAGCACGTGAGATTTGATTGGCAGCGCGGGACGGCGACACTCGGGTGGACAGCCGGGGTGAGCAGGGAATTTTGTAGCTCGCGACGAAATGGAGGCGGGCCAGGAGGACCATCCGCGGCATGGCAACGCCATCGCCACGCGCGGAACCCTTTGCGTTGCGCTGACCTCCAAGCGGACTGGCGCAATCCAAGACGCTGGCGCGCCGGTCGCGCGGCCGCGAAAACCAGCGGGCGGGTTTTCCAACGCCCAGGTTCCCTTCTCGCCACGAACCACGTCGAAAAACACCGGGCTGCCGCGCCGGCATCGCGGAAAGATTGCCGCCGCGAGGGCGGGTGCCTTAGCCTCGCGGCCATGACCCGCTTCTCCTGGCTTGATTACACGATCTTTGGCGCGTACTTGGCGGCGTCGGTGGGGATCGGGCTGGCGTCGGCGCGGGGGACAAAATCACTCGGGGATTATTTTCTGGCGGGGCGCGGAATGGGGAGCGTGGTGGTGGGGATGTCGATTCTGGCGGCGTTGTTCTCGGGGATCAGCTATCTGGCGGGGCCGGCGGAGGTGTACAAAAACGGGTTCGCGTTCGGTTACGTGATCATTGCGTTTTTCATCGCGACGCCGTTCACGACGCTCTGGATGCTGCCGAAGTTTTATCAGTCGCGATTTTTCACGGCGTATCAGTTTTTGGAGGAGCGGTTCTCGCTACCGGTGCGGTTGCTGGCGTCGGGGTTGTTCATCGTACGGGTGTCGCTCTGGCTGGCGGCGGCGACGTATGCGCCCGCGCTGGCATTGGAGAAAGTCACGGGGCTGCCGCTGAGCGTCACGATCCTGGCGTCGGGGATTTTGACGACGGTGTACACGGCGTGCGGCGGGATGCGCGCGGTGATCTGGACGGACGTGATGCAATTGCTGGTGCTGTTCGGCGGGCAGTTGCTGATCGTGATCGTGGCGCTCGGGAAAATTCCTGGCGGGCTTGGTGGTGTGTGGGACACGGCGGTGGCAGACGGGCGGTTCAACCTGAGCTTTTCTTTCAGCCTGGCCGAGCGGGTGAATTTTTGGGCGGTGCTGGTGGCGGCGTCGTTCCTGCATCTGGTGCAGATGGCGACGGATCAGGTGTCGGTGCAGCGTTATTTGACGGCGGGGAGTTTGAAGGAATCGCAGCGATCATTGTGGATCAAACTGTGGCTGGTGCTGCCGGTGCTGGCGCTGTTTTACGGCACGGGGCTGGTGCTGTATGCGTTTTACAAGACCCATGGTGATCCGCTGGCGGCGGGGTTGATTCAGAAGGAGGATCAGATTCTGCCGTTCTTTGTGGTAACGCAGTTGCCGGCGGGGCTCCCGGGGTTGCTGATCGCGGCAATTTACGCGGCCAGCATGTCCACGATCTCGGCGGGGCTGAATTCCCTGGCGTCGGCGACGGTGATTGATTTCAAGCAGCGGCTGTCGCACGGGCCGGAAAGAACGGCGTTGCAGCAGGTGGCCAACGCGCGATGGATCACGGTGGGCTACGGCGTGCTGGTCATCCTGCTGGCGTTCAGTGTGGCGAAGATGCCGGGGAATCTGGTTGAGTCGGTGAACACGGTGATCGGGCTGATCGGGGGCCCGCTGCTGGGCTTGTTCTTCCTCGGCATGTTCACCACGCGCGCAACCGCGCGCGGCGCGCTGCTTGGGTGCCTGGCCGGATTTGTTTCGCTCGTGACGCTGTATCTGTATCAGACCGGCGCGTTCACGGCGCAGAAGCCGGCGATGCTGGTGTCTTTCATCTGGTTCAGCTTCTTCGGCTGCGTCATCACGATGGGCGTCGGCCTGCTCACATCCGGACGATCGGTGCCGCGGTGAGGGCGGCGACAATGATGATGATTGCAGCGGTGAGATAGCGGGCGGTCGCGGGATTTCGCCGAGGCGGTGTCATGTCACACACGCTGCTGCGCCACACCGACCAGCGCGGCGAGGCGGTGTAAATTCAGCACGGTGAACAGCGCGGGAAGTTCAGAGCGGCAACTGGGTCTGGCTGATTTCTCGGGAGAACAACCACGGCAGGGTGCGGCGGACGATGTTGGTGATCATAGGATCAATCAGGCGGAATTTGTCGGCCATGATCTCATCCATCTCGGCGGTGGGTTCCGAGCCGATGCGGGCGACAAAGCCGAAATTGCCGAAGGCATCAAAGCGGGCGAATCCAAGGCTGATGCCGGTGAACATATTACTCACGAATCGGGAAACCCGCTCAACGGCGGCGGTGTCAGTCTTGCCGCCAGCAAGGCGGCGGACCTCCGTCTCCTGGTCGAGCAGGAGAGCGATGGCCAGTTTCTCGATCTGTGGCTGGGTCAATGCCACGAACGCCTGATAATAGTTTTCATCCACCGGCTCGAAGCGACCGCTCTCGGCAGCGAGCTTCTCGGTGAAGTCGATGATGTCTTTGGGGCGGTTCGGGTCTTTCATCTCTCGTTTTTGGGGCTTGTGCGGATGGCGGCCGCTCCCTGGGTGGTGGGTGACAGTAGCGGGGTGATGGGCTGCGGCACCAACACGCGCGCCGACGGCACCAACGGCAACATGGTTAGCGGGGTGGGCACCTTGTTCGTCATTGCACGGGTTTGGATGGGCCAAGCTGAATGGCGCGATGCCAGTAATAATAGGCTTCGGGATTCACGGCTCTGACACCGTCAATCCACGCGAGTGGTGTGCCGTTTAGGGTGGCCGCCATTAACGCCGCGTTCTGTTCCGCGCTGCCGGTGTAGCGGTGCGCGGCAAAATCGAATGGCACGCCGGCGCGCAGATGCGCCACCAGCACCGCCGCCCGGGCGGCGATGGTGCGCGTGGGTTCACGACTGGCGGCAAAGCCCGGCCACGTCAGATGCCCGCGCAGCCGTTGAAAGCCATCTTGCAACAATGGCGCATCTGGGTAGGCGGCAACGTCACGGTTTTTCGAGGCGGTCAAAGCCAGGCAGGCTTGCAACGTATCGTTCAGCGACGCCTCGCGGCTGGGTTTGGCCGGGCGATACTCTGACTCAAGTTTCTGGACGGCGTCGTAGGTGGCGGCGACTTCGGCGAAATTGGTGGCGGCCTCGAACAGCACGCCGATGTCGAACAACTGCTTGGTGACCTGCATCACTTCGCCCGGCGTGCCATCGGGTTTACGCAACGGCACGCCGACGGTTGTGGGCGCAAACGCTGTCAGTTTGTCGCCCAGCAAACTTTCCAGGGTGGGAAGCTGCACCATGACTTCGCGCTCCGGCTTGAGGAACGAAGTCTGGATGGGACGACGCGTGAGCGTGTATTGGATGCGCGCCTCCTCGACGACATCCAACAGCAGCGGCACTTCGGGTTAACTGCCGATGGCCGAACGGTAGAAAAATTTGAAATGACGGCGCTGCGGCAGATCGCGGTGCTGACGGTCGTCCTCCTCAACCCGCGTGAACGGCGCTTGCTGGCCGATCCGCGCCACCACTTCATTGACGGCTTCCGGCTTTTCACCACAGACGATGTCCACGTCAATCGAAAGCCGCCGCACTTGCGGCAGGTGGAGGAGCAGGCTCGTGCCGCCCTTGAAAACGAATGGCAACCCACTGTCCACCAGATGCCCCAGGAGGGTGAGGGCGTAGAGACTGCGCTCCAAGATGTCCTGATTGCAGCCGCCGAGCGCCTTGGCCCGCTGGTTCAGCGCCTCGGCGGACAGGTGTTCGGCTGGAAACATAGGAGTTAACTAACGCCAATGGAGGCGCTTGATTGGCGTTGGTTAACCAACTCCGCCAAAACAGATTTGGCGGAGTTGGTTAATTCACTCAAATACGGCGGTCTTGAGCTTTCTAAATTTTGCATAGCTTTGCATTTCAGCAATTTGCAGCAAATGTCGGGACAGAACTTCCCGCACCACGCCTTCGGCTTCCGACTGGTCCATGAGGGAGAGGCGTTGTGCTTCGGCCACCAAATCCACCAGCATCTTCTCGATGGCATCCTGCCGGCCCTGACTGGCGGGCTGCTTGGTGAGCGTGGGCCGGAGCACGACCATTTTCTCGCCGGGCCGGACGGATTTTGGCCCGGCGCTGGGGGCGGGATTCACGGCCACCTCCCAACCCAACTCGCGCAACTTGTCGCCGACAGATTCAAGCGAGTCGGGGTCGGCGTGGAGGAAGGCAACGGGCTGGGCCAGCAGGTGGTGCATCCACGGATTGATTTGGGCGGTGGACCAGACCGTGAAGTCCAGCAGCGGGAACGCCTTCTCGACGGCGCGGATGAGTTTGGCAACGGGCTTGGCATCCAGCGGCACGCGCTCGCTCAAGCGGGAATACCAGCCGCGACCGGCGTCGTGGATTAGGCCGGCGGCGGTGGCCTCGCTGAGATACACGGCCAGGGAGTCGAGATTGATTTCCGGGGCGAGCTGCTGTGCGCGTTGTTTGATGGCGGCGGTGGTGAAATACGGTGAGGCCGCCTTGAGTTCGGGCAGCACGCGGTTGGACAGGATGGACTTGAAGTTCATTTTGGCTGGAAAGTCACAGGCGGGGTGGCAGCGCAGAGCGACGCAACAAAAGGAAACGCAAATTGCCCGTTGACCCGCCGGCCCACGGAAGCCAACATCTGTCCGTGGGCTGGCGACTGCGTAGCGGGCGCTGGCCTCAATTCATTTACGGGGGAGCACCACCAGTCCATAGCCTTCATATTGGCCTTTCTGGTTGCGGCGGAACTTCGCTTTCACGATTTCAAAATCCTCCTTCACGGTTTTGCCTAGGACAAACCGGCCCACGGGAGTCGCCACCAAATCCGCCAGTTGCAGACCGGCGATGTTTTCCGCCTTCTCCCGCAGGTTCAGTCCCAGCACGCGCCGCTCGATGGCCTTGGCCTGCAAGAACCGTGTGCCCTGCACCTTGAGGTTCAGCCAAGCCAGCTCCAGTTGATGATCCAGCGTCGGGCCGCGCCGTTCCGCCACGATCATCCCGCCGCCGGCCACGTCCCCGATTTCCAGGCAGAACCGTTCCACCAAAATATCCAGGCTCAACAGATACGGATCGAGCGCCGCCACGCCGTAGGCCCGCAGATGTTCCTCCTTGCGGATGACACACGCCACCACCTGATACCGCAGGCCGCGCATCAGCGTGTTGAGCCGCTCATAAAACCGCGCCCGGAACTCCGGTTCGATCATCCGCTCGAAACCCAGCCGGTTGCGCGTGATGTCGGCGGTGTGCAAAATGAGGTCTTCCCGCCCGAACAACTCGCGCTTGAAGGCCCGCACCTCCCGGTCCAGTTCCCCCTCCGCGTAATCCTGGTCCACGATGATCCCGCCGAGCACGAACAACGGATACTGCGGATCAATGACCGACAGGCTGTGGTCGCCGGATTCATCCAGAAACAGGATTTTCATTTGCCGGCCTCCATGGCGGCGAGTTCCATTGAGCCGAAGTCATACACAACGGCGCGCAACGGATGTTTGATGTCGTAGGCATCCTCCACGGCTGCGCGCACGGCATCCATTTCCTCGGCGGTGGAAATCTTTTCGGGGGTGGGCAGGTTCGCCTCGCTGACCAGCTTGGCGGCATCAAGCCGCTTGGCACGGAACTGGTCCGGGTAATACAACTGCGCCACAAGCGCGTCGATCAAGGCCTCCAAAAATGAAATCAGCAATTCGTCGCGGGCGCTTCGTGCGTGCGGGTGGTGGCTGAAAAATGTGGCTATCGAGATAGTCAGTTTCGTAATGGCTTCGATTGGGGCTTGTTGATCAGATGGAACATCGGCAATTGGCAGTTTCTTCCAATCGTCTGGATACAGATGCACGTTACTTCTGCGGTTTTTGCGTAGAAATTGACGTGATACCTGTGAGTTCATTACCGCCAGTAAGAATCTGACTGAAAACTGCCTGCTGTTTTTTTCCATCTCCTCCCGCTGATGCGCTGCATCCCGCGAGGTTTTCTCATCAACATAAACCGCCGACTTCTTGATAGATTTGTTTCGAACACCCGCCAAGTAGTGCCACGGAACGAATGAAATTAACGTATGACTGTGAAAAACGCCTTGCGTGTCGTATGCAGCACGATTTTCTGCTCCAGACACGTCAGCGGCGACAATCTTTTCTGGCACTTCATACAGCTCAACAAACGTGGGCCGCGCAAGTAGCGCCGGGGATCGTTCGGTGTTCCATTCCAACCATCGACTCTGATGGAAAATCCAACGCTCCATGTCCTTTGCTTCAATGTATGGTTTTGGGTGCTTCGCATCCTTTTTATCGCTCAATAGATCCGCAACTACGAACAATCCTCGGGCGACTCGCTCATCGCTGTTGGGGCGGCAGCCAAAACTGACATAGCAAAGCTCACCAATCGGAATTGTTTTGATCTCAAAACCTTGCTTCTCACCCTGCTCTGGAAAAAACAGCCGATAAGTAGCGCCTGATTGTTGCTCTGTCGGCAAATCGCTGACATTTCCGAACCTCTCTGTATGAAGGCGACGTTCTGGAAAATTGCGTGCGCCGTCGCCGCGTTCGTAGAAGAAAATCATGTTCTTCACGCCCGCGTCGAAAATCTGGAGCTTGCCCAGGAAATCCAAGCGGCGAACGATGGCGTTCTGCAAAAACCACTCCTGTGATTTCATTGCGTATTTGGAATGACAATACGCATCGGACACAATCATGGCCTCCACGCCGCCGGGACGGAGCAAGCGGTGGCCATGTTCGATGAAAGGAATAAACAAGTCCCACCTTTCCCAAAGCGTTTCATAGTTACCACTGGCAAGGATGGCCTGACGCTGCTCGGCGATGTCTGGATTATCGGCGCGCACATACGGCGGATTGCCGATGACGATGTCGAAGCCGCCGCGCCCGTGCGGTGGCGCGCTGATGATGTGCTTAAACCAAAGATGCCAGAGGAAAAACGGCCGGGCGGCAAGCGGGTCTTCCAGCAGGGCGTGGAGTTTTTCCTTTTTGACGGCCAGCCCATCAATCTCGGCCTGCATCCGGTCACGGGCTTTCAGTTCCTTGGGGGAAGGCTCGTAGTTCCGCGTCAGCTTCTTTTTCCGCGCCAAATCACGTTCCCAATTTTTCAGCGCATCGACGAGCACGCCACGGCGATCTTCCAGTTCGGCATCAATGGCGCGCAGCACGGCGCGGTCAATGCGCTTGCGCAGTTGGGCTTTCGATTCCGGGTCGTGTAGCAGGAAATATTTTTCCTGCAACGCAGCCAAGTCCTCGCGCTCTCCCGGTGTGCTGGTAATCTCGACCTGCGTGGCGGTAAATCCCATTTCGCCCTGGTCGCTGCCGAGCAAGGTGACGCCGACGCGGGCGGGCTGGGAAATTTTGGATAGGTCGAGTCGCTCAAATGATTCCAGCAGGCTGTTGCCCTGCATGATCTGGTAATCAAGGTTGGGCAGTGGCAGCGGCTCGGTTTCATCCACGATGAGCGCCAGCCAGAAACGCAGGCGGGCAATCTCCACCGCGCCGGCATCGAGGTCCACGCCGTGGATGGAGTGCTGGATGATGGCGCGCTTGGTTTGCGCCCGTTTGAGCGCGGGATGCAGCGTGAGCTTGGTCCAGAAAATTTCCTGCAATAGCCCGATGGGAAACGCGCCTGAGCCGATGGCCGGGTCGCAGATATTCAGGTCATCGAGAATTTTCTCCAGCCGCGTCGCGTGGCGGGAGAGCCAGGTGTCTTTCTGCGGATCAATCGGTTCTTTCAGGCGGATGAGCGTTTCGATGCCCGCCCGCGCCTCGGCGTCACCGGGGAAGTGCCCAGCCAGGGCCAGAATGAGAGTCTGCTGGCACATGTATTGGACAACGGCCTTGGGCGTGTAGTAAGCGCCCTTGTCTTTGTTGTCTTCCAGCAGGTTTTCAAAGATGTGCCCGAGCATCTCCGGATCAATCCCGATCTCGTGATCGTCGGGATCGTTCTCATCAATGGTGAAATTGTAATGGCCGAAAAATTCCAGCACGTCGGCGAACAACTCGGGCGGGAAATCAATCTTTTCAACGCCCTCAAAATCGCGCTCAAACAAACCACCGTTGAGATACGGCACGCGAGTGCCGGTGATGGCAAAAAGGTCGCCTTTGCGCTCGCGGTTGAGGGTGTCAAAAAAGAGCGGCACGAGCCGCCGGGAATGGAAGCGCCGTTGTTCGGCGGCGGGTGCGGTATCGAAAAGCTGGCGCAGGAAATTCGGGTCGCCGTTTTTCCAATTGGTCGCGTCGGCGGGACAGCCCAGCCAGCCTTTCTTTTGCAGGAAATGAAGAAAGACCAGACGGCCCAGGAGCTTTTTGACGAAATCGCGAACTGGCTTCAACGCCTTGTCACGAGCCTTTTCATCCAAGCTGCGCAGCTTGAGGCCGAAAATACTGGCCGGGGCTTCGCCCTCGATCAAATGGGCGCAGAATTTCTGATAGTGCGATTTGTAGGTGTCGAAAAACTCCTTGTTGAGCAGGTCCACCGAAAAGGCATCGGTGATTTCCTTGAGCGTGGCGCTTTCGCGTTTGCTGGCGAGTCCGGCGAGGCGCAACGCAGCGGTGCGGCGGGTTTCGCCCGGACCGAGAACATAGGTGTATCGGCGGGTGGCGGTTTCCCGTGTCTCGATGGCGAGCGTTTCGGTGTTCAACACGCTCTCACGGGTGGCGTAGGTGAGACGGTAGGGGTGTTTGCCGCGTTGAACGAAGAACGCGAGCACGGCATGCGCGCTGACCTCGTCAATGCAGCGGGCAACAAGCTGGCGGAGTGCGACGCGGTTGCGGAGCAGATTCACCGTGGAGGTCACGTCCACCTCGAACACGGCGAGAATTTTCTCACCGCCCTGGCCATCGGGAATGACGGCGCGACCGAACTGGCGGAAGCCGGTGGCGATTTCGCGCTGGCTTTCGGCGGTCAGGGGAAACTCAACGGGCTGTTGAAACAACTCGATCCGTCCGGGCAACAGCATGGGAAGCAGCCCGCTCCAGACTTTATTGGAGTAAGGCTGACGTAGCTGTTCCTGGATGTCGTTCATGATTGAGCAAAGGATTCGGAAAGGATGATCTGCGGAACGTATTCCGCCGTGACGAGCCCGGTGGCGGCTGCCGGGGCATCCGGCTCGGCCACATCCAACGGGTAGGACCGGAGAATTTCCATCAGCTTGTCGAGCAGCGCGGCGCTCGTGACGGGCTTTTTGGCGACGGCTTTTTGCAATGCGTTGAGCTGGCGCGGCAAGTCCTGAAACTTGGCGACGCGGATGGCGTGCTGGGCAGCGACAAGCAGCGCCCGCTCGGCGACCGAGACATTGGGCATTCCCTGGGCCGCTGCGAGAAGTCGGAGCGCCTTTTGTTCGTTCGGGCCAACGGTGTGATCCACGGCGCGTTCGCGCACGGCATCGGCGGCGAGTTTGGTGCGGAAATCGTCCAGCGCGGACAACACCTGGTCGTGGTGGGCGTCGTGCAACGGGACGGCTGCTTCGGTGACCTCGGCACGGAAGGCGCGGGCCATTTCGACAAAGCCGAGTTCGGTGATGGCGGAATCACCCACCTCACCCCAACCCTCTCCCCCCTCAGAGGGCGGAGAGGGAGTCAAAGTTTGAGCCTCCTCACGTCGGCTGCTACCGGGAGCAACACGGTAAAAGGCATCGCGGCGGTCGTCGCGGATGAAAACAAGGGATTGGCCGGCCTGCCCGGCATCCTTGCGGCCGCACCGGGCGCGGATGGGCAGGTTGCGAATGCGGCGGAACTCGTCGGCGTTGGCGTCCTTGAAATCGCGGAGTTCGGACAGGAAACGGAGGCGTTCGTCGCGCTCTTCCTCGATGGCGCGGTCGAACAGGCCGAAATTGTCCACTTCCTCGTCGGGCGAATAAATCTGGCTGTCTTCACCGAGCGCGCAATGGAACGCCTGGAGTTTCAAGAACGCCTTGCGGTGGAGGTCGATGTCGGAATCCACCTGCGCCGTGGGATAGAAATTGAAGACATGGACGGCGGCGGCGGTGCTGCCGATGCGGTTCACGCGCCCGATGCGCTGCATGAGGCGCGTGGAGTTCCACGGCGTGTCATAGTTCACGATGACGTGGGCGCGGTGGAGGTTCACACCTTCCGCCAGAACTTCGGTGGAAATCAGAATCTTGAAGTCATCTTTCCGGTGCTCGGCGTCGTGCGCGACGTTGGCGTCGAAATTGGCGCGGACGACCGGCATGACCGCCTTGCGGTTGTGCGAATCCACCGTGAGCACCGGGCCGAAGCCGGCGGCGTTGAGTTGCTCCGACAGGTGCAGCGTGGTGTCGCGGGCCTCGGAAAAGATGACTAGCTTGCCGGTTTCGTTGAACGGCTTGGCGAGCAGGTTCTGGCGTTCGCCGTCGCCACGCAGACAAGCAAGGAACTCGTCCAGCTTGGGGTCGGCCTTCACCTGTTCCCACGCGGCCAACAACTCGTTGAGGATCGCGCCGTCGTGCTGGAGGCCGGCGAGAAACTCCGGCAGAAAATCCTTGGGTGTGCAAACGGTGATGGTGGGGTCGGTTTCGCTGGCCTCGGCGATAGCGGCAATGAGTTCATCCTCACGATCTTCGAGGATGTAATCCGAGACGTGCAAGCTGGGCGCGATGTAGATCGTGCCGCGCTCAAACATGGTGAGCATGGCCTGCGTAGCATCGCGGAACCGACGGAGACTTTTCGTGAACGCCAGGAAACTGCTATCAATGCGTTTCACCAGCATCGTCTTCATGATCTGCGCGAGCTGGGTGGCGATGCGGTCGGCGTGTTCGTATTTCTCCTTGAGCTTGGGATTGCTCAGGAAAGCGATGGCACGATAGCGGTTGTAGGTCAACCCGCCGGACTTGGGCAGCGACAGCAGCCGGATGGTGCGGTCGTAAAGGGCGTCGAGGTCGGCATCCAGCTTGTAGAAGATGGGGCGCGGCTTTTCGACCTTGGGGAAGATGATGCCCTGGGCGTCGAGGTCGGCTTTCCAGCGCTTGTCCTCGACGAGGTCGGTGCGGGTGCGGCGGACGGTCAACGGTTGCACGACCTGCTCGCGGATGTGCTCGTAGATACGGGCGACGACGGCCTGCGCCTCGCGGGAGTCGGCGATGCGGTGCGCCGCCTCGTATTCCTTGATGAGCTTGGCGAAGAAATGCTGGAGGTTGCCGATGACCGTGGAATCCTTGCCGTCCTGAAACAGCAACACCTGGTTGCGGATGTCGGAGGGGCGGTTGTTCAACGGCGTGGCCGAAATGAGGATGACGCGCTTTTTCGCAAACTCGCCGTCGGGCAAGCGATGCTTGGTGCGGGTCTTGCAAAGCTTCTGGAGGAGGTCGTAACCGTCGGCGGTGTCGTTACGAAACTTGTGCGCCTCGTCGATGATGATCAGGTCGTATTTTTCCGGGTCGCGGATTTTGTGCAGGCTGCCGTTGTGAATGACGCGCACGGCGTCGTCGAGGCCGAACCGCTCCATTTCGGCATCCCAGTTTTCTTTCAGCGCGGGCGGCGTGATGACCAGAATGCGCGAGCGGTGCGTGGGGAAGCCGTTGTGGTAATAAAATTTCTTGGCGATGCGCGTGGCGACGATGGTCTTGCCCAAGCCGACAACGTCGGCGAGGAAAAAGCCGCCGTGCTTCTGGAGTTTGAGCCAGCCGTCGTTCACGGCGTCGCCCTGGTAACTCAACGCCTTGACGCCCTTGGGGAGGTCGGATTCGGCGTTGGGATCGTATTCGATGGCCGGGCCGAAGTATTCGATGAGAAATTTGATGTAGAGCTCAAACGGCGTCAGGTCTTCGCGCAGATAGCTTTCGCGCACCACACCGCCGACGGCTTCCGGCAGCACGGTGACGCCTTCGGCCCAGAGCTTTTCAAACTCGTCCCGCGCAAACACCACGTCGTCGTAATCATGCAGCAAGACGTTGAACTCGTAATTGCCCGCGGCATCCTCAACGCCAAGACCGGCGGCGGTGAGGTTTGACGAACCGGTGATGACCGCGCCCGGTTTGTGTTCGCAGAATCCTTTGGGCAGGAAAATGTAGAGCTTGGCGTGCAGGCGTTTGGTGGAGTGCGCCTTGATCTGCACGCGCTTCGCGGCCACGTCGCCGATGAACTGGCGGATGCCGTCCTCGACTTCCTTGCGGTAGGGCGCGCTTTGCACGTCCGCCTCGATCTGCTTGCGCACTGCGGCCACGGTCTTGTCAGCATCGCCAAGCAACAGCAGACCCTTGCGGTGTTGCGCTGCCAGTTGTGCGTCCACGTCGATCCCGACGAGAATGCGGATGAGCGGGACTTTTTCCAGATGAGGCCGGAGCGCGAAGTAACCGGACGCGCGCAGATAGCCGACCAGCGCATCGAACCGTTCGATGTCGGGATTGTGCGTGAAAACGCCCGCGAACTTTTTCAGCAGCGTGTTATCGCCTTCGTTGGTGAAGAAGCGGGTGGACATGGGGTCGTGATTTCTGCTGCTTCAGCGTGCGGAGGCAAAAGTCGCGTCGAGGGTTCTGCAGCGTTGTGACCCAGGAGTGGAGGTCGCTGAAATCGCGAGAATCACGGGTGGTGCGGTGAGTTTGTCTTGTCCCATCAGTTGTGGGAGAAAGTTTGGCGAGGTGGCGTGAAATTGCACCAAGAAAGCGGTTCCTGATCGCGGGGCGACAGCAGTCGTTGCCTCGCGCAATGTTCATTGCGACACCGTGTGACAGGGCCGGTTCCGCGGTATGCAACTGCCCGTCGTGAATCGCCGGTACGCGGTCTCAAGCTTGCGGCGTCCACGGTCCGCCCGGCGAGATCGGCGGCGTTCCGGCGGCTCACATCCTTCCGATCTGGGCGACGGTGAGGCCGCCGTCGATGACGATGATTTCGCCGGTGAGGTAGCGGGCGGCGGGGGAGCAGAGGAAGACGACGGCGCCGGCGCAGTCGGCGGGCGTGCCGACGGTGCCGAGGAGGATTTTTTTCTCGTAGTGTTTCACGAAGTCGTCGGCGCGGGTTTGGAGCCAGGTGTTGGTGAGGGGCGTGCGGATGAGGCCGGGGGCGATGCCGTTCACGCGGATGCCGAGCGGGGCGAGCGAGACGGCGAGGGAGCGGGTGAGCATGACGAGCGCGCCTTTGCTCGCGTCGTAGGCGGAGGAGTCGGCCTCGGCTTGGAATCCGTTGGTGCTGGAGGTGATGACGATGCAGCCGGGGCGCGCGGCGGCGGCGAGGCGGCGGACGAATCCTTGCACGAGGAAGAAGGTGGCGGTGAGGTTGAGGTCGAGGGTTTTCTGCCAGCGTTCGCGGGTCATTTCGAGGAGGGGCAGATCGAAGAAACTGCCGGCGTTGCACACGAGGATGTCGAGCGCGGGTTCGGCGGCGAAGGCGGCGGCGAGCAATGTTTCCGGGCCTTCCGTGGGCAGGAGGTCGCACGCGACGTAGGGGGCGTCGGCGGGGAGGTCGGCGGGTTGGGTCGCGGACAGGCCGTGGAAGACGACGCGCGCGCCGGCGTCGCGGAGGCCGAGGGCGATGGCGTGGCCGATGCCTTGGGAGGAGCCGGTGACGAGGGCGGCGTGGGCGTCAAGCGAGAAGGCGTTCATCGGGGAGTTTGAGGAAGGCGCGGGTGTTGGTGTTGGCGATGCGTTGGACGACGTCGGCGGGGCTGGCGGTGAGGGCGGCGACTTCGCGTTCGTAGGTGCTGATGAGGCGGACGACCTGGCCGTTGATCTCGGCGGCGTAGCTGTAGAAAGGTGAGTCGCTGCCCCACATAAACTTGTTCGGGTACGCGGCGGCGAGGTCGGCGATGACGCGGGCGGGGTTGGTGTAATCGGAGTCGAAGCGGCGCGCGCGCGGCGCGATGTAGGGGAGGTCATCGACGGCTCCGACGCAGTGGATGCAGTGGGCGGAGTTGTCGAACCACGCGTTGGGCAGGGCGTTCACGCGGTCGAGACATTCCTTGTCATAGCGACACGAGTGGGCGGCGCAGAAGCGGAGGTCGGGGTTGGCTTCGGCAAGGTCGAGGATGTCGTGGGCCTGCGCCCAGAGGTCGCTCGCGGCAACGCTGCTGTGGATAAGGAAGGGGATGTCCCATTGGCGGGCGAGGTCGAGGAAGACGCGGCCTTCGTGCGCGAGGCGTTTGATGTCGGCCTGGATGATGGTGCTCTGAATCTTGATGCCGTGGAACCGGTACTCGGCGCGGAGTTTCACAAGTTCGGCGGCCTGCGCGTCGGTGTGGCGCAGGGGATCGACGATGACGAAGGGGAGCGTGCGGCGGCCTTCATCGGGGAAGAGGCGCTGGCATTCGTCGAGGAGGCGGCGGTTCTCGAAGGCATAGGGGATTTTCTCGAGGCCGTTGCCGAACGCGACGCCGCCGCTGCGGAAGCGGGTGACGTCCATGGCGACGTAGGAGACGAAGGGGAAGACGATCCAGTGCGTGACGCCGAGCGCGCCGCCTTCGGTCTGCATCTGGACGAGCTGCTGGGCATAGGGGAAATCGCCGTGCAGGTAGAAGAGGAGGTCGGCACCGAGGTGGTTGTGGCAGTCGATGAGCATGTCAGTTAGTAGCGTTACGGTGAGGAGAGTGCGATGGGGGGAAAGCTCAAAGGATAAAGCTCAAAGCTCAAGGGAAGGAACAAGGGCCAAGCAGCAAAGGGGCGGGAGCATTTCGGTTTGGAGTCGGTACAGGCGAAACCGCGCGGCGTCGCGGTCCGGAGACGGTGGGTTGGATGGTGGGAGATTGAGAGGCGCGCGGCGAGAGGACGTTGTGCTTGGTGCTTGGGCCTTGGTTCTTCCCTTGAGCTTTGAACTTCGAGCTTCTTCCCCCTCTGCGTCGGTTGCCGTACGGGCCGAGATGACGCGAGATCGTGCGCGTCCGCCATTTTGCTCTCTGCGTTTCTTCCAATCTCTGCGGTGTTCCATTCCGCGCCACGACGATCTGAGCGTTTCCGGAATACACCGCAGAGATTGGAAGAAACGCAGAGAGGGAAGGAGCCGATGGGAATGCCAGGCGCAGTCGTTGGGAAGTCGATCGGCGCATACAGCAAGGCGTAACGGGTCGTGAGCGTTGCTGAATTGGGCAGGGGAATTTGGGGCAAGGGAATGGGGAAAGGGACGAATCGGTGGCGGTTGCCGTCCCGGAGGGACGCCGGAGGAGATTAGCCGGGGGCAAGTCCGCACCTGCGGACGCCGCCCCCGGAGACCGTGCCGCGTGGCTCCGTGCCCCAACGGGGCATCGAAGAAAGTGGCCCAAGGCGACGAGGGTTGGCGGCAATGCTGCGGTGAAGACGCCGCCAAAAACTTCTTCGATGCCCCGCTGGGGCATGGCCCGTTTGGCGGTCCAGCCGGGGGCCGCGCCCGCTGCGCGGGCTTGCCCCCGGCTAATTTCCTGCGGGGTCCCTCCGGGACGAGGAGCAAGGCGCTGGCGACAATTCTTGGTTCGTCGGCCGGGAGCAGGGCAGTGGCAAAATAGTCGCGCGCCGCGAGGATTTTCCCCGGAGCGCGGCTGTGTGCGCGGAGCACCAGCCGCAGCAGGTTGGCCGCACGGAACGCCTCGGATTCCAACGAGTGCCTCCGAGGTTTCTTGGCCGCTGCGGCTGGTCCTCGGCGGACACAGCCGCGCTCCGCTTGGGTTGCGGCTGCGCCGCCCTGTTTTCATCGCATCTCGGCGGTTAAAAAATTCGGTTCGACTCATTGGTTGCGGCTCAGGCCAGGCGGGTAAAGCCGGCGGGGACGACGGTGGGGCCGGCGGTTTCGCCCAGCAGGTTGCGCGCG
>BJHT01000070.1 GCA_014193395.1 Verrucomicrobiota bacterium
CTCGCCGACGGATTCGGACGACCGCATTTGCACTCGGGACTCGGTATCCGGCGATTGCGCAAAGATTTGTTCGAGTGCCGCGCGGGTCTGCGCTGGCGCATCGTCTTCTTCGCCGAGAAGGGATTGCTCACCGCCTACGACGTGATGACCCACGACGAGTTGCAGGCGTGGCTGCGGAGTTGCTGAGTTTTAGGCGTCACGCATCGTAGCCGCCGAGGTGAGGAGGCGGACGTCGCGGGCTATGACCGGCGCGTCCGCCTCCTCACGTCAGCGGCTACAAAATCGCCTGCGGGAATCCGCTATGCAAACGCCTGCGCGGCCGGTTCGCCCATGTCGGTGATGGGCACAGGGCGGTCGCCGTCGTAGAGGAGGCGCGCGGGATTGATGCCGAGGGCGCAGTGGATGGTGGCGTGGGCGTCGGGGACGGAGAGCGGTTGTTTCACCGGGAGTTTCCCGAGTTCATCGGTTTCGCCGATGGCCTGGCCGAGCTTCAGGCCGCCGCCGGCGAGCGCGATGGTGAAGGACTTCCCCCAATGCCCGCGCCCACCGCCGCCATCGAATTCCGGCGGCCGGCCGAACTCGCTGGCCACGACCACGAGCGTCTTGTCGAGCAGGCGGTTTTTCTCCAGATCGAGCACGAGCATCGCCAGCGCCTGGTCGAGCTGCTGGATGAGGATGTGCTGGTTTTTCTGGCCCTGGTTGTGCGTGTCCCAGCCGGTGCCGTTGATGAAATTCAAGTTGAAAGAAACCTCGACGAACCGCACGCCGGTCTGCACCAGCCGCCGCGCCAGCAGACAGCGCTGGCCGAATTCGTCGCCGAATTTCTGCCGCAGCGTCGTCGGCTCGGCGCTGAGCTGGAACGCCTGCATGAAGTCGCCCTTGGCCAGGTTCAGGCTCGCGCCCACCGCGTCGTCGTATTCGGCGATGGTCTTGTCGTAGGGATTCCGCGCGCGATAGCCGGTGCGCAGTTGCTCGAGCAGGCGTTCGCGGTCCGACTGGCGCGCGGTGGTGACGTAGGGCGGACGCGTCAGGCCGGCCGGACCTTTCTCCGTGTCGGTGAGATACACGTAGCCATGCTTCGCGCCGAGGAAGCCGGGACCGCGCATGAGGTTCGGATAGCCGATGAGCACGTAGGGCGGAATGCCGCTGCCCGCGCTGCCTTTCTGATGCGCCACGAGCGAACCGATGGACGGATACGCGATGGTGCCCGTCGGCTTGCGCCCGGTGTGGACGAAATTTGTCGCGGCGGAGTGCTCGTCGATGATCGTGTGATTCACCGTGCGCAGCAGGATGAAGCGGTCGAGCACGTCCGCCGTGTGCTTCAGATGCTCGCACACCTGCACGCCGGGAATGGCCGTCTTGATCGCCGGATACGCCGAGCCGGCAAGCTTCTTCACCGGGTCGCCCAGCCGCTTCGGATCCCAGGTGTCGATGTGCGCCGCGCCGCCGCCGAGCCAGATGAAAATGCAATGCTCGGCCTTGCCCTTGGGATACTCGCGGCGCTCTTTCGGGGCGGCGTGAAGTGAAGAAAATCCGGACAGACCAAGGGCGGTTGCGCCCGCGCCCACACGGGCAAGGAAGTCACGACGAGGGAGTGAGTCTGGTTTTTGCATGTAAATGTCTAGTTGGAAGCGTGAATTAGTGCGAGGTATCGCCTTGCCTCGCCGCTGACCATTTGGCTGGCGTCACCGCAAAGTTCTTCAATTATTTCCGTGGCTTCATCGTTCCTCTCTTTCCCAACTCTTTGGACGACTATGAGACGGACTGAATCAGATGCGTCGTGCTTGAACGTCATCAAGTGGCGCAGAGCGTCTGGATTATTGCTCCTCGCCAGCCCATAGGCGGCCGAGTGCCTGACGATTCCGGAAAGGTAACTGTTAGCGGCAAGCCGTGCCTGGTTGGTAGAAATTCCGAACTTGAGACCTTCAAGCGCCTCGATACTTAAGTTCCGACCGAATGTGTCAAAGGCGTGGTGAAATACCATCGCCGACCGGTTTTCATTTTGAACAGCAGCGGCAAAATGGGGAACTGTTCTGTCGTCCTGGATGAAATTGAGTAACTCAGCGGCCTCCTCCCTGTTCTGTTCCTTGTTGCTTCGCAGACGACCACCGAGCGATTCGATCACTTCACCCATCTTGACCGCGTCGTTCGGCACGACTTGTAACAACCTCGAGTCGGTCGCTATAATTGTAGTTCGTGGATTTTCCATAAAGGAACGGCCGGGCACGGGCTTGATGATTTCCAGCGTTCGAGTGCTGACTATCCGATACTCTCCGGGCCGCTCGAACCGTGCAGACTTGGGAAGAAAAACTCGGAAATCATAGAACCCTTTCGACGGCAGCTTTGACGAGCCACACATACCTCCCGTAATGAGATTGATGGTCGGTCGCGGGACTTTGTGCCCATCGCCATCGAAAGCCGAGATGCTCCCGCCATAGTCGCCGTTGGTGCCACCCACGATGATTTCCAAGTCCTCTTCCGAATGGTTGGTAACTCGGAGCGTAACCGACATCGGCTCGCTCAGGAGTATGGAAGGCTTATCCAGTTTCAATGTCGCCTGCAGGGTCCATCCGTTCGTTCGGTAAAGGGCTGACCGTGCCGACAGGCAGCTGACCAGAAGTAGCATTACGGCCGCCAGCGGTTTCCAGAGTCCATGGAAGCCATCGCGTCGGGTTCGGCTCATCTGGTAACCCGACACCCGGTCGAAACCGTGTGGGAATAGGCTGGAGCGGCTCATAGTTCAGACTCAAAGTTTATTTCTCATCGGCTACCGTTGCGGCCAACCAATGGGGCCAAGTGACGCACCCTGTCCAACCTCTCCCGAACTTCTGCGTGAACTACTTTGGCGTCGAAGCCCGAGTCAGTTCCGTTGTCGATCTCTTCGACCCGCCGGGTGATTTCGGTCTACCAGGCTTTGGCGATGTCGGTGGTGGCAAAATCGTCCACGCTGTCCATCAGCTTCTCCGCAAGCTGCAGTCGCTTGGCGGGCGTCAGTTTCAGCGCTTCCTTCTCCAGGGTTTCGGCAGTCATGGCGCGAACATCGGTTGGCCCGGATTACGGCACAAACACAAACTCCGGCGAGTTCACCAGCGCCCAGAGCACATCTTCCATCCGCTCGCGCCAATGGGGCTGGAGGCGCGGGGTGGGTTCGTCGCCCTGGCGGGCGCGTTCTTCGGCGGCCATTTTCAGGTCGGTGGCTTTGGGGTTGAGGTGGTTGGTCCAACTCAGCAGCAGCGTGGGGTCGTATTCCTTTTTACGCTTGGCGACGGCTCCGGCCACGACGCGGTCGGCGTAGCCAACCTCGAGCGATTGCACGAGCAGCTCGCGCTCGGACGCGGTCGGCGGACGCGAGAGCACGCGCAGAAACACCTGATCGATCAATGCGGGGAGCGGCTGGCTTTTCACGCACAGATCGGTGAGGCCGCAGTCTTCGGAGAGGCGCGTGGCGCGGGCGTTGGCGAGGTCGCCGTTGGCGAGCGCGGCGGGTTGCAGGACGTTCGGCGATTCGTCGCGGGCGTTGAGCGGGCCTTGCCGGGATTCGCGGCGTCCGAACATGCCGAGCACGTCGGCGATGGCCTGCGCCTTGGGCAGCGCGAGCGCGGGCCGGTCGCGGTCGTTGGCGAAGCCCACGAACTCCCACGCGCGCCGGGGCGCGCCGAGATTCAGGAAATCTTTCGCCGCGCGGCGGTTGTCGTTGTCGAGCGTCAGCGGCTCGGTGTTGAACTCCTTGCCCACCGCCGCGAAGAGCGAATCGACGAGCTGCTCGGCGCTCATCCGCCGGCGCAGCGGCGAGGCGAAGAGGCGGTCCTCGGGTTTGTCGGTCGCGGGCGGATTCAGGCCGGCCACGCGCTGGTAGGTGTGCGAATTGAAAATCAGCCGCGCGACGTGCTGGAGGTCGTAATCGTGCGTGACCAGCTCGCGCGCGAGCCAGTCGAGCAGCTCGGGATGCGAGGGTTTGGCGAACTCCCAATCGTCCACGGGTTCGATCAGGGCGAGGCCGAGATAACGCTTCCAAAGGCGGTTCACGATCACGCGGGCGAAGCGCGGATTTTGCGGGTCGGTGATGGCGGCGGCGAGCTGCTCGCGATGATCCTTCGCCCCGCGCGCGGCGCTGTCGGGCAGCGGCGTCGGCGTGGTACCCTTCGCGAAGGGCCACGCGGGATCGACCTTCTCGCCGGGCTTGAGCGTGACCTGCACGACGCGACCGACTTTGATGTTGGCATTCGCGGGGATCGAGCTGCTCTTGGGCACTTCCTGCGGCGCTTGATTGAGCATCGCGGCGAGGCTGAAAAGGTCCTTCTGTTTGAAGTCGTGATACGGCGCGTCGTGGCAGCGGGAGCACGCGAGGTTCATCGCGAGAAAGGCCTGCGAAACCACCTGCGCGCGGTCGGCCATCGGCGCGTCGTTTTGCGTCGCGAGACCGAAGCCCGCCGGGCCGCCGCCATAGACGCTGCCGCTCATCGTCACGAGTTCCGTGGCAAACTGGTCCACCGGCCGGTTGTCAGCAAAAGCCTCGTGAATCCACCAGCGGAACGGGCCGGTGTTGTTGAGCGTCGGCTTGAGGATGCCGGGATTTTCCGCGAGCACGTCCTGCCAGTAACTCACCCAGTGATCGGCCCAGCCCGGATGCCGCAGCAGCCGCTCGATGGCGTTGGCGCGCCGCTTGCCGCTCGTGTCGGCCATGAACTCCTGAATCTGCTGCGGCGTGGGCAGCAGGCCGATGGTGTCGAGCGTGACGCGCCGCAGAAACGCGTAGTCGTCCGTCAGCGGCGCGGGCGTGGCTTTCGTCGTCTCGAGCCGCGCGCCGATGAAACGGTCGATCTCATTTTGCACGGGAGTCGTCGCCGCAACGGCGGGTGCTGCCGGGGCGGGCATGGCTGCGACGAGCTTCCGCGCGAACTCGTGGCGCGCGGCCCAGTGCTTCGTCTCGGCGGCGGCGACTTCGCGACGGCGGGCGGCGTTGCGGGCGGTGAGGAGCGCGCGCTGCTGCCCGGTGTAGGCGGTCCAGCCTTCGTCGGTGTGCGGCACTTTTTCCTTCGGCGAGAGCAGCCAGAATGTCGCGTCCTTGTCCTGAAGCGTGACACTCAATTCGCCGACCTCGGGCCGCAGCCCCTTGCCGCCGATGAACGCCTCGAGCACGACCAGATGCTCGCGGCCATCGGACTTCACAGTGACCGTCACCTCGTCGTGCGCGAGGCGGGCGAACCGCAAACCCTCCGGCAGATTCTTCGGCACTTCCGGCACGGCCCCGTGGCCGTCGCCGCCGCCTATGATGAATTTCGTGCTCGCGAGCACCTTGCCATCCAGCGTCAAGCGCGCGCTCTGCAAGGCGCGGAGCAGCAGCTTGTGTTCGCCCTGCCCGAGCTTCACGAGCGCCGAGGCGCGCAGCAGAAACGGCGCGGAACGGTCCGTGCGCAGGCCCTTCTCGGAATATTTCAGCGGCAGTTCCGCGAAGCCAAACGCGGGCACCGTGTAGGTCTCGACCGGCGCGGGCGCGGCGAAATTCCACGAGTTGTTCGAGCCGATGTTTTCGACAATCTCGACACGCACCTCGCCGGGCGGCAGGTCGCGCGAGAGCACGGGCGCGGCGGGCGCGATGAATTTGAAACGCTTGCGAATGTCCGCCGCCGCGAGCGCGCGCCGATGGATCGCGACCTCATTGATCTGCCCGTGAAACGTGGCATCAAGCTTTCCGCCCATCGCCGAGCCGATCCACAAATCGTCGTCATCCACCACGGGGCCCGCGTCGGATTTTCCGCCCATGTCCCACACGCCCGCGACGACCTCGCCATCAATGTAGCCGCGCAGACTGTCGCCCTTGCCGAACGTGTACGTCACCGCGAGGTGATGCCAGCCGGAGCCGGGCGCGAAGCCCGCCTCGGACGTCCAGCGATGCCAGTGCGCGTCGGCGGCATCGGTCGGTTTCGGAGTTTCGCTGTCGCGGAAAAGAAAGGCCAACCGCGCCTCGCCGGCCTGCTCGCTCAGGCGCAGCGCGTAGTTTTGATTCAACACCGCCGCGCCCTTCGATCCCGTGCGGCCCTTGCTGATGACATAGACCATCTGCCCGCTCTTGAGTTCCGTCGGCGACACCCAGGCTTCGAGCGTGAGGCTGTCACCCTTGGCGAAATCGAGCGGACTGTTCGCGCCAGGATCAGCCACACGGATATGGCCGGCCGCCTCGCCGAACGTGATCGGCGTCCCGTCGCGGTTGCCTTTGATCCGGTAGTACTCGCGAAAGCCAAACACAAATGTGGCGACACATGTCGCCTTGAGGACCAACAGCCACCAGGGACGCCACCATGCACCGGTCTGTGACTCGATCAGGTCGGTAATGCCAAAGACAAAAAACGCGGCGGCGAGGATGGCGAACACGCGGCGCAACCGGCCGGTCGCCCGCGTCAGTTTGGCGAGCAAGATGAGACTGACCGCGAACCACAGTCCGGCCTCGAGGAGGTTGCCGTATTTTTCCGGGTCGTTCATGGGAGGGGGAGTCTTCCGGGACGTAAGCCGATGGCAAGCTATGTCGGTTTCGGGGTGGAGGGAGTGGGCGCGGCGAAAATGGATGGGTGCTGGTTTCGGTACTTGGAGTGCGGTGACTTGTCACCGCCTTCGCGAAGCGACTGGTCGCCGCCGAACACCCGCGGGATGGAGTGCGAGTGGGGCATCCACGGCTCGCGCCGGCGGTAAGGTGCGAGCGTGTCCGGGGCGGCTGGATCATTCGACGGCGACAAGTCGCCTGCGCTAAAGCGGTGACAAATCACCGCACCCCAAACCACGCCTTCGCCCGACAGTCGTATCTGCTGTGGGGTTTCAGGTCGGAGTTCGGCAGGAGTCGGGTGTGGCGGCGGGACGCGCCAGAGCTCGCAGGCGGGGACGCCTGCGGTACCGGGGTGGCGTGTCAATGCGCGGCGGCGGTTGGCAAATGGAAGCAGGCTTCGGGTGACGGGCACGGCTCAGGATGGATTATGGTCGTGACTTGAGCTCGGCCTGCTTCTGTTTACGTAGCTCCAGCGCGTGTGGCTTGGAAATAGTTCCCAATTCCAAGTGATGGATGTGACTGTCTCCGTGTCGGTCGGTGACTGACACGAATAGGTCACCATCTCTCTCCTCGAAGGAAAACTGGGTGGTGTTGGAGAAAGATAGTTGGCGAACTGTCTCAAGGCTCAAGGGAAAGGACGGAGACTTTCCCGTGCAGCCAACCGCCCCGAGGCAAAGAGCGGAACAGGCTACTGACAGATGGAAATAGAATCGGGTCATCGAGAGAGGGTAGGTCCGACTATCAGTCGTTGCGGGAGCTTGTGCGGATATTCGCCAAGATAATCCCAGCGGGGTTGTCCGTGAATAGTCCGGGGTGCGCGAGGCCCGAGTGCATCCCCGGAAATGGCGGCCTCATTGCGAGTCACCCCGGCGGAGTGGTCCCATCTTACGAACCATGGACGACCTGGTGCCGGGGGAACCCCGCCGGGGGTTCTGGAGCGGGGCGGCGGGAGTAAATGAGCAGGCCCAGCAGCAGCCGCGGGTGATATTGCTCGCTGCCGGTGCCGCGGATGTTAACGCGGATCTGATGCAGGGCCAGCTCATCCACGACCGCGATGATGAAGTGGACGAGGTGGCTGGCGGGCACCCAGTCGCGCAGGTTGGGCGGGAGCAGCAACGGGGTGTCGCGGTCAATGGGGACGAACCGCGTGGCCATGCCGGACAAGAGGCCCCCGCTGCGCCAATGGTTGCGCGGAGATTGGAAAAAATTGCGCCTTTTTCTAAGTCCGACATGCTGCCTGGATGAAAAATTTTGGCGGCCCAAGTTTGGTTGCTCCCGCAACTGTTTTACCCGCGATCGGTTGTTCGCGCCGCGCCGCCGTGGCCGCGGGCGTGGCGGCGGTGACGGGGCTGCTGTCAGCGCCGCTGCGACTGGCCGGGGCGGCGGCGGGATTGGCGGGGCGCTACGAAGGATTGGCGACGGCGGATTTTCTCGGCGAACTGAAAACCGAGGCGCGCGTGGACGGCAAGGCGTTCACGGAGGGACCGGCGTGGGATGGCGCGGGGAATGTGTTTTTCACCAACGGTTCGCAGGCGCACATCCTGCGGTGGGACACGCGGGCGCAGAAGCTGTCGGTGTTCCGCGAGAACAGCAATGGCGCGAACGGCACGGTTTTCGATGCCGCCGGACGTCTGCTCGTGTGCGAGGCCGGCACGAAGGATAAAGGCCGCGTGACGCGGATCGACGTGGCCACCGGCAAAGTCACGGTGCTCGCGGACGCGTTCGCGGGGCATCCGCTGGGCGCTCCGAACGACCTCGCGGTGGATGGCAAGGGGCGGATTTATTTCACGTCGCGCCTGGCCTACACCGATCCGCAGCGGGGCAATGTGAACGCCGTTTATCGTATTGATCCCGATGGCCGCATCGCGCGAATCCTCGCGTCGCCCGAGATCGACATGCCGAACGGCATCGATCTCGGCTTGGGCGATCGGACGCTGCATTTGATCGAGTCCGATGGTCGGCTGAATCGCGCGCGCTCGATCCGCACCTACGATCTGCGGGCCGACGGGACGGTGACGAATCAGCGCGTCCTCTTTGATTTTTATCCCGGTCGCGGCGGCGACGGACTGTGCGTGGATGTGGCCGGCAATCTCTACGTCGCGGCGGGGCTGCACAAAACCCGCGGCACGAGCGAGACCCTCGACACGCGCCCCGGCATCCACGTCATCTCGCCACAAGGAAAACTGCTCGCCTTCCGCGAAACGCCCGAGGACACGCTGACCAACTGCACTTTCGGCGGCCCAGACCTGCGCACGCTCTACATCACGAGCGGGAGGTTTCTGCTGAGCTGCCCGACCAGGATCGCCGGGCGGGTGATCGGCGGGTGAGGGAAGGCGCGAGCAAGGGTGAAGTGCCCCGGAGTGCGGCCGTCCCCGGCCGCAGCGATGTCCGCACGCACGAGGGCGTTTGGGTTGGCCGAAATCGCCGCGCGCTCAACCTTGCTGCGCCCGTGGACGGGCGCACTCCGGTAGCAACAGGTACGGGATGCGCCCGTTCGAATCTCCACAACATCCCGGCGGTTGCGTTGGCGATGCGCTTCCGCAAACATCGCCGCCCTGAGTTGAAACCGCGCCCGACGACACATCCGACGACATGAATCTGGTCCGCCTCGCCCTTCGCCGCCCGCTCACGATGGTGGTGGCGGTCATCGCGGTCGCGCTCGGTGCCTGGATCGGGTTGCAGCGGATGACGCGCGATGTTTTTCCGCCGCTGGGGATTCCCACGATTTATGTCGCGCAGCCGTATGGCGGCATGGACCCGGCGCAGATGGAGGGGTTCCTCACTTATTACTACGAGTACCACTTTCTCTACATCACGGGCATCGAGCATGTGGAGTCCAAGTCGATCCAGGGCGCGAGCATCATGAAGCTCCAGTTCCATCCGGGCACGGACATGGCGTCCGCGTTGTCCGAGGTGGTGGCGTATGTGAACCGCTCGCGCGCGTTCATGCCGCCGGGCACGCCCGGGCCGTTCATCACGCGCTTCGATGCCGGCAGCGTGCCGGTGGGCTATCTGGTTTTC
This sequence comes from Verrucomicrobiota bacterium, assembly GCA_014193395.1. Taxonomy (GTDB): domain Bacteria; phylum Verrucomicrobiota; class Verrucomicrobiia; order Limisphaerales; family BJHT01; genus BJHT01. The sequence goes on from BJHT01000070.1 coordinate 9,560, forward strand.
TCGACAACCAACGCGAATCGCACGGTCGGCGAGATGCAGAATGCGGCGCTAAATCAGGTGCGTCCGCTGTTCGCGCCGCTGCCGGGCGTGTCTGCGCCGCCGCCGTTTGGCGGGAGCGCGCGGACCATTCTCATCAATCTCAAGCCGGACCGGCTGCGCAGTTACGGCATCTCGGCGGATGAAGTGGTCACTGCGATGGCGGCGGCGAACACACTCAGTCCGTCGGGCAATCTGCCCATCGGCGACAAGTATCCGTTCGTGCCGGTGAATGCGGTGGTGAAGAACATCCAGGACCTTGCGGCGGTGCCCGTCCGCACGGGCGCGGGCGCGGGAGCGTCTGGCGGCGCGGTCTTTGTGCGCGATCTCGGCGATGTGGTGGATGGAGCGGACACAGTGACGAGCTACGCGCTGGCGAATGGGAAGCGCACCGTTTACATGCCGGTCACGAAGCGCGCGGACGCCTCGACGCTGTCGGTGGTCGAGTTGGTGAAGGCGAATATTCCCAAGTTCAAGCAGGTGCTGCCGGACGACATCGAGGTGACCTACGAGTTCGATCAGTCGCCGTACGTGGTGCGCGCGATTCGCGATCTGGTGAAGGAGAGCGCGCTTGGCGCGGTGTTGACGGGCCTGATGGTGCTGCTGTTTCTGCGCGACTGGCGCAGCGCGTTCATCGTGGTCATCAACATTCCCGTGGCGTTGCTGGCGGGGACGTTTGCGCTGTGGATGAGCGGGCAGAACATCAATCTGATGACGCTGGGCGGGCTGGCGCTGGCGGTCGGCATCCTCGTGGACGAGGCGACGGTGGCGATTGAGAACATCCATGTGCATTTGGCGCGCGGGGCGGATTTGAAATCTGAAATTTCAGATTTGAGAGCGCGGCCAGGCCTCGCCCGGGCGGTGCTGGATGCGACGGTCGAGACGACGGCGCCGCGGTTGCTGGCGATGTTGTGCGTGCTGGCGGTGTTCATCCCGGCGTTCTTCATGCAGGGCGCGGCGAAGGCGTTGTTCACGCCGCTGGCGCTGGCGGTGGGGTTTTCGATGGTCGCGAGCTTTGTGCTGTCGAGCACGCTGGTGCCGGTGTTGAGCGTGTGGCTGCTGCGCGGGCTCGAACACGGAACTCCCCTCACCCCGGCCCTCGCCCCTCATCCGATGAGAGGCGAGGGAGAATCCTCGGCCGGTCCAGCGCCAACCGACCGTCCTGGTGCTGCGCCAACCCAAGGTCCTGTTTCGCCGGGCGCTGCCGAGCCCTCCTCCCTCTCCCCTTCGGAAGGGGAGAGGGCCGGGGTGAGGGGTTCCGACCGCAGTCAATCAGCCTACGCTTCGTTGCTTGCTCCCTTGCTCGCCGTGCGCTGGCTCGTGCTGCTGCTCTACCTCGGCGGCGCGGCGGGGGCGCTGTGGTTTCTCGGGCCGCGGTTGGGAACGGAGATTTTTCCGAAAGTGGATGCGGGGCAGATTCAACTTCGGCTCCGCGCCGCGCCGGGCACGCAACTGGAGAAGACCGAGGGCATTGCGTTGCGCGTGCTCGAGCTGATCAAGCGCGAGGCCGGGGCGGACAACGTGGTGATGAGCATCGGGCTGGTGGGCGTTCATGCGGCGAATTATCCGGTGAACCTGATTCATCAGTGGAATGCCGGTCCCGAGGAAGCGGTGCTGCAGGTGCAGTTCAAGCCGCGCGCCGTGCGCACCGAGCCGCTTAAGGAGAAGCTGCGCGGCATTTTCAAAACCGAACTGCCCGACGTGCTCGTGAGCTTCGAGCCGAGCGACATTGTCGAGCGCGTGATGAGCTTTGGCGCGCCGACGCCGATCGAGATCGCAGTGCAAGGGCAGAGCCTCGCGGTGAGCAAGGAGTTCGCCGAGAAGCTGCGCGAGCGGTTGGCGAAGATTCCGGCGCTGCGCGATTTGCAATTCGCACAGGTGCTCGACTACCCAACGCTGGACGTTCACATCAATCGCGAGCGCGCCGGTCTGCTCGGGGTGCGCATGGCCGACGCGACGCGGTCGCTGGTGGCGAGCACGGCGAGCAGCCGCTTCACGGTGCCAAATTACTGGGCGGACCCGGCGAGCGGCATCGCGTTCAGCGTGCAGGTGCAGGTGCCGCAGGGGCGCGTGAACACGGTCGAGGAATTCAAGAACACGCCGGTCACCACGGCGGGCGGCAAGGCGACGCTGTTGCGCAACATCGCGACCGTCGGGGAAGGCACCGCGCCGCAGACGTACGAGCGCTACAACCTGGTGCGCGTGGTCTCGCTCACGGCGAACATTCACGGCGCGGATCTCGGCGCGATGGCGAAGGAAATCCATCGGGCGTTGAAGGAAGTGGGCGAGCCGCCGGCGAAGACCAGCGTCGCGGTGCGCGGGCAGATCGTGCCGATGGAGGAGATGTTCGCGGGGTTGCGCAACGGGCTGGCGCTGGCGGTGGTGGTGATCTTCCTGCTGCTGGCGGCGAATTTTCAGTCGGTGCGGCTCGCGGTCGTGGTGATCTCGACGGTGCCGGCGGTGATCGCGGGCGTGGCGCTGACGCTGTGGCTGACGCACACGACGTTGAACATCCAGAGCTTCATGGGCGCAATCATGGCGGTGGGTGTGGCGGTGGCGAATGCGATCTTGCTGGTGACGTTCGCGGAGCGGGCGCGGGGGGCGCGGAGTGCGGGTGGATCGGGCGTCGCGGGCGAAACCGCACCGCAGCGGCGCGCTGAGGACAGCGCGCCCTACCAGGCGTCGGCGAGGGACGCCGCGCTGGCCGGGGCGACGTCCCGGTTGCGGCCGATCTTGATGACGAGCTTTGCGATGATGGCGGGCATGTTGCCGATGGCGCTCGGTCTCGGTGACGGGGGCGAACAGACCGCGCCGCTCGGGCGCGCGGTGATCGGCGGTCTCGCGGCGGCGACGCTGGCGACGTTGTTCATCCTGCCGTCGGTGTTCGCGATTGTGATGGCGGGCAAGCACACGCGCAGCGCGAGTCTGGACCCGGATGATCCGGCGAGCCCGCAGTTCAGCGGTGCAAGCGGCGGGGGAACGGTTTAATTTCGGGAGATGAATACCCCTCTCATTAGCACCCGGCTTCAGCCGGGTGTTCGCGTCGGGCGGGGCCGCAACCGCTTCAGCGGTTTTCCGTCGTCGTGCGAAAAACCGTTGAAACGGTTTTCCGTTTGCACACTCGCCAACACCCGGCTGAAGCCGGGTGCTAATGAAAGGGGAGCGAGCTTCTCCAAGTTTCAAACCTACTTCGCGCCCGTTGCAGTCCGCTGACGTTATGAATCGATTCCCTGCTTGCCTGCTGCTTGCGAGCACCCTCGCCACCCTCGCTGCCTCTGCCGCCGACATTCCCACCGTCCGCGTCGTCACGCCGACGCGCGGGGAGATTCATCGGTTTGTGTCGCTGCCGGGCGTGGTGCGGCCGTGGCAGCAGGCGACGTTGTTTGCGCGGGTGCCGGGTTATTTGAAAACGATCGCGGTGGACCGGGGCGACGAGGTGGCGGCGGGCGCGGTGCTGGCGGAGATCGACGCGCCGGAGTTGCTCGCGGATGTGGCGCGGGCGAAGGCCGAGGTGTTGCAGGCGACGGCGGGGCTCGCGAAGGCGACGGCGGATGTTGAGTCGGCCAAGGCGACGGCGGCGCGGTATCGCGCGGAGGTGCCGCGGGCGAAGGCGGAACTGGATATTGCCGGACTGGAGTTCGAGCGCACGAAGCGCGCGCAGGAGAAGGCGCCGGACCTCGTGGTGCAGCAGAGCGTCGATACGGCGCGGGCGCGATTGGAGATGGCGAACGCGACGCAGGCGGCGACGCAGGCGACGGTGGACGCGGCGGCGGCGGCGGCCCAGGCGGCGGCGGCGGGACGCGAGGTGGCGGCGGCGATGCTCGAGGTCGCGACGACCGGCGTGGCGCGGACGGAAGCGATGGCGGGATTCACGAAGATTGTCGCGCCGTTCGCGGGGACGATCACGGCGCGGCGGTTTGATCCGGGCGCGTTCATTTCGCTGGCCACGGGCGGCAATGCGTCGGCGCAGAACGCGCTGCTGACGTTGATGGATTATCGCACGGTGCGGTTGCAGGTGACGGTGCCGGAATCCGAGGCGGCGCTGGTGACGAAGGGGCAGCCGGTGAAGGCGACGTTCGACGGCTTGCCGGGGCGGCCACCGTTCGAGGGCGTGGTGTCGCGGCTGGCGGGCGTGCTGGAGGAGGCGAGCAAGACGATGCTGGTCGAGGCCGATCTGCCGAATCCGAATCGCGAGCTGCGGCCGGGGATGTACGCCTCGGTGCGGGTGGGTGTGGAGCGGCACACGGACGTGCTGCTGGTGCCGGTGGAGGCCGTGGTAATGGAGAAGACGGCGGCGTTTGTGTTCACGGTCGCGGGCGGGAAGGCGGTCCGCAGCGCGGTGAAGATTGGGTATAATGACGGGAAGAATGTCGAGATCGTGTCGGGGCTGGCGGCGGGTCAGGGCGTGATTCTGGTCGGCAAGCTGGCTTTGGCGAACGGGCAGGCGGTGAGTGTGGGAGAGGGGAAGTGAGGGAGTAATTAGTAATTAGTGATTAGTAATGAACAGCGAGCCGGAATGATTTAATGCTGCCGTTTTTTTGAACCACAGAGACACGATGAACACAGAGAAGACGCGGGGACGGGGACAGCTCGATAAGGTCACCAATCAGTGGATCAATCCCGTCCAGCAAATGCTTGGTATCTCTCTGCGTTCATCATGTCGCTGCGGTTCAAACAATTCGGTTCGCTGCAGGGTTGCGGCCAAGGGGTTGGTCGGGGTTGGGTTGATGATCGTTGCGGTGTTGGCGGGGCCGCTGCGGGCGGGGGCGACGGAGACGAACGGGAATCCGGCGGTAGCATTGCAACTCGATCTGGCGACGGTGCTGCGGCTGGCGGGGGCGCAGAATCTGGATGTGCAGATCGCGACGGAGAAGCTCGCGGAGGCGCGGGCGAATCACGAGGGGGCGTTGCTCCAGTTTTTTCCGTGGCTCGCGCCGGGTGTGGCGTATCGGCGCCACGAGGGGCGGATTCAGGATGTGGCCGGGAATATTTTCGACGCGAACAAGCAGGTGTACACGCTCGGCGGCGCGGTGACGGCGCAGGTCGAACCGGGCGAGGCGTTTTTCAAGGCGCGTGCGGCGAAGCAGTTGGTCGCCGCGGCGGAGGGCGGGCGCGAGTCGCAGCGGCAGGAGAGTTTGCACGCGGCGGCGGCAGGTTATTTCGATCTGCTCAAGGCGCAGGCGGCGGTGGGCGTGGCGCGCGAGGCGGTGCGGATCGCGGTGGATTATGCGGATCAGGTGCGGCGGGCGGTCGGGGCGGGGATCGCGTTCAAGGGCGACGCGCTGCGGGCACAGGTGCAGGCGGAACGGAATCAACTGGTGCTGCGGCAGGCCGAGGAGCAGCAGGTGACGGCGGCGGCGCGGCTGGCCCAGACGCTGCATCTGGATGCGACGCGGACGTGGAGCGGGCGCGAGGGCGAACTGGTGCCGCTGGAATTGACGAGCACCAACGCGGCGCTGGCTGAGCTGGTCGGGCAGGCGCTGGCGCAGCGGCCGGAGTTGCAGCAGGGCGCGTCGTTGGTGCGCGCGGCGCGCAGCGGACGGGACGGCGCGACGTACGGACCGTGGGTGCCGGCGGTGGGGGCGCAGGCGTTTTGGGGCGGACTCGGCGGCGGCAAGGATGGCTCGGCGCGCGGACTGGCGGAGACGGAGGATTATTTTTTCGGGCTGACGTGGCGCATCGGGCCGGGCGGCTTGTTTGACCGGGCGCGCATCGCGGCGGGCGAGGCGCGGCTGGCGGGGGCGCGGCTGAGCACGGAGAAAATTCACGACGACGTGGTGCGGCAGGTCGTGGAATCGCTTAACCGAATGCGCTCTTTGGCCGATCAAGTGGGCACTGCGAGACGCGCACTGGCGACCGCCGAGGAAAGCCTGAAGCTCGCCCGTGAGCGGAAGGAGTTCGCCGTGGGCGTGGTGCTCGAGAACATCCAGGCCGAGCAGGAACTGACCCGCGCGCGGCAGGATTACCTCGCGGCGATTGGCGAATTCAACAAAGCGCAATACGCCCTGCAACGGGCCACGGGCGCGCTGGGCGTGCCGCCGGGCGGTGCGAAATGACGGAAAACGGGGCGGCGGGCAACGGGGTCCAAACAAGATTTATGCAACGAGTGAAGTGGACGGCGTGGGTGGCAATCACCCGAACTCGGGACACGGAAGGGGAGCGCACGCCACTGGCGTGAGGGTTTGGGCGGCGCGCCCGAACCTTCTTTCCCCAATCCGCCCCGCACGCCGCCGGAGAAGGTTTGTGGAACGAGGTTTTCGGCGGGCCGCCGAAAACGGCACGCCAGCGGCGTGCGCTCCCCGGAGTGTCGGGCTGCGCCCGGGCACTCGCGGCGTGCCTGGGACTGGCACTGGTATTGGCTGGCTTGCAGGTGACGGCCGCGCCGCCGGTGATCGACCTGGGACCGGCGAACCAAAGCGTGGTGCAGGGCGGCTCATTCACGATGAACGCGACGGTGTCGGGCACCGCGCCGCTGTCCTTTCAGTGGTTCAAAAACGGCGTCGCCATCAGCGGCGCGACGGGGCCGAGCCTGAGCGTCACCAACGCGCCGGGCGATCCGGGACCGAACCACGTCGGGCCGAGCACGACGGTGCTGCCGTTCATGGAAACGCTGTCGCCGGGCTTCGCGGTGCAGGCGCTGTTCGCGGCGGGCGACACGGTGAACAACAAGCCGGACGGCGTGACGCCGTATCGGTTCGCGGGCATTCCCGACGGGCTGGGCGCGTTCGACAATGGCGACGGGACCTTCACAGTCCTGGTGAATCACGAGATATCGGCGCAGTCGGGGCTGCCGCGCCGGCACGGGGTGGATGGCGCGTTCATCACGCGGCTAGTGCTCAGCAAGAGCACGTTGGCGGTGCTAAATGCGAGCGATCTGGTCACGAATGTTTTTCTGTGGGATGTCGCGCAACAGAAGCATCTCTCGCTGACGAGCGTCGGGTTCAACCGGTTTTGCTCGGCGGATTTGCCGGTGACGACGGCGTTGTTCAATGCGGCGACGGGCAAGGGGACGACGAACAAACTGTTTCTCAACGGCGAGGAGGTGGCGACGGACGGCCGGGCGTTTGCGCATGTGGCGACCGGACCAGCGGCGGGCAGCAGCTACGAATTGGCGCATCTCGGCAAGTATTCGCACGAGAACGTGGTGGCCAATCCCTTCGCGCAGGACAAGACCATCGTGGCGAGCACCGACGACAACTCGCTCGCGGGCGGCCAGGTCTATGTGTACGTCGGCACCAAGACGAACACGGGGAGCGACGTCGAGAAGGCGGGGCTGGTCGGGGGCAATCTCTACGGCGTGGTGGTGAGCGGCCTGCCGGCGGAGGCGAACAACACGACGGCGGTGCCGCGGGCGTTCACGCTTTTCAATCTGGGCAACGTGTCGGGCAAGACCGGCGCGGAACTCGAGACGCTGTCGGCGAACAACAACGTGACGGTGTTCAAGCGGCCCGAGGACGGCGCGTGGGATCCGCGAAACCCGCGCGATTTTTATTTTGTCACGACGGCGTCGTTTGATGAGCCGAGCCGGCTGTGGCGGCTGCGCTTTGCGGACATCGCCAACCCGACGGCGGGCGGGACAATCGAGATGCTCCTCGATGGCAACGGCGGGCATCACATGCTCGACAATCTGACCTTTGATCCCGACGGCAATTTGTTGTTGCAGGAGGACCCCGGCGACAACGCGCTGAGCGCGCGCATCTGGAAATACGACCTGAGCAACAACAACCTGCTCGAGGTGGCGCAGCACAAGCCGGCGCTGGTCACGCCGGGAGCGCCGGGCTTTCTAACGCAGGACGAGGAGTCGTCGGGCATCATCGATGTGAGCGCGATCCTCGGTTACCGGGCGTATCTGGTGGCGGTGCAGTTGCACGGCAGCGCGCGGCCATTGCCGGGTACGCGCGAAGAATTGGTGGACGACGGGCAGTTGCTGCTGCTGCGCGAGACGGCGGCGGGCGATTACTATCTGCGCGTGACCAACGCCGAAGCGGTCGCGGTGAGCGGCAATGCCACGGTCACGGTGGCGGTGCCGCCGGTGATTAACGCGCGCCTGCAAACGCAGCCGCTCGTGCATCAGGTCGTGTCGCCGGGCCGCAGCGCGAGTTTCACGTTCGATGCCAGCGGCGTGATCGGCACGGGGCCGTTCACGTATCAATGGCTGCGCGACAACACGGTGATCCCCAACGCGACGAGCACGACGTTGACCGTGTACGGCGTGAACGACGCGCTGGTCGGGAGCTATCGGATGCGCGTGACGGGCGGCGGCGGCTCGACGGTTTCCGCGCCGGTGGGATTGACCACGCTGCGGCTGGCGAATTACTCGGGCTACGTCGGGCTGGTGCTGGCGGGGCCGCCGAACGCCAGTTTTCTCCTGCAAAAAGCGCCGAATCTGAACGCGCCCATCGTGTGGTCCGATTTGATGACGGTGACGTTGTCGGGGCCGGGGCTGGTGTCGATTGGGGGGAGCATTGCGGGGACACAGATTTCGATTTATCGGGCGGTGCCGGTGCCGTGATGGGTGAGGCGTGATCCGTGATCCGTGAGGCGGCCCCGACCGCGAAATGAGCGTAGCGATAACAGGATGCGCGCCGGTCCCCTGCCCCGGGTAGCACAGACTTCCGAGTCTGCTGTATCGCGGGTTTCCAAACCCGCGGGCCGTCCGGCCACCGGCAATGCCACGCCTTACCGCACGCGCCCGAAACTCCGCGGCTCCGGCCGATTTGGAAATCGGCGATACAGCAGGTTGGGAAGCCTGCGCTACGGGCGCAGCGCGCGGGCAAATGCCTTGGACAAGCCCCCTGCCCCTCCCTAGCCTCGCGGGCATGGCGATTCAGGCTTGGTTTCCCACTTACATTTATTACGAGGCATTGCAGCGCGGGGGCGCGGCGCGGTTCAATGCGGAGCTGCTGCGCGAGTGTTACCAGATTCGCGACTTCGACCGCGCGGGCCGCAAGTGGTCGGAGAAAAATTATCCCGGCGGTTTCACTTCCTACGGCTCGCTCACGAAGCTGCACAAGATGTCTTCCACGTTCGGCGAACTGGAGCGCAAGCTCACGCGGCATGTGCGGCGCTTCGTGCGGCATCTCGAACTGAATCTGCGCGGCTACCGGCTGGAGCTGACCGACTGCTGGGTGAACATCATGCCGCACCGGACGACGCACAGCCTCCATCTGCACCCGCTCTCATTGATCAGCGGCAGCTACTATGTGAGCACGCCGCCGAACTGCGCGGGCCTGAAGTTCGAGGACCCGCGCCTGAGCCGCTTCATGGCCGCGCCACCGCGCGTGCCCAACTGCCGTCCCGAGAACCGCCAGCACGTCACCTACGACGCCAAGGCCGGGCATGTGATCCTCTTTGAAAGCTGGCTGCGTCACGAAGTTCCCCCGACGCCCTCGGACGAAGACCGCGTGAGCCTGAGTTTCAATTACAACTGGTTTTGAGGCGGCACGACGCGGCGTCCGCTCCCCATGGTTCGCGGAGCGCCGGTGCGCGGGAGCAGCCGCGGAGTGCGGCCGTCCCCGGCCGCAGCGACGACCGCACGCACCAAGCGGCGGGATTGGCGAGCATCACACCGCGCTCCACCCTGCTGCGCCCGGGGACGGGCGCACTCCGGTGGTGGTTGCGCAACGCACGACCGCCCGGCCGGAAAGGGGGCCTGATTCTTCCCACGACATTGGGCGACACCCGCTTCGGCGTTCCGAGCAAATCCACAGTTGCGATTCCCCCGCCGCACGCCCATCGTCCCAAGCATCCGGGGCCGCGCCGCGCGCGGCGGATGCCCTTCCCCCCGGCGTCCGGAAAAAGAGCGATCACGACTTGGCCCCGAAAACATTTGTGTCGGCAAACCAGCACCGAGCCATGACCAAGACCCAGCCACCCCACACGTCGTTCCGCCACCACCCCGCTGCTCGTCGGTATGGCCGCAACTTTTTCCCCCGTGCCTGCTGGTGGCTGTTGGCCCTCACCATCGGTTTGGCGCTGCTGCCCCGCCCCGCCGCCGGTGGAGAAAATCCCACGGCCGTTTGGTCCACCCCGACCCACGATTGCTGGAACGAGATGATCCGCCGTGATGCAGCCCGCGCGCTCCCCCAACCGGCCGTCGAGGTGCGCACCAACCCGCGGCTCTTCCCCGCCATCACCCGCAGCCGCCAGCAGCGCGCGCTCTACGCCGCGACCGGCCACGCGGGGAAGGGCGGTCACCCGCGCGGCCCCTCCTCGCACAGCGTCGCCACGGGCTTTCCCGCGCTGAGCCTGCGCGATCAATTCACCGATCTCGGCACCGGCAGCGTCCCGCCCGACACCATGGGCGCGATCGGCCCCGATCATTTTCTGGAAGTCATCAACTCCTCGGTCGCCGTGTACGACCGCACCGGCCGGCGCCTGAGCCATGTCTCGCTCGACAGTTTTTTCCGCGTCATCGACGACGTCACCGCCTATCCGCGCAACGGGGCCTTCGATCCCCGCGTGCTCTACGACCGCCGCTCCGGCCGCTGGTTCGCCAGCGCAACGGAGTTTGGCGATCCCTTCGGCGAGGCCAACCATCTCTTGCTCGCCGTCAGCGCCACGAGCGACCCCACCGGCGCGTGGTTTCACTATCTCGTCCGCAGCGGAGTGCCGAACGACACTCGCTCCTACTTTTCGGACTTCGATGCCTTGGGCACGGATGACAATGGCGTGTACCTCGGCGTCACCATTTTCCCCTCGTCAGGCACTGACTTCGCCCGCATCGCCGCCCTCGACAAAGCGCCGCTGCTGGCGGGTGCGGCGACGGCGCAATTTTTCTTCTCCCCGGTCGCCGACCTGTACTCCACGCCGATTCCCGCGCTGAATTTCGATCCGGTCGCGCCCACCGCCCCCGCGTGGTTCGTCGCCTCGTGGCCGCACACGCTCAACGGCAGCGACTCGGCGAATCTCTCGTGCGTCGCGCTCACCTGGAGCGGAGCGCCCGGTTCCCGCGTCCCGACCCTCGGCGCGACGCGTACCATCTTCACCCCGACCTTCGGCTTCCCGCCGAACCCGCCCGTGCAGGGCAGTTCGGTGAATCTGGATGTAACCGATTTCCGGCTGCAAAACTCGGTGATCCGTAACCAACGCCTCTGGACCTGCCGCACCATCGGCGTGAACGCCGCCGGCGGTCCCGGCGGCGCCGACCGCAGCGCCGTGGAATTTCTGGAACTGGACCTCGCCGGCGACACCGCGCAGTTGCGCCAGTCCGGCCGCGTCTTCGACAACGCCACGGCCAACCCGCGCTTCTACCTCGCGCCGTCCCTCGCCGTGAACGGCCCGGGCGACGCCGTCATCGCCTTCACGACCACCCGCGCCACCGAGTTTGCCGGCGCGGGTTTCGCCGCGCGCCTCGCGTCCGACGCGCTCGGCACCATCCGCGAAACCCTCCCGCTCAAATCCGGCGAGCGCGCGTATCAACGCACCGACGGCTCCGGCCGCAATCGCTGGGGCGACTACAGCTTCACCAGCGTCGATCCGCGCGATGATCTCAGCCTCTGGACCGTGCAGGAATATGCGAAAGGGGAGATCGCCAACAACTGGGGCACCTGGGTCGCGCGGATCATCGGCCCCGCGCCCACCGCCTCGCCGTCCGGAATTGCGGTCTCCCCGGGAACCGCCGACGTCAGCCTCACCGTCAGCGGCACGGGCTTCTTTGATCCCGGTCCCGGCTTCTCCAATCGCTTTCAAATCTCCCTCACCGGCGGCGCGCCCAACGGCATCAGCCATTACCGCGTCACCTCTGTCACTTCGACCGCGGCCCAGGTGCTTTTCGACATCGCCCCCGACGCCAGCCCCGGCCCGCGCGCTCTCGTCATCACCAATCCCGACGGCCAGCAAGTGACCGTCCCCGAAGCTTTCCGCGTTGCCGGCACGACCGTCAGCTTCGAACTCGCCGCGCAAACCGTCTCTGAATCCACCAATCAAATTTCCGTGCTCGTGCGCCTCTCCGCCGCACAAACGTCCGCCGTCCTCGTCCCGTTCACCGTGGCGGGAACCGCGTCCGCCGGCACTGATTTCACGATCACCGCCAGCCCGCTGTCCTTCCCCGCCGGAGCCACGACCGCGACCATCGCCGTCAGCCTCCTCGACGACCGCGTTGCCGAGCCGGGAGAAACCATCCGCCTCCTCCTCGGCGCGCCCGCGAATTTTGGCGTTGGCCCGATTTCCACCCATGTCCTCACGATCACGGACAACGACACCGTGCCGACGATCACACTCGCCACCGCCGCGATTCTCTTCGTTGAAAATGCCCCGCCGCTGCTCCTCGACACCACCGCGCTCGTCACCGGCACCGATCTCGCCGGAGCCGTGCTGACGGTCGATTTCTCGGGCAATGGCACCGCCGCCGACCGGCTCGGCATCAACTCCCAGGGCATGCGCCCCGACGAAATCTCGACCTCCGGCGGCAGCCTCCTCTTCGGCGGCCAGCCCGTCGGCACCTTCAGCGGCGGCCTCGGCACCAATCCGCTGGCCGTGCGCTTCACCGAGGGCGCGACGCTCGCCGCCGTCCAGGCCGCCGTGCGCAACCTCACCTTTCAAAATCTCTCCGACGCCCCCGCGCCCTCGCCACGCACCGTGCGCCTCGTCCTCGCCGACGGCATTGGAAACCGCAGCGCCCCCGCGTTCAAAACCGTCAATGTCCAGCCCGTCAACGATCCGCCCCTCAACCAGACTCTTCCCTCGATCACCGGCGAAGCGCGCCTCGGCCAAACCCTCACCGCCAACGCCGGAACCTGGAGCGATCCCGAGCGCGACGCCTTCGTCCTCAGCTCCGCGTGGCAGCGCGCCGATCAGGCCGACGGCAGCGGCGCGACGATCGTCGCCACCGGCGCTTCCTACCTCGTCACGCCCGCCGACGCGCACAAGTTTCTCCGCGTTCTGATCACCGCCACCGACACGCCGGGCGCGTCGGCTTCCGCCGCCAGCCTGTGGCGCGCCGTCGCGAACAACCCGCCCCGCCTCGCCACCGCCGGCGCGAAAATATTCTCCGCCCCGGCCACTTTCGGCACCGTCGCCGGCCCGCAAGCTCTCGCCGCCGGCGATGTGAACAACGACGGCTACCCCGATCTCGTCGTCGCCAATTACAATCAAAACACCGTCAGCCTTTTCCTGAACAACGGCGACGCCACCTTCCGCCAGGCCGACGACCTCCCCAGCGGCACGCGGCCCAACGGCATCGCCCTCGCCGACCTCAATCGCGACGGCCGCCCCGACCTCATTACCGCCAATGCCAGCGCGGGTTCCGTGAGCGTTTTCCTCGCCCGTGCCGGCGGCGGCTTCGCAGCAAAAACCGATTTCGCCGCCGGCCGCGGCGCGTCGTTCGTCGCCACCGCCGATGTGACTGGCGACGGCCTGCTCGACCTCGTCACCGCGAATTACTCCGAAGACACCGTGAGCATTCTCCGCGGTCGCGGTGACGGCACCTTCCTCCCGCGCACCACGCTCGCCACCGGACGCGGGCCGGTCGCGCTGGTGGTCGGCGACTTCAACGGCGACGGCCGCCCTGACCTCGCCATCGCCGGTCAGGAAACCAGCTTCATCACGCTCTATCTCAACCGCGGCAACGGGGCCTTCGGACCGCGCTCCGACCTCGCCTGCGGAGCCAGCCCGCGATCCATCATGACCGCCGATTTGAATGGCGACGGCCTCCCCGACCTCGTCGTCAGCGCCGGCAACGCCGCCGCCGTAAGCGTGCTGCTCGGCAAAGCCGGCGGCGGCTTCCAACCCGCCATCAACTTCGCCACCGGCATCAATCCCCGCTGCGTCGTGATCGCCGACTTCAATGCCGACGGCCGCGCCGACCTCGCCGTCGCCAACTCCGCCAGCGACAGCGTGAGCGTCCTCCTCGGCAAAGGCGACGGCACCTTCCTCCCGCGCCAGGACTTCCCCTTCGGCGCCAACCCCCGCGCCCTCGTCGTGGCCGATTTCAACCGCGATGGCCGGCCCGACTTGATCGCTGGAAATTTCCGCACCAGCCAGCTCACCAGCCGCCTGGGCGCGCCCGGAGTTGGCCCCGTCCTCTCCGGCAACTTCCTCGTCACCCAGCGCGTGTCCACCACCGACGGCACCTGGACCGACGCCGACAACGACCGCCTCACCTTCAGCTACCAATGGCAGCGCTCCCCCGACGCCCGCGACGCCACCGCCACCGCCATCCCCGGCGCCACCGCCGCCAGCTACCAACTCACCATCACGGAAATGGGCCAGTTCGTCCGCGCCCTCGTTACCGCCACCGACGGCTTCGGCGGCACCACCA
>BJHT01000071.1:0-16784 GCA_014193395.1 Verrucomicrobiota bacterium
GCGCATTGCGACGGAGGTTTGCGAGGAGCTGTGCGCGCTGCTCGCGAAGAAAATCAAGAAGGTCGGCGACGTCGAGGTCATCATCCAGGCGGGCAAGGAGCATCGCTTCGTGGTGATTTTCCGCGGCAAGGGTTTGGAAGGTCCGCTGACCTCGAGCGACCCGAACCGCGAGGGCCTCCCGATTGCCACCGCAAAGCCCGAGGATGCGAAATCTCTCGGCCAGAAGAAGACGGCCAAGGCGGTGGCGGATTTTTACAAGATGGCGCTGCCGTTGCTCGCGAAACATCCGAAAGCGAACGGCTTTCTGCTGCGTGGCATTGCGCATCAGCCGGCGATTCCGTCGTTCGAGGAACGCTACAAACTCAAGCCCGCGTGCCTGGCGGTGTATCCGATGTACAAGGGTCTGGCGCAGCTCGTCGGCATGACGAAGATCGAGGGGCCGCAGACGATTGCCGAACAGTTCCAGCGGTATCTGGCGGAGTACAACAACTACGACTTCTTCTTCATCCACTACAAATACACGGACAAAGCAGGCGAGGATGGCAACTTCGAGGCCAAGAAACGCGCCATCGAGGACTTCGACGCCGCGCTGCCGATCCTGCTGGAGAAGCGGCCCGACGTGCTCGCGATCACGGGCGATCACTCCACGCCGTGCTCGCTCAAAGGGCATTCGTGGCATCCGCAGCCGGTGATGCTCACGTCGGCGTACTCAGGTTCGGACAAGCTGGACCGCTTCACGGAAACGGGCGCGAACCTCGGCTCGCTCGGCGTGTTCGAGGCGAAGTTTCTCCTGCGCTACATGCAGGCCAACGCGAAGATGTTCGACAAGTTCGGCGCGTAATTTTTTCTCCCAGCCGTTGGGCGGCCGCGCGATGCGAATGCGTTCTGGCATTCCTGCGCAAGCGTCCGACGGCGACTCGGAGCCCCCACCCACATCACGATGAAAGCAGTCATTCTCGCCGCCGGCAAAGGCACGCGCATGCGCGACCTCACGAACGAACTTCCCAAGCCGATGCTGCGCGTGCAGGGCAAGCCCATTTTGCAGCACATCATCGAGGGCGTGATGACCACGGGCATCCGCGAGTTCTGCATCATCACCGGCTGGAAGGCCGAGGTGGTGGAGGAATATTTCGGCGATGGATCGAAGTTCGGCGCGCGCATCAGCTACGTGCGGCAGGCCGTGCAGGACGGCACCGGCAAGGCGCCGGAACTGGCCAAAACATTCGTCGGCACCGACCCGTTTCTCCTAACCTACGGCGACATTTTGGTGAAGCCCGAGACCTATGTGCGGATGTGCGAGCGCTTCGCGGGCGGGGATTTCGCCGGAGTCATCACCGTGACCGGCAGCGAAGACGTGACCAAGGGCGGCTTGGTGTTTTTCGATGGCGACTTCTGCCTCAGCCATCTCGTCGAGAAACCGAGCCCCGCGCAAATCGCGGAACTCATGCGCGACGGCTGGCTCAAAGTGGGCGACACGGCGTGGTATAACGCGGGCATCTACATCTTCCGCCCCGGCGTCTTCGAGTTCACCGCCCGCCTGCAAAAATCCCCGCGCGGCGAATATGAACTGACCGACGCCCTCACCGCCATGATCACCGCCGGCCAGCGCATGGCGGGCCTGCAAATCGAAGGCCGCTGGGTCGATGTCCGCGACCCCGAGGTGCTGGCGAGTTTGGAGAACGAGCAGGCGTAAACAGGAGCCGGGCGCCCGGCGCGCCGCTTGGGGAGCGGGGCCCCAGGCTGGTATGAGCCGCGCCGTTCGCGCCAGCCACCTACACCCGGTTTCAGCCGGGTATCTCTCGAATCGGAACAACCGTTCGAGCTGTTTTGCGTCGATGCCATCGTGCCAAGCCACCCGTCAAAGCCCTTGAAACGGCTTCCCGATTCTCCCCCTCACAACGCCCGGCTGAAACCGGGTGCTGATGAGAAGTGCAAAAGTCGAGATGCACCCAAGAAATTCCCAAGCCCTCCGCGTTCACATTCTCCGAATGGACAATGCAAAACGGGGCGAGCTTTCGCCCGCCCCGTTGGCGTGAGTGATGGTTTGCGCTCCGCCTATTTCGGCAGCAGTTCGCTGACGAGGGCTTTTTCTTCTTTCAGCTCGGTCTCGGTGGCGGTGATTTTGCCGCGGCTGAAGTCGTTGAGGGGGACGCCCTGGACGATCTCCCATTTCTTGCCGTCGGTGCGGATGGGGTAGCTGAACATGAGGCCCTTCTCGATGCCGTAGCTGCCGTCGGTGCAGACGGCGACGCTGAACCAGTCGCCGGCGGGCGTGGGCGTGGTGAGGCGGCGGACGGTGTCCACAACGGCGTTGGCGGCGCTGGCGGCGCTGGAGAGGCCGCGGGCTTCGATGATGGCCGCGCCGCGTTTTTGCACGGTGGTGATGAAGTCGCCGTGGAGCCAGGCGTGGTGGCCGATGACGTCGGTGACGGGGCGGCCGTTGATCTTGGCGTTGAAGAAGTCGGGGTACATCGTGGAGCTGTGGTTGCCCCAGATGGCGAGGTTGCTGACGTTGGCAACGTCGGTGGCGGCCTTTTTGGCGAGCTGGGTCTTGGCGCGGTTTTCGTCGAGCATGGTCATCGCGAAGAAGCGGTCGCTGGGGACGCCTTTCGCATTGCTCATGGCGATGAGGGAGTTGGTGTTGCAGGGGTTGCCGACGACGAGCGTGCGGACGTCGCTGGCGCCGTTGCGCGCAATGGCCTGGCCCTGGCCGGTGAAAATCTTGCCGTTGATGCCGAGGAGATCTTTGCGTTCCATGCCCTGTTTGCGCGGGACGGCCCCGACGAGGATGGCCCAGTTCACGCCCTTGAAGCCTTCGTTGAGGTCGGCGGTAGGGACGACGCCTTTGAGGAGCGGGAAGGCGCAGTCCTCGAGTTCCATCACGACGCCGCCGAGGGCTTTGAGGGCCTTTTCATCGGGGACTTCGATGAGGTGAAGGATCACGGGTTGGCTGGGTCCGAACATTGCGCCGGAGGCGATGCGGAACAGGAGGGAATAACCAATCTGTCCGGCAGCGCCGGTGATTGCGACTCGAATGGGTGTCTGGCTCATATTTTTGTTAGAAAAACCGCGGGAATATAGAAACCGCTGCGAAGGGGAAGCAAGCGCCGGTTTTCGGAAGGTGGCGGCGGACTGCTGCGGCGAGTCACGGGGGGAGACGCGGGCGGGGGCATGGTCCGCGGCTCGCGGTGAGGCGGGTGCGCGCTGGCTTTCGTCTTGCGGGGGACGGTGGGGATGGGGACGCTGGCTTTACTTTTATGAGCACTGACAAATCAGTTCGCGACCCGGCGGCCGCGGCCATCCCCGCCACCGTCACCAAGACCGATGCCGAGTGGCGGGAGGTGTTGACGCCGGAGCAGCATCACATTTTGCGGCAGGCGGGGACGGAGCGGCCGTTCGGGCGGGCGTATGAGGAGTTCAAGCGGCAGGGCGGCGGGACGTATTTCTGCGCGGGCTGCGGCGCGGAGCTTTTTTCATCGGCGCACAAGTTTGATTCGCATTGCGGCTGGCCGGCGTTCTACGACCCGGCGAATGCGAAGAATGTGCGGATGCTGGAGGACCACAGTCTGGGGCGGGCGCGCACGGAGGTGCGCTGCGCGGTGTGCGACGGGCATCTCGGGCATGTGTTCAAAGGCGAGGGTTTCGAGACGCCGACGGACCAGCGGTATTGCATCAACGGGGTCGCGCTGAAGTTTGTGCCGCAGGCGGGGGCGGGGAGTTGAGCGGAGGGTTGGGGCGACGCAGGCGGAGTGCGCCCGTCCTCGGGCGCAGCGGGGTGGAGCGCAGTGCGACGCTGATAATTCCAAGGCTCCTCGTGCGGGCGGACGTCGCTGTGCCCGGAGACGGGCACACTCGGGGGCGCTCCTGCATCAACGAGGTCGCGCTGAAGTTTGTGCCGCAGGCGGGGGCGGGGAGTTGAGCGGAGGGTTGGGGACGACGCAGGCGGAGTGCGCCCGTCCTCGGGCGCAGCGGGGTGGAGCGCAGTGCGGCGCTGATAATTCCAAGGCCCCTTGTGCGGGCGGACGTCGCTGTGCCCGGGGACGGGCACACTCCGGGGCGGAGGGAAAGGTCAGGGCCGGGCGGCGGCAACCCGGCCCTGCCACGATCTCAGGTTTTTCCGAGGCGGACTTTTTCTTTTTGGTCTTCGAGGCGGTCCTGAAGTTTTTTGCGTTCGGCGACGAGGAGGCGTTCGAGTTCAGCTCCGCTGCCTTCATCACCGGCGGCGCGGGCGGCGGCGCTTTTGCCGCCGAGGGAAATCTCGAGGTCGGCGATCTTGGCTTTGCAGTCGTTCTCGAGTTCGGCGATGCGGCGTTTCTGCTCAGCGGTGAGGGTGACGCTGGGCGCGACTTTGTTGAGTCGGTCCATGGCGAGTTCGTAGGCGCTTTTCATAGAGGGATTGGTGGGTGGGAAGTGTGGGATGGGGAGTTGCGGCGGAAAGTGGTGGCAAGGGCGGGCGTGAATCACTCAGCGAGGCGGACCTCGAGCCGGCCGTCCACGACGCGGACGGCGTGGGGGCGGACGGGTTTGTCGGGACGCGTGGCGCACGCGCCGGTAGCGAGATCGAATTCCCAGCCGTGCAGCGGGCAGAAAACTTTGCCGTTCTCGACGGTGCCGGAACCAAGCGGGCCGCCGCGGTGCGGGCATTCGCCGTCGATGGCGCAGTAATGGCCGCCGACGTTGAAGACCGCGACTTCGTGGTTGTCCACCTGGACGGTGAGGCCGGTGCCGGGCGGCAGGTGACTGGCTTCGGCGACGGGGATGAATTCGCTCATGGCAGAGGGTGTTTCAATGCGCCGGTGGCGCCCCACCGACCGGCGGCTTTTTCCGCCACGGCATGTCGGGGACTTTGATGGGCGCGGGGGCGGGGCGGGCGAGGGAGAGTTCGGAATCGGCGGTTTCGGCGGGGGTGGTGCCGGGCGGCGCCATGTTGTCGCGCCACGAGGCGATGCGGGCCTGGAGGCCGTGATGTTCGGCGGTCTTTTTGTCGCCGGATTTCATGTAAAAGAGCGAGAGGTTGGTGTGAACAAGTTGCTCGTTCGGGCGAAGTTTTTCGGCCTTGTGACCTTCGGCGATGGCGGTGGCGTAGTCGCCTTTGCGGTAGTACGCCATGCCGAGGGCGAGCTGGGCGTCGAAGTTGGCGGGATCGTCCGCGAGCAATGTTTTCAGGGTCGCAATGCAGGTGTCGTAGTCGCCGGTGCTGAAGGCGAACATGGCGTCGTCGTAGTGGTCCTGGGCCGCGGGCATATTGTTTTGACAGGGTTGGTTGTGCCACGAAGTTTGCCGTCCGCGCAAGCGCCGCAGCCCGCCGAACGTGCGGGGCACGGCGCGGGGACGCGAGAGATTTCGCAGGAATTACGGCTGAACGACGCATGAATTTACCGGTGCAATTGGTCTCGACGGATTTTGACGGGACGCTGTTTGCGGAGTTTGAAAACCCGCCGGTGCCGGAGGCGTTGCAGGAGCAGCTCGCGTGGTTGCAGCGGCAGGGGGCGACGTGGGTGATCAACACGGGACGCGATCTGTCGAGCCTCATGGAGAGCATCGCGCGGGCGCGGCTGACGGTGCGGCCGGATTACGTGGTGACGGTGGAGCGCGAGATTTACCGGCATCACGAGCATCGCTACGAGGCCGTCGGGGAATGGAACGACCGCTGCACGCAGGAGCACGCGGTGCTGTTCGACGAGGTGCGCGCGGCGTTGGCGGAGGTGGTCGCGTGGGTGGATCAAAATTTCGAGGCAGATGTGTACACGGACGTGTATTCGCCGTTCTGCCTGATCGCGCGGAACAATCCTGACGCGGACGCGATTCAGGAATATTTCGGCGCGTTCTGCCGGCGCTTTCCGCGGCTGGCCTTTGTGCGCAACGACGTGTACGCGCGGCTGTCGCATGTAGCCTATAACAAGGGTACGGCGCTGGCGGAAATCTGCCGGCGCGTGGGCGTGCGCGCCGAGCATGTGCTCGCGGCGGGGGATCATCTGAACGACCTGCCGATGTTGTCGCGGGAGTTCGCGCGGTGGCTGGTCGCGCCGTCCAACGCGGTGCCGCAGGTGAAGGCGCGGGTGCTGGAACAGGAGGGCTACGTGAGTCATCAGCATTGCGGGCACGGCGTGGCCAAAGGGTTGGAACTGCTGCTGCGCGGGCTGCGGTGAAGCAGGTACGGTGAGTACGGAGTCCCGCCTTCAGGCGGCGAGACGTCCGCACGACGTGACGAGCCAGAAATTCCCGGCGCTCTCCTCCCCGCGTGCGCCGGGCCGGCTAAAGCCGGGACTCCGAACTCGGACCTCGCCGCGCCACCGGCACTCCGTTCGGTGGGCTGACAGCCGCGGAGTCCGTCCGCGCTTTTTCCGCCCGCGATTATGCCGCCTTATCGCGCCCCCCGCCCGCGCGGGTTTGACTAATACCGGCTGGCGCAAACCGTTGTCACAACCCGCCTTTCTGTTTTGGCAATACCGTTGACTCCCCGGGGTCGGCTGTTAGCGTTTTTCGCAATTCTTTAAGTGAATTTGCGCGGCGGGTCGGAAAGTCGAACGCCGCTTTTTTTGCCGAAATGACCCTGAACTTTTGAACGAAAATTTTCCATGAGTGACGCATCTGCCAGTCTTACCGCCCCCGGGGGCCAGCCCAAGGTAACGAAAATATCCGAAGCCGTCATCCGCATCGCGGGCAATTCGCAGGACGGCATCCAGGCCATCGGCGGCTTCCTCGCGCGGCTGGCCGGGCGCAGCGAGCAGGAGGTGATGACCTTCATGACCATTCCCTCGACCATTTCCGGCGGGCCGTCGATTTTCCAGGTGCGCGTCGGCTCGGGCGAGGTGCTCAGTTCCGGCGACGAGGCGGACATGCTGCTGGCGTTTTACCAGCACAGCTATGAGGACCACATCAGCTCGCTGAAAATCGGCGGCATCGTGCTCTACGATTCCGACCATGTGGAACCCAAGCCCGAATGGCAGGAGACGTACCGCCACGTCGGCGTGCAGATTTCCGGCCTCACCGTCGAGGCCATCGGCGGCACGGGCCGTGACAAGGGGAAGAATATTTATGCGCTCGGGTTGCTGGCGAAAATCTACGACTTGAACGTGCCGAAGCTCACCAAGCTGATCGAGGAACGCTTCACCGGCAAAGACCCGAGCGTCGTCGCCAACGCCCTCACCTGCTTCAACGCCGGCTACAGCAACAGCCTCGAGAACCTGCTCAAGACCTATCAATTCTATCCGGCGGAAACGAAGGGCCGCTCGCAAATCGTGATGAACGGCAACGAAGCCCTCGCGTTCGGCCTCATCGCGGCGGGCGTGCGGTTCGGTGCCGGTTATCCGATCACCCCGTGGTCGGACATCATGGAACTGCTCCGGCGCGAGCTGCCCAAGTACGGCGGGGAATTCATCCAGTGCGAAGACGAACTGGCCGCGGTGTCCATGGCCATCGGTGCCAGCTACGCCGGGCGCGTGGCGGTGACCGGTTCCAGCGGCCCCGGCATCTCACTCAAGACCGAGGCCATCGGCTGGGCGGTCATGGCGGAGATTCCCCTCGTCGTCGTGGACGTGCAGCGCGGCGGCCCCTCGACGGGCATGCCGACCAGCATCGAGCAATCCGACTTGAACATCGCGTGCTTCGGCGGCCACGGCGACAGCCCGCGCGTGGTGATCGCGCCGGCGAATGTCGAGGAATGCTTCTACGCCGCCATCGAGGCCGTAAACATTGCCCGCAAATACAGCACTCCCGTGTTGCTCCTCACCGACCAGGGCATCGCCACGCGCATTGAGGCGTTCGATGAGCCCGACCTGAAGAATGTCTGCCAGGACATCTCGCCGGACCTCACGCCTGTGCAGGATCACAAGCCTTACGATCTCGACACCGCCGACGGCATCACCCGCCACATCGCCCCCGGCACGCGTGTTGCCAGCGGCAAATATCCCGTCGTCACCGGCCTCGAACACGACGAACTCGGCCATCCCACCGGCTCGCCCAAGCTGCATGTGAAGATGAACGCCAAGCGCCGCAACAAGCTCCGCGCGCTTTCCTGGGAACTGCCGGTGCCGAAAACCTACGGCCCGGACGAAGGCCAGATCCTCCTCGTCGGCTGGGGCAGCGCCCAAGGCCCGCTCCGCGAAGCCGTGGACCGCGCCCGCGCCGTCGGTGACGCCGTTTCCTGCCTGCACCTCCGCCATCTCAACCCGCTGCCCAACGACTTGGAGAAAGTCTTCCGCGGCTTCCACCACATCTTCGTGGTCGAGCTGAACGACGAGAATCTCTACGGCTTCGGCCAGCTCGCCGCCATCCTGCGGGGCCGCTACTGCGACCCGCGCATCCGCAGCATCACCAAGACCGACGGCCTGACTTGGAAGGTGAAGGAAATCCTCGACCGCGCCCGCGCGCTCGCCCAGGCCATCAAAGAAGGCGAAGCCTGACCCATTTTCCGCAACCGATTTTTACCCGCAACACCATGACGACCATTGCCATTCCCAACGCTGTTCTTCCCCGCACCACCCGCACCTCCGGCGAACCGGTGACTCCGATCCTCGACGCCGACCGCAAGGGCCTCACCAAGAAAGATGTCGCCGCCGATCACCCGACGTGGTGCCCCGGCTGCGGCGATTTCTCCGTGCTCGCGCTCTATTTCAAACTGATCGAACGCCGCAAAATCTGGCACGAAAAGATCACCACCGTCGCGGGCATCGGCTGCTCGAGCCGCTTCCCCTACTTCGTGCAGGCCCACGGCGCGCACTACATCCACGGCCGCGCGCTGCCTTTCGCCAGCGGCGTTTCCCTGAGCCGCCCCGACTTGCATGTGTTCGTGTTCGGCGGTGACGGCGACGCCTTCTCCATCGGCGGCAACCACTTCAACCACACCGCGCGCAAGAACATCAAGATGACCTACGTGGTCATGGACAACTACGTGTACGGCCTCACCAAGAAGCAGACCTCGCCCACGTCCCCGATCGGCTTCAAGAGCAAGACCGACATCTGGGGCGCGGTCGATCAGCCCATCAATCCGCTCAAGCAGGCCATCGCCGCCGGCGCCACCTTCGTCGCGCGCACCACGCACACCAACGCCAACCACGTCCTCCAGATGATGGAAGCCGCGATGGACCACGACGGCTTCAGCTTCATCGAATGCCTCAGCGAGTGCATCGAGTTCTACGCCGGCGCCTTCGACTCCTCCAACCCGCGCAAAGGCGGCAAGTTCGAACTGATCGGCCCCGAGCACGACGTCACCGACGAAATGGCCGCCTACAAGCTCGCCGACGAGCCGCTCCCCGGGAAGTTCGGTATCTTCTACAAGGCCAACCGCCCGACCAAAAACAAACTCGAGGCCGACATCATCGCCAGCAGCCGTGCCAAGGTGAAAGACCAGGCCGACTGGCAAATCCTGCAACGGACCTTCGACCGGATGAAATAAGCCCGCGCGAAAAAAACTTCCACGCCAGCCCCGGTGATAAACCGGGGCTTTTCATTTTCCGGCCTCATTTTTTCTGCCCCCATTTTTCTGCCGAAAAACTTCTACGGTCGTCGCCCTCCCGCCGGCGCGCTGAGGACAGCGACGCGCTACCAACAGCGCGCACGCACGCACGCACCCGAACCAACTCTTAAAAAAATTCCCTTCCCCATTTTTCTGCCATCGTCCTGTTCCTTTTCAAATTCTCCCACCCCACCCCGCGTCAGTCCCGCCCGCATGAACCGCCGCCGCTTCCTCCACCTCACCCTCGCCGCCAGCACACTGCCGCCCGCCTTCCCCGTCGCCCTTCGCGCCGCGTCCGCTGCACCCGCTGCGCCGCCCGCCACCGCGGGCGAGCTTCTGCCTAACGGCATCCGCCTCCCCACGCCCTGGCCGCCGGCAACTTCAACGCCCGTCAACAAGCCCTCGCCGCCGCCCTTTTATCTCGCGCAACCGCCCGCCGTGCTCCCCATCGACTTCGGCCGGCAGCTTTTCGTCGATGACTTCCTCATCGAGCACACGACGCTCCAGCGCCGCTTCCATCAGCCCGAGTTGCATCCCGCCAACCCGCTCATCCGCCCCGAGCAGCCGTGGGAAAAAGCCGGCCTCGCACCGATGGCGGCGATCCTCGGCGACGGCGTGTGGTTCGATCCGCTGGACCGGCTCTTCAAACTTTGGTACATGGCCGGCTGGCGCAGCGGCACCGCGCTCGCTGTCTCGGAGGACGGAATCCGCTGGCGCAAACCGGCGTTCGACATTGTGGCCGGCACCAACCTCGTTCACACGGGCGACCGCGATTCCACGAGCCTCTGGCTGGATCCGACCGAGCCGAATCCCGCGCGCCGCTACAAATTTTTCCGCAGTCATCGCGAAGTCCGCGACGGCAAGGCCGAGTGGTATTTCGAGATTCACACCTCCGCCGACGGCATCCACTGGAGCGCGCCCGCGGGCCGCAGCGGCTCGATTTATCCGCGCAGCACCGTGGGCTGGAATCCCGCGCGCAAGGTCTGGATTTACAGCCTGCGCAAAGACTCGAGCACGGCCATCGGCCGCTGCCGCCGCTACTACGAATGCGCCGACCCGATCACCGGCGCGGACTGGGGCAAAGAAGCCCGCCACTGGTGGGTCGGCGCTGACTCGCTCGATCCCGCGCGCCCCGGTACGACCTTCCAACCGCAGCTCACCAACATCGACGCCGTGCCTTACGAGAGCGTGATGCTCGGCCTCTACACGCTCTGGCGCGGCGCGCTGAATCCCGACCTCGGCCGCCCCGAACTCAACGACGTCTGCCTCGGTTTCAGCCGCGACGGTTTTCATTTTCATCGTCCCGACCGCCGCCCGTTTCTCGCGATGTCTGAAGAAAAGGGCGCGTGGAACTGGGGCAACGTCCAGCCCGCCGCGACGCCGCCGCTCGTGGTCGGTGACAAACTCCATTTCTACTTCAGCGGTCGCAGCGGCGCGCCCGGCTTCCCCGACGGCGGCGGCAGCACCGGCCTCGCCACGTTGCGTCGCGACGGCTTCGCTTCGCTCGACGCCGGCGACACCGAAGCAGCTGTCACCACGCGCCCCGTGCAATTCAGCGGCTGCCATCTCTTCGTGAACCTCGCCACCGCCGCCGACGGCGAACTGCGCGCCGAAATCCTCGACGCCGACAATCGCGTGATCGCGCCGTTCACGCGTGAAAACAGCCTCCCGCTCCGCACTGACCAAACCCGCCACGCCGTGAAATGGCAGGGCGCCGACGACCTCGCCGCCGTCACCGGACGCGCCGTGAAAATCCGTTTCCACCTCCGCCGCGCCAGCCTCTACGCGTTCTGGACCAGCCGGGATCCCTCCGGGAACGCCTCATCGTTGAGTTGATTCGAGGGAAAACACAGGCGCGTTGAAATTGGGAAGACCACGGAGAAACACCGATAAACACGAATGGAAACAGCCGTCCGCTGTTTCACTCGCCGGGTCAACACGAGACCCCACGAATCCCCGTTCCCAACCCGTACTACAACTCTTCAGAATCCTCGCGCACTGCGAGGATTTCGGAGCGCGGGCGGTCCCCGCCCGCAGCGGCCCCGGACCGGCGAAGGCGCAAGAAAACCCAAGCGCCCTGGCTCCGATGGTACCGCTGCGACCGGGGACCGGTCGCGCTCCACTTCGGTTGCGGCCCCGCCGCACTGTGTCCATCCGTGTCCATCCGTGGTGGAAAGATTCCCCGCCGCCTTGCCTCAGCCGCGCGCCCCCCCGACCGTTCCGCCCTCGCCACCGAACGCCCGCGCCAGTCCAAGCGCCAATTTCTCCTGGCGGCCCGCCGCACCTGGCACCGGCACCACGTGCGCGCGCGGAGTTTCCGCCGCGAGAAATTCCATCCGCGAAACCGCGGCG
Source organism: Verrucomicrobiota bacterium (assembly GCA_014193395.1). Classification (GTDB taxonomy): domain Bacteria; phylum Verrucomicrobiota; class Verrucomicrobiia; order Limisphaerales; family BJHT01; genus BJHT01. The sequence continues at coordinate 11,810 of BJHT01000071.1, forward strand.
GGGCGGAACCGATGCAAGGCCGACGGCCACGCGCCCTCCTCAGGCACCATCAGGGTGGCCAGCACTCCGGGGCGCCCGGCCCGGCGCAGCGTCACCTCCCGCACCCAGCGGCGCGCGGCGAAAGGCAGCCCGCCATTCTGATGCAGCCCGAGCAGAATCACGTCCGCCAGCGCGGCGGCCGCCGCTGCTGCTTGGGTCTTCTCCTGACCGCCTTCGGCTTCCAGACGCCAGACACTCAGGGACAGCAGGAAATCGTCGTGGAGACAATCGACGAGCCGCGTGAAGAAGCGCATGGCGTGGCTGCCCGCGGCGAAATCCGTGTAGAAGACCGCGACATTCAACGACTCCGACGGAAGGGATGTTCCGAGCGACGGGCGGTCCGACCAGGAAGAATCTTGCATGGGCAAAACGTCGTCATCGAGCCACGGGCCTTCAATCAGGTGTTCCCCGCATGGTGCCTACAGGGAATCACCGAGGGGTCCACGCCCGTGGCGGGACGCGGACGAGCACAGATTCCCCGCCGTACGGAGCAAGTTGGAATATTTCACACCCAGTATGCACCGCAGGCTTCCAAGCCGGCTGGGTCGCGGGTTTCCAAACCCGTGGCGCGTCCGGCGAGGCCGACACCCTGCCGACTTGGAATTCGGCGAAACAGCAGGTTTGGAAACCTGCGCGACATCGGCGCAAGGCGTGCGGCGCGGTCGCAATGGAAATCGGAAAGCTCCACGCTACCCGCGCGGCAGCTTCGCGCGGTAGTCGGTCGGTGACTGGCCGTGGATTTTTTTGAAGACGCGGTTGAAGTGCGTGAGCGACTGGAAGCCGACCTCGAAGGCCACCTCGCTGATGCGCAGGTTCGGATTCAGCAGCAGATGCGCGGCCTTTTCCACCCGCACCCGGGACAGGTACTGGGTGAAATTGATGCCCGTGGCGTGCTTGAACATCTTGCACAGGTAAAAGGTGCTCGTGTGGACGGCCTTCGAGACCACCGTCAGCGACAACGGTTCGGTGTAATGCGCCGCGATGTACTCCTTGGCATGCTGAATCATCGGCGGCTCACTGTTCTCCCGTTGCAGGATGATCTGATTGCTGACCGCCGAGAGCTGCTGCGAGAAGATGCCGAGCAGTGCGACAATACCGTCGTAGGTGCAGCGCGACACCACCCGGGTGCCGAAATAGAGTTCATGCAACTGGGTCAGTTCCGTGGTGACGCCCCAGTCCTGAAGCAATTTTACCGTGCGCCGGAACTGGGCCTCGGTCGGTGCTTTGCGGAACACCTGCCCGGTTTGCAACAACCCCACAATCTGATCGCCAATCCGTACGGGCACGGCCGTCTCCGCCATGCCATGCGAACAACTGACCGTGACGGGGGTGGTCCGGGCGGATTCGGAAAGCGTCTGGTGGGTCTGAAGACACGCGGCACAGGTGCGGCTCTTCTCCGCCATTAAAGCACAAAAAGGGTTCTCGCCCGCGTGTCCGTGATGCGGCAACTGCCAGGTCTCCACCGGCCGCAGGATGACCGGCAGTCCGGTGGCGGCGGTGAATGCGCGCTCATATTCCCGATAAATAGGCGATTCGGTAAGCGCCGCGATCAAGGTCGTGGGACTGTCGGGTTTCATAGCTGGCTGATGTTTTGTTAAAAAATCGTTCCGTAAACGGGGCTGACCTCGCCCGCCGACGGGCCACCGACCCGCGCCGCGTTGCCGGGGTGATGCCCAGTTCTTGGCTACCCGGAGCCAAATAATGGAGGACTCCCACCGGATGACAAGGGAGCGGTCGCCCGTAATTGTGGGGCCGAATCCCTTAGCGTGGGTAGGGAGAATCCCTAGTCGCCAACCGAGCGGGGGCGCCGACGGGGCAGCGTGGCGTCGCAACCTGAATCTGAACCAATCCCCAAAGCCGCTTGGGCACAAGAATCGAGGCAAAGGAATGAAGCAAAAATCTTCCCGTCCCCATTCCTTTGCCTCCATTCCTATGCCCATAACTCCCCTGCCCCACTCCCCTTTGCAGATCGGAACCGCGCCGCGCGCCCGCTGCGGGCACCCTTTTCCCGCGGCGAATTCGTCCCCGTCGGAGCCAGCCGCTCGCACCGCGAGACCACGGCGATACTCCGATAAACACGGATGAAAACCGATCGCGGCCAACTCCTCCACGGGCTGTACCGAGGCACTGCGAGCGCGCCGTTCGGATCCACGTCCATCCGTCCCATCCGTGAATAAACTTCGTCTCCTCGATCCACCGACAACCGGCTGCGGCGCCACCGCCCATGGCGGCATTCGCACCTGGCTTCGGCAGCGCAGATTCCCAACCTGCTGTGTCGCCGATTTCCAAATCGGCAGGGCTGCGAGGTTTCGGGCGCGTGCGACAAGCCGAAGCGCTGCGGGTGGCCGGACAACCCGCGGGTTGGGAAACCCGCGACACAGCAGACTTGGAAGCCTGCGCTGCGCAGGAAGAGAGCGCAGATGCGCCGCTCGCACAAACGCCCCGGCGGATGGGCTTGCCTAATCCGCCCCGCTCCAACAGCATCCCGCGCATGTCAGAGATCGCCAAATTTGTCCGTCACGGTGCCACGCAAATCACGCCGCGCATTCTCGCGGGCGTTCACAAAAAGCTGCCGCTACTGAAGATGGAGTTCACGCAGATCAATGCGCCCAAGTATCCGCACTTGGTGGACCAGCTCGAATTCCTCGCCGACGTCCTCGAAGATTTTGCCGAAGGGGCCGACCTGGACCTGCCGCTCACCGCCGTCGCCGGCGCGGCCTTCGCCCTCATCTACGCCCACCGGCAGGTCGATCTGATCCCCGACAGCACGCCCGAATTTGGCCTGGCCGACGAATCCGGCATCGTGCGCGCCGTGCTCATCGAGCACGAAAAAGCCCTCGCCGCCTACGCCAGCCGCCACCATCTCAACTGGTCGAAAGTGACCGTGAAGCCGTAACCCGGCCCCGCCGGTCAAGCCGCAGCCGCCGACGTGAGGAGGCGGATTTCCCGCGCCGTTTGCGAGAGTGGCCTCCGCCTTGTCACCTCAGCGGCTCCCTTTCACACCCGCTCTTCAGGCCGCAGAAACGTGCGCCTGCTAGGATAGTTCGGAGCACCCCGTTCGACCTGGAACCTTCTACGGCGTAACCGCCGCGCTCCACGAGTCACCACACCTCCACCGGCCCCTTGGGCACCGGGATCGCCTCGCGCCGCATCACCGCCGGTTCCTGCATGAACGACGCCACCATCGGCGGCGGCGCGTACTGCGGACGCAAGCTCCCCGTGTCATCCAGAAACTGCCGCCGCCACCGCTGATAGTTCGCGAGGATTTCGTGAAACTCCGCCCGCGTGGAAACCTGCACCACGGCCTTGTTGAACTCGTTCGCCGGGCCGAAGCGCTTCGAGTACCACGGCGCGACCTTGCGGAACATCCGGCAGCCCAGCTCCTCGCCGAACACCTCGACCATCAAATCCAGATGCCGGCACATCACCCGCACCCGCTCGTCAAACCGCGGCTCCGGCGGCACCATCCCGGTGTCGATGAGCTGCCGCGCGTGCAGAAAAATCCACGGATTGTAAAACGCCCCGCGCCCGATGCTCACGCCCGCGCAACCGGTTTCTTCGAACATCATCTTCGCCGCCGCGGGCGTGGTCACGTCGCCGTTGCCGATCACCGGAATGCTCCGCACCGCCGCCACCACCGCTCGAATCCCCGCCAGATTAACCGTCCCGCTGAAGCCCTGCTCGCGCGTCCGTCCATGCACGAAAATTCCCGCCACACCGACATCCTCCAGCGCCCGCGCGAGGTCCGGAGCGGTGAGATTCTCGTCGTCCCAGCCGAGCCGCATCTTGGCCGTCACCGGGATTTTCACCGCGTTGACCATCCCCTTCACCAGCGCCGCCGTCTGTGCCAGCTCGGTCATCATGCTCGCGCCGCCGCCGACTCGACACACCTTGCGCACCGGACAGCCCATGTTGATGTCCACCGACGCGATCCCGATCGACTCCAGATAAACCGCCGCGTCGCGCATCTCCTCCGGCACCGAGCCGAACAACTGCACCGCCAGCGGCCGGTCCGCCGGACACGTCTCGATCAGCTTCAGCGCCTTGCGATTTTTCTCGAGCAACGACCGCGCGTTGACGAGGTCCGTCGTCGCCAGGTCCAGCCCGCCCAGCTCGCGAATGGCGAGGCGGAACGGCAGGTTCGTGTAGCCCGCCAGGGGCGACAGAAACAGATTGGATCGCAGCGTTAAGGAACCGAGTTTGAACATCGCCCGCACACTATGGCACGCGCGGGCAGGCGGGAAAAAGCTCCAAGCGTAAAGTTCAAAGCTCAAGGGAAGCTCCAAGATTCAAGCTTCAAGCACCGCGCCAAGGAGCGACGCGCGCTGATCAGAATTGTGCGCCGCTCCCGCTGGTCCTTGGCCCTTGGTCCTTCCCTTGAGCTTTGAGCTTTAGCCTTGGAACTTTTCCCCTTCTCTCGCCTTCGATCCCCGCGCGCGGGCAGGCGGGAAAAAGCTCCAAGCGTAAGGTTCAAAGCTCAAGGGAAGCTCCAAGATTCAAGCTTCAAGCACCGCGCCAAGGAACAACGCGCGCTGATCAGATTTGTGCGCCGCTCCCGCTGATCCTTGGCCCTTGGTCCTTCCCTTGAGCTTTGAGCTTTATCCTTGGAACTTCTCCCCCCCCGTCCTTCACCCACCTCCGCGCCTTCATCTCAAACCTCGGCAAAGTCCCCGCCGCCACCGCCTCCACCGGCAGGCGCAGATTGAACGCCTCCTCCAACCGCTTCGCCACCTGCCGCGCCAACGCCGCGCCATCTGCGACCGCCGCCGCCGGCTCGATGCGCAGCCGCAATTCCGTCATCGCCCGCACCTCGCTGATCACCGCCTGAAACTCGGCAACCCCGTCGCAACTCCGCACCACCGCCTCGACCGCCGACGGAAAAAGATTCACCCCACGCACGATCACCATGTCACCCGTACGCCCGAGAATCCCGCCC
>BJHT01000071.1:16794-23720 GCA_014193395.1 Verrucomicrobiota bacterium
CATCCGGCTGCGCGGGTGACTTCACCAGATCGCCCGTGCGATACCGCAGCAGCGGCGAAGCGTCCCGCCCCAGCGGCGTCAGCACCAACTCCCCCGTCGCACCCGCCGTCACCGCGGCTCCCGTCTGTGGATTGATGATCTCCGCGAAATACGCGCGCTCCAGTACATGCAACACGCCGGGCCGCGCCGGGCATTCGTACGTCACCGGCCCCACCTCGGTCATGCCGTGATGATCCCACACACGCGCGCCCGGCCAGAGCGCGTGCAACCGCGCGCGCGTCGCCGGCACGCTTCCGCCCGGCTCGCCCGCGACCAGGATTTTCCGCACCTGCGACCGCGCCGCCAGATCGAGCTTTTCCTCCGCCGCCACTTCCGCCAATCGCGCCGCATACGTCGGCGTGCAACACAGCACCGTCGCGCCCGAGTCGAGCATCGCCCGCAACCGCGCCGCGCTTCCCAAGCCGCCGCCCGGAAGGCACAGACACCCCATCCGCTGCGCCGCGTCGAACGCCAGCCAGAACCCAAGAAACGGCCCGAATGAAAACGCGAAATACACCCGGTCCGCCGCCGTCACGCCCGCCACGCGCAGAATCTCGACCCAGTTCCCCACCATCCACTCCCAGCTCGCCGGCGTGTCGAGCCAGCGCAACGGCGCACCCGACGTGCCGCTCGTCTGCGAGTAGCGCGTGTACTGTGCGAGCGGGAAGGTGAGATTCGTACCGAACGGCGGGGCCACGAGTTGATCCGCGGCGAGTTCGGATTTCAGCGTGAACGGACAATGCTGCGAAAATTCCGCGAGGCTCGCGATCTCCGCAGTGATGCCCGCGTCACGGAGCCTCCGCGTTTGCCACGGATTCGCCGGGAGAATCGCGCGGAGCAAAGCGCGAAGCTGTGTGAGCTGAAACTGCGCCGTCGCCGCGCGGGTCGGATGCGTTTCAGCGGCCATGGCCGGAGGTCAATTGCCCGCGGGCTTGGCGGGCGCGGACTGTGCGGGCGGCATGGGCGGCGCCTTGGCGGGCGCGGGCGCGTCGGGCTTGTAGAGCGTTACGAGACACCCGCCGACCGCGGCGAAGACGATGCCGAGGAGGAATTGCGGTTTGATCGCGCTCAGGCCGGCCGCGGGCGGGTGCATGCAAAACGCCACGATCGCATTCACGATCGGCGCGCCCGCGAAGATGATCGACATCACCACCGGCACGTAGGCCGCCGTGGGCTTCGGCGCCGCGCCAAACGCCAGCAACACCCCGAGCGCGCCAATCGCGCCAACCGTGCCCGCGATCAGCGACCACCAAAAACCTTTCGCAGGATACGTCCAGAAAGCCGCCGACGCGCCCTTGGACATGAGGATCGCAACCGGCGCGAGCACCGCGGTGAGAAAATAAGCAAAGCCAACGAGGAGGAACGCCTTGATCCGCCCGTTCACCGGGTCACCCATCCCCATCGTGCCGGTGTGCAGAAACACCCCGTAAACGCCCCACGAAAACACCGTGAGCAGCGCGTAGAAAAGCCATGTCATTCCCGGACCATTTGTATTTTCAGCCATAAGTGGGCGAAGCGTAGGCAGCGGACCCCTTTACTTCAAATGCTTTGTCGGGAATCCTAACCGGGCATCAAATGAAACCGGCACACCACTTTTTCTCCGCTTCGAAAACCGCGCTCTGCCTCCTGCCGGCCGTGCTCCTGCTCGCCGGCTGCCAGACCGCCACGATCGAATCCCGTCGTGCCCAGCGCGCCGCCGGTTACGCCGCACTCCTTCCCGAGCAGCAGCAACTCGTGGACAAGGGCCAGATCAAATCCGGCATGACCGAGGACGCCGTGTACATCGCATGGGGACCGGCCTGGCAAATCCTCCGCGGCGAGACGGACGGCAAGCTGACCACCACCTGGATTTACCGTGGCACCTGGTGGGACGAGCAAACCTATTGGAGCTACCGGACCCTCTACCGCGATGGCCGTCAGTTCGATGTCCCGTACCTCGACCGCGCCTCTGTCCCCCGCGACTACGTGGCCGCGGAAGTAATCTTCATGGATGGCATCGTGCGCAGTTGGAAGATGCTCCCGCGCCCCTACCTCTGACTTCTGCGGCCTGAAGGCCGCCCTCCGACGGAGTAGATACGAATAAGTCGAGACTACTGGAAAACCACTGACCTGCACTAACTGAGACTAATCAGACACCGACCCAGCTTACTTACTCCCAAGGGTGGTCTCGCCCGTTTCCCATTAGTGCCGGTTAGTGCCAGTTAGTGGTTTCTACTCCCCTTCCTACGCCACTGCCGGATTCTGGTCAGTCTTCCCCCTGTCTTCCGCCCCGCTCACAACCCCGCCGGCGTGCCCCACGCCGTGCCGAAAATGTTTCCCTTGTTATTGGTCAGGTCGTTGTAATTCCACGTCTCCACATGCCCGTCCACGAAGCTGATGTTTGCCTTGAGCAGGTGCCGGCACGCCGGCTGTTTCGGCCCCGCCGCGGGATAATTCCCCAACGCATCCACCGCAAATGTCACAATTTCCGTCCGATAGCCGCCGTTGGGCACGTTGGCCACGTTCTTCGGAACCCCCACGTCCCCGATCAGCCAGATTTGCGTTGGGCGGGTGATCTCCGGCAATCGGCGGCTGTGGATCGCCTGCACCGACGGGGCCGGACCATTGGTGGCATACCGGATGATGTTCCCCTCCTGCGGCCCATAGCCTTCCCAAGGAATGCCCGCAAAGACACTGATGTCCCCCTGCTTCACGTCCGGGCAACGCCAGATGTTGTTCGACACCGCCAGCGACGGCAGGTAGTTGGCGTTGGTCAAAATCTGAAACCACCACAATCCCCCCGGAATCACGCTGAACGCCGGCGAGGGAGTATTCCATCCATAGCTATAGAGATCGGGCAGATATTGATCGAAATCCTCAGCATAGAGCAGCATCGCCAGCGCCAGTTGCTTCTCATTCGCCATGCACTTGGCGCTCTTGCTCTTGTCCTTGGCCTTCCCCAGCGCCGGCAGCAGCATCGACGCCAGAATGCCGATGATCGCGATGACCACCAGCAGCTCAATGAGTGTGAAGGCTGCCTGTTGGAGAAAATGACGAGGTCGCCCGGTAACAGTTATTGCGCGCATGAATTTCAGTAAACTTCCCCGGCTTCAGAGCCTGGTCCCACCCCTCACCATGTTCCCGGCGGTCCGACCTTCTTGGTCTGCACATGGCCGTCGAAGTAGAAGAAGTTCCGCACGGAACCATGCACCGGCTGATCGGGCAGTTGCGCCTGCCAGCTATTGGCGGGGTTGGTGATGGATACCTTGTCCGGCTCGCCCAAGACGATCAAGTCACTCAACGCGCCATGTCCCTCCACCCAACTCATCGTTTGCGGGGGATAGACCGGAGAGGGCGGAGTGTTGGCATTAGGCGGATAACCAAAGGCCCCCTGACCCGCCGGCATGGTGCCCTGCGAACCAGCCAACTGATAGCTCACCCGTCCATTGATCGTGTACGGTGTCGGATTGAACCGTTTGAACCCCGGACAAAAAAACGTTTCACAAAAATCCGTCGCAGCTTTCGGGGCCGGCGCCGCAAGATAGGTCGCTAGGTAATAGACTAATTCAGCCGTGGCACCGGAGTTATAGCTCGCCTGCTGGCCGCTCCACAACCCGCTGACCACTTGCCCCGGCAGCCTCCCATCGAAGTCGTCCGTGTACAATCGCAACGCCAACGCAATCTGCTTCATGTTCGACGTGCATTTAGCTTGCTGCGCCTTGCGTTTGGCCTGTCCGAGCGCCGGCAGCAGCATGGAGGCGAGGATGCCGATGATCGCAATGACCACCAGCAACTCAATGAGGGTGAAAGCGCGCAACCCCGCAACAGACCGCGGTTGAAACGAGCCCACGGAAACCTGTTCACGAATGTGTTTCATAAAATTTTGCCCGGTAAAATCTTCAAGATACCTAGTATGCCCGCCCTCAAAGTCAAGCCAGCATCCCCTCCGTCGCCACCTCGATCTGGCTGGAAATCGCCTCGGGGATCGCCGCCGCGCTCATCTTCCCGTGCGCGTCCCGCGTCACGCACACCACCGTCAGCTTCCCCCGCGCCACCTCCACCGGCGCCGGCCCGTTCAGCTTGCGGAACTTGAACAGGTAGCTCAGCGACTTCGCCTTCTTCTCGCACACCAGCATGTGGATCTCCACCTCGTCCTCAAACCGCAGCGGCTGCCGGTAATCGCACGACGCATGCACCCGCGGCCAGCCCACCGGCGGGTCCGTCGCCGTCGTCACAATCGAGAACCCCAGCGCCCGGAAAAACGCGTGCTCCGCCGATTCCATGTACCGGAAGAAATTCGAGTAATGAACTATCCCCGCCATGTCGGTTTCCGAAAACTCGACCCGCCGCACCACTTTGAATTCACAAGGCATAAATCTCAAAGCCGCCGTTCAATCATGGATGGACACCGATGAATCCAGCGCGGCGAAGCCGCAACCCAAACGGCGCGCGACCGATCCCCGGTCGCAGCGGCCACGTCGGAGCCAGAGCGCTGGGAGTTGCTGGCAGCTTCGCAGGCGCGTGGCCGCTGCGGGCGGGGACCGCCCGCGCGCCAGAATCTTCGCAGCATACGACGATTCCGCGGCACTGAGTTACGGATCGAAACAGCGAGCTTTCAAAGCCAGTGTTCCCCCACCGAGCAAACCCACCATTGTCAGTTTTCATCCGTGTTCATCCGTGTTTATCCGTGGTTTCTAATCGCCCCCGCAAACGCCCCCGCCATCCCCTCCGCCATCGCCCGCACGCTGAAACCCTTCTCCACCGCCCGCCGCCCCGCCTCGCCCAGCGCCCGCGCCCGTGCCTGATCCAGCACCAGCGCCTCGATCGCCTCCGCCAGCGCCCCCACATTCCGCGGCTCGCACAACACCCCGCCGCCCGTCGCTGCGATCAGCTCCGGAAACGACGCCACCCGCGGCTGCACCACCGGCACGCCCGACGCCAGCGCCTCGATCACATACAACCCAAACGCCTCCCCATACAGCGCCGGCACCGAAAACACCGTGAGCGACCGCAGAAATGCCAGCTTCTCCGCACGGCTCAAGTTCGGATGAAACTCCACGTCCCCCGCCAGCCCCGCCGCCGCCAGCCGCTGTTTCAATCCATTGACAAACACCACGTCCCCCGGCCCGCACGCGCCCCCGATGCGCAATTGCAGCCGCGGCACCCGCCCCCGTCTGCGAATCTCAATGAACGCCTCCACCACCGTATCCAGCCCCTTCTCCGGACACATCCGCGCAAAAAAACCCAACGCCGGCGGCTCCACCGCGGCCCCCGCCGCGTGATACCCCTCCAAGCTGATCCCATTCGGCACCACGCGCAGCCGCTCCGCCGCCAGCCCCAGCCGCTTCGCCATCAGTTCCCCAAAATACCGGCTCGGCGCGATGAACAAATCCACATCCTTCCCTCGCTCCGCAAGCGTGCGCCACACCTCGCCGCGCACCGGCTCCGGCATCGCATCCAGAAACGCGTCCTCCCCTTGCAACGTGCAGACCACCCGCGTGCCCAGCTCCCGCTTCAAGCGCCGCGCCATGCCCACCAGCATCGCATTCGACAGACACACCACGTCTGGCTTCGGCTGCGTGCGCAGCCACGCGATCAACTGCTCCAGCTCGCGCTCCTGATTCCCCTCCTCCCCCCGCAACATCGACAGCGTCAGCTCCCCCACTTCCGCCGCCCGCGTCTTCGCCGCCCGCCCCGCCGCCAGCTTCAGCAACACCGGCGACGCGAGTAAATTGTGCAGCCACTGCGGCGCCTTCCGGTAGGCCGGAAAAACCTGCTCCAGATACACATTGATCCCGTTGAAAAAAATCGGCGTCCCCGCGCCCTGATTCTCCTCATCCAGCGTCATCGGCAGATACAACGGCACCAGCAACGGCGCGTGCCCCTGCCGCCGCAGCTCCGCCACCAGCGCATTATCACGGAAACAATTCCCGCAATACATCCCGCCCGCCCCCGGAGTGATTTGTACGATGTTCACAGAGAATTCTTAGCCACCGACGAGACTAGGATAATACTCAGATAGTAAAAGGGTAGGGGCCAAATCCGCAATCAATGAGAGAGTCAAGCGGCAGCAACTGGTTTTCATCCGCGTCTATCCTTGCTTATCCGTGGTTACGAAAGCGCAGGCTCACCACCCAGTGGCTGCCCCACCGGCAATTCCTCCGGCACCGGCGCAAATTCCCGTATCCTCTCCCATAACTGCGTAAAATCCTTGTCCACATCCCCACTCAGACAATCCGTGATGTCCCCCGCCGCATCCGGATACTTCATGATCACATCCTTGAAGCTGAAGCTCGGATGATAAAATGCATACACCAGCTTGCGCATGTTCTCGATTCCCCGCCGCAGCCCCGTCGCATAACCTGCGAACTGTTCCGGCGCAAAATCTCCCGCCCTCAGCGCCTCATGCACCGCCTCCCCCGCCATCACCCCGCTCTTCAGCGCCAGCATCAGCCCGCTGCTGAACACCGGATCGAGAAAACAAAACGCATCCCCCACCAACAACAACCCCTCACTCCCGCAATGCCGCGCATGAAACGAATACTCACTCGTAAGATAGTAAGGCCCCACCTGCCGCCCCGCCGCCAAATGCTCCTTGATCCACAAATTCTCCATCACCTCCCGCTGGAACATCGTCTCGTGATCCCGCACCCCGTCCCGCGCCAGATACTTCCCCTCCGCCACCACGCCCACACTCACCATGTCATTGTGCTGCGGGATATGCCAGAACCACCCCTTCTCCGGTACAAACGCCACGGTAGTCTGCCCCTCATCCACCCCCGCCTCACGTTTCGAGCCTTGGTAATAAGTCCACACCGCCACCTTGTTCAAATACGGATCCTTCACCCGCCACCCATTCCGCACCGCCGCAAACGCCTCCTTCCCCGTGCAATCCAATGTCATCGGCG
>BJHT01000072.1 GCA_014193395.1 Verrucomicrobiota bacterium
CGCCGACACAGCTGTCCTTGGAACTACCGGGGGAGGACGCGCCGTTGTTTTGAGGCGGCATTTTTGCAAACACGCGAAATCGCCAATGAAATCAACACCTCGCACTTTCCCTTTCGCAACACCCTCTTTATCACCAAGCAGATTCCCGCGTCTGTTCGCCTTCGCCCCGTCCGCGCCGCGTCGGCACCTGCCCGGAACCCCAGATTTCACGCCCTTTCCGCCCAACTCGTGCTATGCTCCCCGGCTTGTGAATAACTTGTGAACGGATTGCTGGAACTCGGCGTTGCTTCGCGACGCGAATTCCTATTTCCTTCGCCGCGATGATCGACTCCCTCGAAGCCGCTGACGGCCCGCGCGCGCCCGACCTGAAACGGTCCAAGGCGCGCAAAGGTGGTGGCGCCGACGTGCTCAAGGTGGATCGTCTGCCGCCGCATTCCACCGAGGCCGAGCAGGGCGTGCTCGGGTGCGCGCTGATTTCTCCGAACGACAGCCTCGGGGTCTGCCTCGAGAAACTGCCCCGCGCCGAGGGCGTCTTTTACGACCTGCGGCATCAGACCATCTTCGAGGTGCTGGTCGAGATGTACGATGCCAAAACCCCGATCGACCTGATCACGGTGCAGCAGAAGCTGAAGGATCGCGGGCAATTGGATTCCATCGGTGGCGTCGAGTATCTCGGCGCGTTGCAGGACGGCGTCCCCTCCGCCGCGAACCTCGGCTATTACCTCGAAATCGTCCGCGAGAAACAGCTCCTGCGGAAGATGATCGTCACCTGCACCGATGCCGTCGGGCGGGCCTACGATTACGAGGGCGAACTGGATTCCCTCTTGGATGAAGTCGAGCGCGATGTCCTGCGCATCAGCGAGGAACGCGTCGAGAAAACCAGCCGCTCGATGAAATCGCTCGTCCACGACGCGATCGGCACCATTGAGAAGTACCATCAGGGCCAGGGCATGCTCACCGGCATCCCGACTGGTTTCTCCGACTTGGATAAGATGACCAGCGGCCTGCACGGCGGCGAAATGATCGTGCTCGCCGCGCGGCCCAGCATGGGCAAGACCTCCCTCGCGATGAACATCGTCGAGCACGTCGTCCTCGAGGAGAAACTCCCCGTCGGCGTGTTCAGTCTGGAAATGACCGCCGAGTCGCTTGTCCTGCGCATGTTGTGCTCCCGCGCCCGCGTGAACCTCCAGAGCATCCGCGATGGGTTCCTCGCCGAGCGTGATTTCCCGCGGCTCACCGGGGCGGCGGGCAAGATGGCTGGCGCGCCGCTGTTCATTGATGACACTGCGGGACTCTCGATCCTGCAATTGCGCGCCAAAGCCCGGCGCTTGTCCCAACAGTATGGCATCAAGCTCTTTGTAATTGACTACCTCCAACTGCTTCACTCTACTGCGCGCAAAGCAGAAAACCGGCAGCAGGAAATCGCGGATATTTCCAACGGCGTCAAAGCCCTGGCTAAGGAATTAAAGGTGCCAGTCATTGTTTTGAGCCAGTTGAACCGCGACATGGAGCGGGACAAGAACCGCAAACCCCGACTGTCCGACCTGCGCGAGTCTGGATCGATCGAGCAGGATGCCGACGTGGTGGCGCTCCTCTACCGGCCGAGCAGCGGCGACGAAGAAGATGGTCCGCCGCGCGAAGAAGCCACCGGTGACGCCGTTCCCGTCGGCCTGCTTATCGCCAAACAGCGCAACGGCCCCACCGGGGAAGTGCCGCTGGTGTTCATGAAAGGCTACACAAGATTTGAGAGCGCTGCGAAAGTCAGCGCGACGGATGTCCCCAACTAAGAAAACCGCATGAAATCCCTGCTTCGTCGTTACAGCCTGCTCATCGCGCTGCTAGTCTATTGGGTTCCCCCCGCCTACAGCCAGACCCCCACCCGTGTCGATAAGATCGAGATCAAGCACGTCGGCCCCCAGGCGGTCAGTGACGATCTTATCCGCTCGCACATCCGCGTGCGCGTGGGTGACAGTTACATGCGCACCGCCGTGGACGAGGACGTGCGGACCCTCTACGGCACCGGTTATTTCCATAACATCCGCGTCGTCGAGGATCTCGCCGCCACCGGCATCAAGCTCTCCTATGTTGTCCAGGGCAAACCCGTCCTGACTGACATCAAGTTCGAGGGTAACAAGAAGTTCAGCACCTCCAAGCTGCAGAAGAAACTCACCGCCAAAGTCGGCGAACCGCTCGACGAACGGAAGCTCTTCGCCGACGCCAAGGAACTGACCGAACTCTACCAGAAATCCGGCTACCAAAAGACCAAGGTCAAATACAACATGAAGATCAACGAGAGCGCCGGGCGTGGCTCGGTGGTCTTCGAGGTCGAGGAAGCCCCCAAGGTCAAGATCGCCTCCGTCGAATTCGTCGGCGCCGAGTCCTTTCCGCAGAAACAACTCCAGAAGGTGCTCAAGACCCGCAAGCGCGGCATGTGGTCCTGGCTCACCGGCACCGGCGTACTCAAGGAAGAGGAATTTGAGGACGACAAGGAACGCCTCGCCGAATTCTATCACAACCTCGGCTACATCGATTTCGAGCTGAAGGATGTCAAATTCGAGGAACTCACCCCCAACCAGATGGCCATCAAACTGGCCGTCAACGAAGGCAAGAAATACAAGGTGGGTGAACTCTCCTTCAAGGGAAACACCCTCTTCAACAACGATGAGTTGCGCAAGGAACTCAAGCTCGTCCCCGGATCCGTTCTCTCTCCGAAGACGCTGAACGAAGACCTCGAAAAGCTCCGCGACAAATACGGCGACAAAGGTTACATCGACACTCATGTCGTCGCCGAGAAGAAGGCCAACACCGAGACGGGTAACATCGATCTCGTCCATCAGATAGACGAGAAGGATAAGTCCTACATCGAGAAGATCGAGATTCGGGGCAACACCAAGACCAAGGACAAAGTCATCCGCCGCGAATTGTCCGTCGCCCCCGGCGAGACTTACAACAACGTCAAGGTCAAGCTGAGCAAACATCGGCTCGAGGGCTTGAACTTCTTCGAGAAGGTCGAGACTCAGCCCGAGCCGACCGACGTTCCCAACCGCAAGAACCTCATCGTCAACGTCGAAGAGAAGAACACCGGCAACATGACGGTCGGCGCCGGCTTCAGCTCCATCGACAGTTTGATCGGCTTCGTCGAAGTCAGTCAGTCCAACTTCGATCTCTTCAAGCCATGGAACTTCACCGGGGCCGGCCAGAAATTCCGCGCCCGCGCCTCCTTCGGCACCGAGCGGCAGGACTATGTCATCTCCTTCATCGAGCCGTGGTTCCTCGAGCGCAAACTCCAGTTCGGCGTCGATCTCTACCACCGCAACATGAGTTATCAGAGCGCCATCTACGAAGAACGCCAGACCGGCGCGCGCTTGAGTCTCTCCCGCACCCTCGGCAGTGACTTCCTCATCGGCGGCCTAAACTACACTGTTGAAAGCATCGGCATCAACCGCGTCGCGGCCTCGGCCTCGCCGGAACTCAGATCGGAAGCCGGCGACCAGTTGGTTTCCAAGGTTGGCGCTTCCCTCGCCTATGACACGCGCGGCGGCGGCTTCCTCCCGAACAAGGGTCAGAAGACCGAACTCACCGGCGAAATTGCCGGCGGCCCGCTCGGGGGCGATGCCGCGTTCTACAAGCTCGAACTCCGCACCGGTTGGTACTTCAAAGGTCTCGCGGAAGGCCACGTCCTCGAGCTCAACGCCCGCACCGGCTTTGGTTCGCCCTGGGATAACGGCAAGCGCGTCCCGCTCTTCTATCGCTACTTCCTCGGCGGTGCCAACACCCTCCGTGGCTATCGCTACCCGCAGGTCGGCCCGCGCGACTCGAACAACGAGCCCTTCGGCGGCGACACCTATTACATGGGCACCGCGGAATACAGCATCCCGGTCATCGATCGCGTCCGCCTGGCCGCCTTCTATGACATCGGCAACGTCTTCTCCCAACCCTTCAGCTTTAATCCGGGGGTGGGCGAAACCATCTATCAAGACGACGTCGGCATCGGCATCCGCCTGAACATCCCCAACCTCGGACCGCTCCGGCTCGACTACGCCCGTCCGCTCAAGACGGACAGCAAGACCAGCAAATCGGGCCGCATCCAGTTCAGCGTCGGTTACACCCGCGAGTTTTGAGTTCCCTACTTACTACCTATGTCACTGCCTAGTCTAAAAGCCGGTCTCGTCCTCGGCCTGCTGCTCCTGTCCGGCCCCGGCCTGTTCGCGCAGAACAAGATCGCCACGATCGACCTCAAGCGGGTTTTCGACGGCTACTGGAAGACCCAGCAGGCCGACGGCTCCCTCCGCGAGAAGGCCGCTGAGTTCGAGAAGAAGAACAAGCTCATGGTCGAGGACTACCAAAAGGCTACTGAAGAGTACAAAAAGGTTCTCGACAGCGCCAACGACGCCGCTGTCTCAATCGAGGAGAAGGACAAGCGCAAGAAAGCCGCCGAAGCCAAGCTCCTCGAGATCAATGAAATCGAGCAGAGCATCAAACAGTTCGAGCGCTCCGCCCGCGCCCAGATCAGCGAGCAACAGCGCCTGATGCGCGAGAAAATCCTCAATGAGATTCGCGAACTCATCAACACCAAGGCCAAGGCCGCCGAGTACAACCTCGTCATCGACACCGCCGCCGAAAGCATCAACACCACCCCCGTCATCCTCTTCAAAAGCGGTCAGGCCGACCTCACCGACGAAATTCTCACCCAGCTCAACGTCACCGCCCCCGCGGGGACGTTGAAGAAGTAGCCTCCCCTTCTTTCCACGCCAACCCCGCATCGTCGTCGATGCGGGGTTGTTCTTTTTCCGCATCCCCCAGGACCAGCGTGGAAAAGTAATTAGTAATTAGTGATTAGTAATCAGTAAGTTAGCGAACGCTGCCGACCACCAGAGTTCTGCCGTGGCAAATCAGCTATCTGAAATCTCAGATTTCAAATCTCAAATCTACCCCGCAGGCCCCGCCGAACGCTCACCCACTAATTACTAATCACTAATTACTAATTACTTTCCCACTTCCCCGCCGCCGGTCTCTTCCGCCAAAATCGGTTGCATCCTCGCCAATCCCAGCCTTGAAAAAACCCGGTTTCGTCGGTAAAAATGCCCCCACTTATGCAAACCGAAAAGCTAACCACCAAAGCCCAGGAAGCGCTGCATTCCGCGCAGCAACTCGCCCACGCCCGGTCGCATCAGGAACTCGATTGCGACCACCTCCTGCTCGCCCTCGCGCAGCAGCCCGAGAGTCTCATCCCCCAGCTCCTCCAAAAACTCGGCGTCGCCCTCCCGCGCCTCACCGCCGACCTCGAGGCCGAGCTGGGCCGCCGCGTGAAAGTCTCCGGCACCAGCTCCTCCGATGTCTTCCCGAGCCAGTCACTCAAGCAGGCCCTCGACACCGCCCAGGCCGACGCCGCGAAACTCAAGGATGACTTCATCTCCACCGAGCATCTCCTCCTCGGCATCCTCGAAAAAGGCGGCGCGAGCCTGAAGAAAATCCTCGCCGCCCACGGCCTCAAACGCGACCTCGTCCTCAAGGCGCTGGTGGAACTCCGCGGCAATCAGCGCGTCACCGATGAAAATCCCGAGGGGAAATTCCAAGCCCTCGA
Source organism: Verrucomicrobiota bacterium (assembly GCA_014193395.1). Taxonomy (GTDB): domain Bacteria; phylum Verrucomicrobiota; class Verrucomicrobiia; order Limisphaerales; family BJHT01; genus BJHT01. The sequence continues at coordinate 5,585 of BJHT01000072.1, forward strand.
AAAATACGGCCGCGACCTCACCGCCCTCGCCCGCGCCGGCAAGATCGATCCCGTCATCGGCCGCGACGACGAAATCCGTCGCGTCATGCAGGTCCTCACCCGCCGCACCAAGAACAACCCCGTCCTCATTGGCGAACCCGGCGTCGGCAAAACCGCCATCGTCGAGGGTCTCGCCCGCCGCATCATCAGCGGCGACGTGCCCGAGTCGCTCAAGAACAAGCGGCTTGTCTCCATGGACCTCGGCGCGATGATCGCCGGCGCGAAATACCGCGGCGAATTCGAGGACCGCCTGAAAGCCTTCCTCAAAGAAGTCACCGCCAGCGAAGGCCAGATCATCCTCTTCATCGACGAACTCCACACCATCGTCGGCGCGGGCAAGGCCGAAGGCTCGATGGACGCCGGCAACATGCTCAAGCCCCCGCTCGCCCGCGGCGAACTCCGCTGCATCGGCGCGACCACGCTCGACGAGTTCCGCAAACACATCGAAAAAGATCCCGCGCTCGAACGCCGTTTCCAGCCCGTGCTGGTTGCCGAACCCACCGTCGAAAACACCATCGCCATCCTCCGCGGCCTCAAGGAACGCTACGAAGTCCACCACGCCGTCCGCATCCAGGACGCCGCCATTGTCGCCGCCGCCACGCTCTCGCATCGCTACATCGCCGATCGTTTTCTCCCCGACAAGGCCGTGGACCTCATGGACGAAGCCGCCTCGCGCCTCAAGATGGAACTCGACTCCAAACCCACCGCCATCGACCAACTCGACCGCCAGATCATGCAGCTCGAGATCGAGCGCACCGCCCTCGCCAAGGAAAAGGATGACGCCAGCAAGGAACGCCTCAAAAAAATCGACGCCGACCTCGCCAACCTCAAAGAAAAATCCAAGCAGCTCAACGCCCAGTGGCAGAACGAAAAGTCCGCCCTCGACGCCGTCAGCATCGTCAACGCCCGCGTCGAGGAAGCCAAAGCCGACCTCGAAAAAGCCCGCCGCCAGGGCAATCTCGGCCTCGCCTCGGAAATCCAATACGGCCGCATCCCCGAGCTGCAGCGCAAGCTCGCCAGCACCGAGAAAAGCCTGCGCGAACAACCCTCCGGCCCGCGCCTTCTCTCCCAGGAAGTCACCGACGAAGACATCGCCAAAGTTGTCTCCTCGTGGACCGGCATTCCCGTCACGCGGATGCTCGAGGGCGAGCGCGAGAAGCTTGTGAAAATGGAAGCCCGCCTCGGCGACCGCGTCATCGGCCAGCGCGAAGCCATCGTCGCGGTTTCCAACGCGGTCCGCCGCGCCCGCTCTGGTCTCCAAGATCCAAATCGTCCCATCGGTTCATTCATTTTTCTCGGCCCCACCGGCGTCGGCAAAACCGAGCTGGCCCGCGCGCTCGCGATGTTTCTCTTCGATGACGAGCAGGCGATGGTCCGCATCGACATGTCCGAGTACATGGAGAAACACACCGTCTCGCGCCTCGTCGGCGCGCCTCCCGGTTACGTCGGCTACGAAGAAGGCGGCCAGCTCAGCGAAGCCGTCCGCCGCCGCCCCTATTCCGTCGTGCTCTTCGATGAGATTGAAAAAGCCCACCACGACGTCTTCAACGTCCTCCTCCAGGTCCTCGACGACGGCCGCCTCACCGACGGCCAGGGCCGCACCGTCGATTTCAAGAACACCATCGTCATCATGACCTCCAACATCGGCTCGCCGATCATTCAGGAGTACTTCATGGACGGCAAAACCAGTCCGGCCAACCTCCGCGAAATGGAGGCCCGCGTGCGCAGTGAACTCAAGCGCCTCTTCCGCCCCGAGTTCCTCAACCGCGTCGATGACACCATCATCTTCCACAGCCTTTCCGAAGAGCAGCTCGCCCGCATCGTGGACATCCAGCTCATCCGCGTGAGCCAGCGCCTCGCCGCGCAAAGCCTCACCCTCGACGTCAACGCCGCCGCGAAGAAACTCATCGCCCGCGAAGGCTACGATCCGCAGTTCGGCGCGCGCCCCCTCAAGCGCGCCATTCAGGACAAACTCCTCGATCCCCTCGCCACCAAGCTCCTCAACGGCGACTTCAAGCCCGGCGACCAGATCAAAGTCACCGTCAAAGACGACGAACTCGCCTTCGCCCGCGGCTGACCCCATCCTCGCCGCCACATGAACGAAACCTTGGAAGCCCGCCTCATCCGCGTGGAATCCCACCTCGCCCACCTCGAGAAACTCTGCGACGACCTCAACCGCATCGTCGCCGAGCAGGACAAACAACTCACCCGCCTCCAGTTCCAGCAGCGCACCACCACCGAACTCCTCGCCAACCAGGAACTCGAGCGCATCCACGCCGACCACTCCAAACCCCCGCACTACTCCTGATCCACCAATGTAGGAGACGACGTAAGGCGACTCTAACCGTTTCCCCGGGAGGGACCAGAATCACTCCCAAGCGCTCCCGAATCACCCCCAGTCGGCGCTCTCCCATTCCCTTCCCAAATCCGGCAGTACTTACGAGCACCTCCATCCCGCGCTATCTGCCAAACCACGGCTAAGGTCCCACCACTAACCGGCACTAACTGGCACCAATAAAACGTATCTGTGTCCACCCACGCAGTGAAAGCTGCCAGGGCGTTTGATTAGTGCAGGTTAGTGCCAGTTAGTGGTTTACCGCCTGGCATCCCTACCGCTGACTCAACCGTTTCCGCGGCGCATCACTCAACAAGTCATGCGCCTCCCGCAACATCCCCGGTATCTTGTCCCGAAACGGACTCCCTTTCAGCGCCACCCCGAGATCCAACTCATCCACCTTCCCCGCCGTCTCCCCTGGAAACCAATGGTCGCCCTGACTCATCAGGTTGTAGCGCATCTTACCCCACTCTACTAAATCCAATCCCTTCACATAGGTCCACAGCCGCAATATCTCCTTCAAATGAATGTGCCCCGGCACCGCGAGATAGTCCGGCAACCCTTCCTCCCACCGCTCCACCCAATCCCTGCCGACCCTTCGTTCGATCTCTTCCCGCAACTTCCGCTCAATCGGCGCAATCGTCTCGGGAATCCGATCGTAAAACTCCAATCCCGCCACATGCTCATCAAAATCCGCCGGCCGCGCTGCACCGCAACTGAGTGTGTGTACCTCCGGCCGCGCGAGACAGTAGAGCGCGTTGAATTGCATCGGCGTCAGCGGCGCGCATAACTCCCGCAACCGCGGCGGCGGACTATACAACTTACCCCCCTTGTCATTCGGACTGATGATAAACACCCCCATGTCCCGCCGCGCCGCCGCCGCCACCGCCGGCCAGTTCAAGTCATTCACGAAATACCAGTGCAGGTTCACATAATCGAACTCCCCGGTCTCCACCGCCGCCAGCACGATGTCTTCCGTCGCGTGCGTGCTGAAACCCAGATGCCGGATGCGTCCCTCGCGCTGCAACTGCCGCGCCGCCTCGACACATCCACCCTTGCGCACCGACCAGTCCAGCAACTGCCGGTTGTTGACCCCGTGCAGTGACAGCAAATCCACATAGTCCAGCCGCAGATACTTCATGGATTTCTCGAACGTCGCCAAAAACTCCTTCGCCGACGCGTGCGGCGCCACCTTGGTCTGCACGATGATCTTATCCCTCGGTAGCTTCGGCAGCACCCATCCTAGTTGCATCTCGGACGACCCATACCCCCGCGCCGTCTCGATATGATTAATCCCCAACTCCACCGCCCGCCGGATCGTCGCCTCCAGATTCGCCTGTCCCTCCACCGGCACCTCCTTCGGGTCCACATCCTGCCACTTGAACTGATACCGCATCCCCCCGCAGGAAAACACGGGCATCAACAGTTCAGTCCGACCAAAGCGACGATATTTCATGCCCAAATGCTGCCATGCCGCCGACGCGCGCCGCAATGACAACCAAGCCCACCCCGGTGCGCTGCTGTGTCGCAGACCAGCCGCAGCAGCCACGAAATTCCGCGTCCGCTGGAAATCCCGAACTCCGGCGTGCTCTCCCACCCGCCGCGGTTGGTGCTCCGCACGCAGCCCCGCTCCCTCCTCAGCTCCGCTTTCCACCCCCGGTTCAGGTGCCGCAGAAAGTCCGACAGGCCGGGGTGCCGGGCGGCGGCGGATTCACCAGTTCGTCGGGCTGGCCGACTTCTTCGTAGGGAGTGGCGAGCGCGGTGAGGAGGCGTTGGAACGGCGCGAGATCGTTCGCGGTGGTGGCAGCGGCGAGGGCGGCTTCGACGGCGTGATTGCGGGGAATTACAGCGGGGTTGTGGGCGTTCATGAGTTGCGCCGCTTCGGTCAATGACTGGGGTTGGCGGGCGAGGCGCGCGGTCCAGCGGTTGTGCCAAGCAGTGAAGGTGGCGTCGGCCGGAGCAGTGGGTGACGGGGCGGCGGCGGGGCGGAGGTTGCGGAAGGTGTGGGTGTAGTCGGCGCGGGCCTGGTGCATCCATGCGAGCAAGTCCTCGGCGAGGACGGCGTCTTCCGGTTCGGCGGTGAAGAGGCCGAGTTTGGCGCGGAGGGTGGCGAGCCAGTGGAGGTGAAACCGCGCGGAGAAAGATTCGAGGAGTTCGTTGGCGCGGGCGATGGCGGTGTTCGGCTCCGGGTGCAGGACGGGCAGCAGGGCTTCGGCGAGACGGGCCAGATTCCATGCGGCGATGCCGGGTTGTTGCCCGAAGGCGTAGCGACCGTGTTGGTCGATGGAACTGAACACGGCGGCTGGATCGTAGGCGTCGAGGAAGGCGCAGGGACCGTAGTCGATGGTCTCGCCGGAGAGCGCCATGTTGTCGGTGTTCATGACACCATGCACGAAGCCGACGCGCATCCAGTGGGCGATGAGGGAGGCCTGGCGTTCGATTGCTTCCTCCAACATTCCGAGAATGGGATTTTCCGACTCGACGCGGTCGGGGAAGTGACGGCGAAGCGTGTGGTCGGCGAGGACGCGCAAGCTGTCGGTGTCACCGAGCGCGGCGAAGTATTCGAAGGTGCCGACGCGGATATGACTTGCGGCGATGCGGGTGAGAACCGCGCCGGGGAGCGGTGTTTCGCGATAGACGGGTTCGCCGGTGCTCGCGACGGCGAGGCTGCGCGTGGTCGGAATGCCGAAGACGTGCATGACCTCGCTGATCACATACTCGCGCAGCATGGGGCCGAGAGCGGCGCGGCCATCGCCGCGGCGCGAATAGGGCGTGGGGCCGGCTCCTTTCAACTGAATGTCGAAGCGCTGGCCGGCGGGCGTGAGGTGTTCGCCCAACAGGATGGCGCGTCCGTCGCCGAGGCGGGTGAGATGGCCGTACTGATGTCCGGCGTAGGCTTGGGCGATTGGCTCGGCACCGGGGAAAAGCTGGTTGCCGGTGAAGAAGGCGGCGGCGTCCGGGACCGCCAAGGCCGCGGGATCGAGGCCGAGTGATTGCGCCAGCGGACGGTTGAAGAGGACGACGCGCGGCGCGGCGACGGGCGTGGGCTGGACGCGGGAGTAAAACGCCGACGGCAGGCGGGCGTAGGTGTTGTCGAAGCGCCACCCGGGCGGCTTGGTTTCATCGGTCATCATGTGGCGGTGAGTATGCGGGAGGATCGCGCACAGCCGACAGGGAAAATGTCGGCGTAAACCTGAAGGGAGAATTTTAACCACGGACGGAAACTAATTTCCGCGACCTTACTCACTCAGTGAACCGCTAACAGTCGAGAAGCCCGCTCCTATCCGTGTTTATCGGTACTTGTCCGTGGTTTAACCAAAGTTTTTCGGACGGGAGCGAAACCATTCCTTTCTGCCCGCGACGGTTGCTTTGCTCGCGGTGGCACGGCAACCTCGGCTCATGCAAATCACCGCCGTCCGTTTCCTGCCGTTAACAACCCTGATGCTATGCGCCGTGTTCGCTACTTTGACTGCATCGTCCCGTGCGGGTGAGCCGCTGCGCCTGACTATTTGGCCCGACGAAGCGCCGCTGGGAGAAGGCAAGTCAGAGAAGGTGAAAGTACCGATCACGGTGCATTTGCCCGAAGCCACCAAGGCCACGGGTGCGGCGATGGTGATTTGTCCGGGCGGTGGCTATGGCGGACGTGTCGTGGAGGGCGAGGGACACAGGATCGCGCGCTGGCTCAACGCGCATGGCATCGCCGGGGTGGTGCTGGAGTATCGGTTGCCGGCGGGCAATTATCATCGGCCGTTGCTGGATGTGCAGCGGGCCATCCGCGTGGTGCGGTCGCACGCAGCCGAGTGGAAGATTGATGCACGCCGGATTGGGATCGTGGGCTTCTCGGCGGGCGGCCATCTCGCCTCGACGGCAGGAACGCACTTCGATGGCGGTAATGAAAAGTCGGCGGACCCGATTGAGCGGCTGAGCTGCCGCCCGGATTTCATGGTGCTCGTTTATCCGGTGATCACGATGGGCGAGAAGACGCACGGCGGCTCGCGCCGGAATCTGCTCGGGCCGTCGCCGTCACCCGAACTCATCGAGCTTTTCTCGAACGAAAAACAGGTCACGGACAAGACGCCGCCGGCGTTCCTCACTCACGCGCGGACGGACGCGGTGGTGCCGGTGGCGCACAGCCAGATGTTTTACGAGGCGCTCAAGGCGAAAGGTGTGCCGGTGGAGTTGCAGGAATTCCCCAAGGGCAATCACGGTTACAGCGGCTACAAGGGCGCGGAATGGGATGCGTGGCAAAAGCGTTCGCTGGAATGGCTCGGCGAGCAGGGGATGCTGAAGGCAGCTCCTTGAGTGGAGTGGCGCGGCGGCGCGAGACGGGCGGGCGAATTTAGTCCCAGCCGCCTCGCGAGCGCCACCGATCTTAGATTCATCGACTTACTTTTTATGAGCTTCACGGACGCTGAAATCGCCGAGCACACCGGCGTGGTCGAAGAACTGATCTGGTCCAAGCGGCGTCCGCCCCTGCAACTGCGGGACAGGATGCGGGAGGGGCAGCGTTTCACCGGTCAGGCGGTGGAGCTTTTCTTTGTGCGGCCGGTCTTCAATCAGCCCGGCCAGTTCGTCGAGGAATCCATCGCGAAGATACGATATGTCCGCACCGCCCGAGTCTGGCTCCTCTTCTGGAAGCGGGCCGACGGCAAATGGCATGGCTATCAACCCTGCCCGGAAGTGAAATCGCTGGCCGCCGCCCTCCGAGTGGTTGACGAGGATCCCCACCATTGCTTCTTCGGGTGAGATTTCCGCAGGCCGCTTCCCACCAAGAGCACGCGAATCGCGCGCGGCTTTCGTGGTCTCTCCAACGGCTGTTTCCAGATTGAACGGGGCGCGGAGATGAGAGAGCGGTCCCCGGCTTCGGTCGAACCAGTTCGTCCTCCAAAGTCTCTCTCGCCGCAGTTCGCTCAGAAGGTGGGATTCGCCGCTCGCTCTGGGAGCTTTCACCTGACAAGCTGCACAGACGAATATGCAAAAGACCAACTATCAGTTCGAGAAACGCCGCCGGGAAATGGAGAAAAAGGCGAAGAAAGAAGAGAAGCGCCGCCAACATCTCGAGGCCGCCCGCTCGCCGGCCGCCACGAATACCGCCGCACCGGCCGCCCCCGCCGAGCCGGCGCCCGACGCCGGAGCCTGAACGGGGCGGCGTTGCTTGGCTCCGCGCCGTCGCCCTGGTGCCGGCATCGAGTACCGCGGTTGCACTTATCCTGGACGATGCCTTGGCGCTGAGAAGCCACGGATAAACACCGCTAACCACGGCTGGAAACGGGCCTCCTTCACTTCACTGCTGGGTGAACGCCGGACTGTTGAACCTCCCGTTCCTATCCGTGTCATTCCGTGTGCATCCGTGGTTGAACTGCGCTTTCTAGCTTTATCAGCATGTCTCTCATCGACCACTTGTTTTCAGTCGGCCCGATTCGCAAAGCCGTGTGGCGGCTGTGGTATCCGTTCCTCACCCGGCGGCTCCGCGGCGAGGAAGTGCTGTTTCTCAACTACGCCTTCGAGACAGACCCGCCCGTCGGACTGCGACTCGATCCCGGGGACGAGCCGAATCGCGCATGCATCCAGCTCTATCACCACGTCGCTTCACAGGTGGAACTGCGCGGCAAACAAGTGCTCGAAGTCAGTTGCGGCCACGGCGGCGGCGCGTCGTGGATCACCCGCACCATGCAACCGGCGAGTTACATCGGCCTCGACCTTAACCCGACCGGCATCCGCTTTTGTCAGCAACGTCACCGGGTGACCGGCCTCACGTTTCAGCAAGGCGATGCGCAGCGACTCCCGTTTCCCGACTGCACTCTTGATGCCGTCATCAATGTGGAGGCCTCGCATTGTTATCCTGATTTTCCCGGTTTCCTCGCCGAAGTGGCGCGCGTGCTGCGGCCCGGCGGGCATTTTCTCTATGCCGACTTCCGCTTCCGCGATGGCATCGCCGACTGGGAAAAGGCCATCGCCGCCGCGCCGTTGTCGATCGTCCGGTCGCGCGACATCGGGGCCGAAGTGCTGCGCGGCATGGATTGCAATGCGGCCCGCAGCGCGGCGCTCATCCGCCAGCGGCTGCCGCGGTTCTTGCACGCGCTCGGTCGGGATTTCGCGGGCGTCCCCGGATCGCGCGTCTATGTGGCGCTTCAGACCGGCGAGCTTTCTTATCGCTCGTGGTGCTTTCGCAAAGCCTGAAGAAAGGCTGGGGAAAAGCCCCGCAACCGGCGGGTGCCTACCGATCACCAAAAACGCAGCCCATACGAAATTGCGGAGCTGCGGATACCGGGTTGAGCGCATCTTCGTTTCCTCGGGAGGCACGGTTCCCATTTCTAGCCCAGAGGGCGGAAGACAATAGCGCGCCAGTTGAGTGCTGAGTCGCGGTGGCGACGATGCAGGTCCCGTCAGGGACGACAGGAAGCTTGGGCGTGGAGTTTCTTTCGTCCCCGACGGGACATTGTGGTTCTCCATCCGCCAACCCAGCACTGAAGTGCTGGGCTATTTCCGATCGTTCCGGCGGGGCTGCCGCCGATCGGCGCAAGAAACTGAGCTGTGCCAACGGCTTTGCGCCTCCGGCCTTTCGCCTTGCTAAAGGCCAAGCCCATTCCTAGCGTCCGGGTCCATGGAATCGCAGTTGCTCCAATATGCGCCGGTATTGATCCTCGGCGCGCTCGCCGTCGCGTTCGCCGCCGGCGTGCTCATCCTGTCGGTGGCGCTCGGCAAGCTCGGGCGGAACTCGAAAATCAAGGACACCGCCTACGAATGCGGCATGTTGCCCGTCGGCGACGGCAACACGCGCATGTCGGTCAAATTTTACCTCGTCGCCATGCTTTTCATCCTGTTCGACATCGAAGTCGTGTTCCTCTACCCGTGGGCCGTGGTGTATAGAGAACTGCTCGCCGATCCCGCCACGCGGAACCTGATCTTCTTCGCGATGCTCTCCTTCCTCGGCATCCTCTTCGTCGGCTATCTCTATGCGCTGAAGAAGCGGGCCTTTGACTGGAAAAGCTGATCACGAGGGAAGCAGGGTTGAAGGGTTTATTCGTTGCAAGGTTAAAGAGTGCTCCCGACCTTCGGCTTTGCCCTTCTAATTCCTAGTCCGAAAACTCCTAGCGTCTCCAACCCTTCAGCCCTTTAACCTTTTACCCCTTCAACCCTTCAACCCTTCAACTCTTCCCCCCCATGACCATCAAATTCGGCACCTCCGGCTGGCGCGGTCTGATCGCGCGCGACTTCACCTTCGACGGCGTCCGCCTCGCGACCCAAGGCATCGCGGACTATTTGAAATCTGAAATTTCAAATCTCAAATCTCCGATCGCCGGCCGCAAACCCGTGGTCATCATCGGTCACGACACCCGCTTTCTCGGACGCGAGTTCAGTCTCGCCGTCGCCGAGGTGCTCACCGCCAACGGACTCACCTGCCTGCTCTGTCAGCGCGACGCACCCACACCAGTCATCGCACACACCATCCGCGTGCGGAAAGCCATCGGCGGAATTAATATGACCGCCAGTCACAACCCCGCGGAGTATCAGGGATTGAAATTCTCCACTTACAACGGTGCGCCAGCCACCGCTGAGGTTACCAAGCAGGTCGAAGCCAACATCGCCAGGCGTCAGTCCGAAGGTTGGACCTTCAAAGCCGCCGTAGTGGGTACCTTCCAATGCAAGACCATTGACCCGCAGCCAGACTACTTTAAGCAGATTCGCAAACTCATCGACTTCGATGCCATTCGTAAGGCGAAACTCAAGGTCGCCGTCGAGCTGATGTATGGCACCGGTCGCGGCTATCTCGACACGCTGCTCACCGAGGATGGCGGCGCGAAAGTCACCACCTTTCACAACGAACTCAACCCGCTCTTCGGCGGGCATCACCCCGAGCCCGACGCCGCCGGCATGGCGGAAGTGTCGCAGTTCGTAAAAGCCGGCAAAGCCCAGTTCGGCCTGGGCCTCGATGGCGACGCCGACCGCTTCGGCATCGTGGACAAAGACGGCACCTGGCTTACTCCGAACCAAGTGCTTGCGCTCGCACTCTATCACTTGAAGAAGAACCGCGGCTGGACCGGAGCGGTCGTCCGCACCGTGCCCACGAGTCATCAAGTCGATGCCGTGGCCGAACTGCTCGGCGTGAAGCTTCACGAGACCCCCGTCGGCTTCAAACACATCGGCGCACTCATGGAGAGTGAACCTATCATCGTCGGCGGCGAAGAGAGCGGCGGCCTGAGTGTGAAGGGGCATGTGCCCGAGAAGGATGGCGTCCTCGCCTGCCTGCTCATGGCCGAGTTAGTTGCCACGGAGAAAAAGTCACTCGGTCAGATCCTCAAGGAACTGGAGAAACACACCGGCGAATTCCACACCACCCGCATCAATGTCAAAATCAATCCCGAGACCAAGGACGCCCTGCTCGGCAAGCTCAAGGCCGGTCTCAGTGACATAGGCGGAATCAAGGTGGAGAAGTTCATCACGACTGACGGCTTCAAATTCCTCCTACCCAACCGCGAATGGGTCGCCTTCCGCGCCAGCGGCACCGAACCACTCATCCGCTGCTACATCGAGGCCAAGTCCGCCAAACAGATGAAGAAGCTCGAAGCGGCATGTCGCAAGCTGCTGGCTTGAGTCATAGCCAATCCGCAGGCATACTAAGGCCATGCAAATATCGAACGCCGCGCCAATTACCCCCGAGGAATGGTCTTGGGAGCAGGCACTGATTCACGACGTTCGGCACGAAGAGCGGCGCGAGGCCTTCGCCCGCGAACTCTTTCAGTGGGAACTGGCCGTCGGGAAATTTCGCCAACTGGAAGAGCGCTGGCTCCTGCACGGAACGCCGACCGAGGAAGGTTTGCACAACCACGCCGCCTGTCTTCACGGACTGCTTGCCATCGGCCACCGGCTGGTGCTAGCCGCGGTTGGCTTCTCAGCCGATGAATTGAGCCGCATTGGAGTCACCTCCGAACGAGTCACCGCCACCGTGGAAGACCTGCAAATTTCTCTTCGCGAATGGCACTCCAGTTTTTCGCCGGAGGAGCTGGTCACTGCCCGAGAGGCCATCTTCAGTGCCCGGACCTGACTACATCGCGTGACTGCACGCGGCGAAGTACGACCTTCGCACCTGTGATCCAGCGCAGAGACCGGAGATGCTCGCCCGCTACCGGCAGGCTCGCGACGAGGCGGCGCTCCAATCCAAGTTGCGGGCGGAACTGGTCGAAGCAGCCGTGGCCCGGGACTACTGGGAATGGGTTAAACAAGAACGACTCCCGCGCCTCGGACAGCAACCTGGCAAGTGAGCTGTCTCCGCGTGACCGGCACCAAGCCGCTCACCGGCCGTCATATCGAGTCCAAGGCCGCCACGCAGATGAAGATTCGTGCCGGAAGCTGCTGACTTGATCCGTAGCCGCGCGACCTGCACACTGGTGCCACACCGACTACGACTATGAACACTCCACCCGAAATCCCGCCGCCGGTCGCTGAGGACCGCACGGTCGCCATCCTCGCTTACCTGACGCTGATTGGTTTCATCGTCGCGGTCATCATGCACGGCAACAAGAAGACCGCGCTGGGCGCCTATCATCTCCGGCAGTGTCTGGGGTTGTTTGTCACAGCGGTGGTGTTTGGGGTCGCCATGATGATGCTCGCGGTCATCCCCATAATTGGTGCCATCGTAGGTTTTCTCGCGATGCCGGCGGCGGGGCTTTGTTTCTTTGTGCTCTGGGTCATGGGATTGATGGCCGCCGCGAATGGGCAGCAGAAACCGATGCCGGTGGTGGGCGAGCAATTTCAGAAATGGTTTGGGAATGCGTTCGGCTGAGTGCCTCACGCGCTCCTAACAACTGATTCAGCCGCGCGAGCTTTACGTGCGGCAACGCGGCCTTGGAGCCTGTTTGAAAATCCCGGTTTGGAGTTCCGCGTTTACGCGGTTCCGGCGGCGTGCGCTCAGCGGGCCGCGTAAACGCGGAACTCCAAACCTAGTTCCTCGCGATGGCGCGGCTCTACCACGTTGGCTGCGGATGACCGGAGGCGTCCTTGGGTAACAGACATTGCAGGGGGCATTCGGCGCAGCGCGGGTTTTTTGGGCGGCAGTAGTCTTTGCCGACTTGCACCAGTTGGGCGTGGTAGTCCTGCCAGTAGTCGAGGCGTTGGCGCGGGGGCTTGTGGCTCAGTGAGGATTCGCAGAGGGCTTTGAGTTCATCATAGGAGGTATCGGGTTGGCACCAGCCGTGGCGGGAAAAGATGCGCCGGGTGTAAGTGTCGATGACGAAACTGAGATGCCCGCCAGCGTAGAGCAGCATGCTGTCGGCGGTTTCGGGGCCGATACCGTGGATGTCGAGCAACGTGTGGCGGACGGTGCGGGTGGAACCGCAGAGGAGTAGCTTGATCTCGCTGTCGAACCGGCGGACTAGGACGTTGAGGAACGGGATGAGGCGGCGGGCCTTCACATTGAAATAGCCGGCGGGGCGGATGAGTTGGGCCAGCTCGGACACGGGGAGTTCGAGCATGCTACGCGGCTCGAGGACCTTCGCGCGTTTGAGGTTGGCGATGGCGCGCTCAACGTTGGTCCACGCGGTGTTTTGGGTGAGAATCGCGCCGATGCAAATCTCGAACGGGGTGTCGCCGGGCCACCAGCCGAGATGGCCGTGGCGGCGACGCATGAGGGTGTAGGCGCGGCGCAAGGCGGTGGCGAGGGGGATGGCGTTTGTGGTTTTCATGGGAAGGATTTTAACCACGGACGGACACGGATGGACACGGGTGGGAAGGGGGAGTTGGTAATGTCGGTTGCGAACCGGTGGATGATGCCGTGGCGGTTTGGAGTGCGGTGACTTGTCACCGCTTTTGCGCAGGCGACTTGTCGCCGTCGGAGGTCGGTGCGCACCCAAACCCGCACGCACGCCACCGCTGGCGCGCGCCGTGAACGCTCCCCTCGACAACCACGCTCCTCGTAGTTCGACGGCGACAAGTCGCCTCGGGAAAGCGGTGACGAGTCACCGCAGTCCAAAGCTGGCTTGGTGCGAGCTGGCCCGAGGATTTCAGGTGGTGGCATGACCGCGGCGGACGAGGAGGGCCTGCCATTTGGTGATGAGGCGGCGCAGGCTGGTGTCGAGCGGCAGGGCGAGGAGTTCGGCGGCGGTGAACCAGCGGAGTTCGTGGCTCTCCTCGCTCGCGGTGGCGGTGGCGTTCTCGGGCGCGATGAGGACGAAGCGCACATCGTAGTGGAGGTGCGCCGGTTCGCCGCCTTTTGCGGGGATCTCGTGGATGTCGAGGTCGAAGGGGCGCGCGGAGGTGGTGATGAGGCCGGCGATGCCGGACTCTTCGCGCGCCTCGCGCTGGGCGACGCGGAGGATGTTTTCGTCGCCGTCGCAGTGGCCGCCGAACTGGAGCCACTTGTCGAGTTTGCGGTGGTGATGCAGGAGGGCGCGCGCGCCATCGGCGCTCACGATGAGGGCGCTGCCGGTGAAATGGCCGGGGAAGGAAGTGCGGTGAAAGCACTCGGGCGTCGTGTCGAGGAGTGCGATCATGCGCTGGCGGAAGGGTTCCTCGACGGCGCGCGCGGAGAGGTCGAGCGTGGCGAGCTGGGTGCGGAATTCGGTGCGGTTCATCGGGAGAATGGTGGGGGAAGAAGGGGAGCGGGGCCAGCCTCGGATGGAGTGTGGCCGCGCAGTGCTCCCTGTAGCGCAGGTTTCCAAACCTGCCGTATCGCCGATTTCCAAATCGGCAGGGCCGCGGAGTTTCGGGCGCGTGCGGCGAGCCGAAGGGTTGCGGGTGGCAGGACGGCTCGCGGGTTTGGAAACCCGCGATACAGCAGACTTGGAAGTCTGCGGTACTTCGGGCGTGCATCCGCGCACTGATCTCGTAGCGCAGGTTTCCAAACCTGCCGTATCGCCGATTTCCAAATCGGCAGGGGCCGCGGAGTTTCGGGCGCGTGCGGCGAGCCGAAGGGTTGCGGGTGGCAGGACGGCTCGCGGGTTTGGAAACCCGCGATACAGCAGACTTGGAAGTCTGCGCTACAAGGGCAGCGCGCAGTCAGGCCCTCGCCGATCGCACTGTCCGGCGCGTGCGCACGCCGCTGCGGCCGGGGACGGTCGCACTCCGCGCAAGCCGGCCGGAGTGCGCCCGTCCTCGGGCGCAGCGAGGTGGAGCGTGGTGCGACGCCCGACAACCCCACACCCCCCGCGCGTGCGGACCTCGCTGCGGCCGGGGACGGCCGCACTCCACCCCAGTCGCGACTATTTCCTTGAGCCACTACCCTGCCCTCCCGACACTTCGCCCATGAGCCAAAACCCGGAACCCATCCTCGTCGGTCGCAACAACAAAAAAGACGTCTTCCTGCTCCCGCAGTTCGCCAACCGCCACGGCCTCATCGCCGGCGCCACCGGCACGGGAAAGACCGTGTCGCTGCAACTCCTCGCCGAACACTTCAGCCAAATGGGGGTGCCCGTCTTCATGGCCGACGTGAAGAGCGACCTCACCGGCCTCAGCCAGCCGGGCAAAATGACCAGCAAAGTCCAGGAGCGCATCAACCTCCTCAAGCTCGACAACCCCACGTTCAGCGGATGCCCCGTGATGTTCTGGGATGTCTTCGGCGAGCAGGGCCATCCGGTGCGCGCGACCATTTCCGAGATGGGACCGCTCCTGCTCTCGCGCCTGCTCCAGCTCAACGACACCCAGGCCGGCGTGATCTCGCTCGTGTTCCGCGTCGCCGACGAACACGGCCTGCTCCTCCTCGATTCCAAAGACCTCCGCGCGATGCTGCAATACGTCGGCGACAACGCCGCCGCCTTCACCACGCAATACGGCAACATCTCCACCGCCAGCATCGGCGCCATCCAGCGCAACCTCCTCGCCCTCGACACCCAGGGCGGCGACAAGTTCTTCGGCGAACCCGCGCTGAACTTCGACGACTTCATGCAGACCGACCAGGCGGGCCGCGGCTACATCAACATCCTCTCCGCCGACCGCCTCATGCAGGCGCCCAAGGTCTATGCCACCTTCCTGCTCTGGATGCTCTCCGAACTCTTCGAGCGCCTCCCCGAGGTCGGCGATCTGCCCCAGCCCAAGCTCGTCTTTTTCTTCGATGAAGCGCACCTCCTCTTCTCCGACATCCCCGCGCCGTTGCTCGAGAAAATCGAGCAGGTCATCCGCCTCATCCGCTCCAAAGGCGTGGGCGTTTACTTCGTCACGCAAAACCCGCGCGACATTCCCGACAACGTCCTCGGCCAGCTCGGCAACCGCATCCAGCACGCCCTGCGCGCCTACACCCCGCGCGATCAAAAGGCCGTGCAGACCGCCGCCGACACCTTCCGCCAGAACCCCGCGTTCGACACCGGCACCGTCCTCACCGAACTCGGCGTCGGCGAGGCGCTCGTCTCGTTGCTCGATGAAAAAGGCCAGCCCACCATGGTCGAGCGCGTCTTCATCTGCCCGCCCGGCAGCCAGATCGGCCCCATCACGCCCGAGCAACGCAAGGCCATCATCGAGCAGTCGCTCGTCTTCGGCCAATACGAGAAAACCGTGGACCGCGAATCCGCCTACGAACGCTTGAAAGGCGTGGCCGCCACCTCCGGCGACGCCGCCGCGGAAGCCCACGCCAGCGGCGAAAAGGGCGGCTTCTTCAGTTCCCTCGGCTCCCTCTTCGGCGGCGGCGGTGGTGCAGCAAAAACGCCGAGCGCGCCCAGCCTGCCCGCATCGGCACCGCGCGGACGGCAGCCCGAGTCGCTCATGGGCACGATGGCCAAGAGCGCCGTGCGCAGCATCGGCAGCGCCGTCGGCCGCGAGATCATCCGCGGCGTGATGGGTTCCCTCTTTGGCGGCGGGAAGCGAAGGTGAATCGGGGCGGCGCGAACGGCCGCAGAAAGCGGCACGTTAGATGTGTGTGCTCCATGTGTTCCGCGCCCCGGCGGGCAGGTCCAGGGCTAATGCCTTTCGGTAATTCCCACTAAGAATCCCAACGGGATTCCGGCCTCCAGCCCAGGGTTGCGAGGCACGAGCTACCCTGGGAAAGCGGTCCATCATTCAACAACCCCAACGGGGTTGCGGCCCGGCGGTGGTGCTGTGCCACAACCCCGTTGGGGTTGAAAAACACTCCGGTGCCTACCCAGGGTAGCTCGTTCCTCGCAACCCTGGGCTGGAGGACACAACCCCGTTGGGGTTGCCGCGAGTTGCTGAGCACGCAGATGGCAACCCAGCGACCATCGGAACGGAATTACCGAAAGGCAATAGGCCCACGGCGACTTGGGCGAGACACCGAACGAATTCACACACGCGCTTGGCACCGGAGCGAGCGCGTGCCACCGTCGCGATATGAGCACGATCACGGTTCCGCTGCCGGATGAAGACTTTGCCTTTCTCCGCCAGTTCTCCGCCGCGCAGGGGACTTCGGCGGAGGGGTTTCTCGCGCGGCAAGCGCGCAATTTGCGCGAGCAGTTGCAGCGTCCATTGCCGCCCGAGGTGCTGCGGGCCACCGGCATCATTTCGGCGGAGGTCGCGGGCGAGGAAACCCACCACGAACATCTCGCAAAGAAGCACGCGTGAAAGTCACGGTGGACATCAACGTGTTGCTGGATGTGTTCCAACAGCGCCAGCCGCACTACGCGGCGTTCGGGCCGTGAACCGCGCTGTCATCCGCGGCGTGCTGGGTTCCCGTTTCGGCGGCGGGCAGCGGCGGTGAATGGGGGCGGCAGGGGCGACAAGGTGGAATGATGGAAACTTTGACACCTATGGGGGGTCCAGACTTGCGGGCGGGCCGCTTCCCGACCACGCACTGGAGCGTCGTGTGTGCGGCCGGCGCGGCGACCGAAGCGGAGCGGCACGCCGCGCTCGAGTGGCTGTGCCGGCGCTATTGGGCGCCCGTGGTCGGCTTCATTCAACGGCGGGGCTTTGATCACGCGACGGCGGAGGATCACGCCCAGACGTTTCTGGCCCGGGCCGTGCAGCGCGATTTTTTTGCGCGCGCCGAATCGGCGCGTGGCCGGCTGCGGAGTTTTCTCCTGACGTCCCTCCGCAATTTCCTCGTGGACGAAGTGCGGCGCGGTCGCGCGGTGCCGCCGCTGGTGACGATGGATGACTCCGTGCGGGAAACTGCAGCGCCGGCCGACGCCGCGTTCGAGCGACAGTGGGCCGAGGCACTGCTGGCGCGGGTCTTGGCGGAGCTGGAGCTGGAATTTGCCCGGCGGGGAAAGGGCGCGTTGTTCCGGCGGATCGAGTCGCGGCTGCTGGCGACGGAGGCGCCGGAGCCGTATGCAGACGTGGCGGTGGAATTGGGGCTGACTGAGCAGGCAGTGAAGGCCGAGGTTTACCGGCTGCGGCAGCGGTTCCGGCAGTTGGTCCGCGACGAGGTGGCGCGGACGGTGACGACGGCGGCGGAAATCGAAGAGGAGCTGCAGGTGTTGTTTCGCGCCTATCGACGGTGAAACCGAAGATTTTTTGTCACCTCGGGAAAATTCGTTCGTATTGCAGGGTAGATGACAACTGCTTTCTCGCCGGCGACATTTGATTCCTGCCCGAACTGTGGCGGCGACGCCGCCACGACGGCGACCCATGGGTTGTGCCCGGCGTGCCTGCTCGAACTGGCGGCCGGACCGGAATTGCGCGCCAGCCGGCTGCCGGGGGAAGTCATCGGCGGCCGGTTCGAGTTGCGGGAGCCGCTGGGCGAGGGCGGCATGGGGGCGGTCTTTGCGGCGGTGGATCGCACGCACGATTCCC
>BJHT01000073.1 GCA_014193395.1 Verrucomicrobiota bacterium
CCACGGCGGCGGCCACCAATGTTTGTTTTTCAGCCTTGGTCATAAAGTTCCACGAACCGCGTCAACAGCCGTCCCGCCCGCTCGCCCGCCGCGGCCGACGCGGCGAGCACCTCGTCGTGCGAGAGCGGCGTGGCGCTGCGGCCGGCCGCGAGATTGGTGATGCACGACAATCCCGCCACGGCCAGCCCGCATTGCCGGGCGACGATGGCCTCGGGCACGGTGCTCATGCCGACGGCGTCCGCACCCCAGCGCGCGAAAGCCCGGATTTCCGCAGGCGTTTCGTAACTGGGACCGGACACGGCGAGATAAACTCCCGAGCGCAAGGGCACGCGCACGCCGCGCGCCGCCTGCTGCAACAGTTTTCCCAAACGCACATCGTAGGTCTGGCTCAGATCTACGAAGCGCGTCTGGCCGTCGGGGACCGCGCCGCGCAGCGGGTTTGCGCCCATGAAATTGAGGTGGTCGGTGAGCCGCATGAAATCGCCCGGGCGAAAGCGGCGGTTGATCCCGCCGGCCGCGTTGGTGAGCACCAGATCGCGAATGCCAAACGCCGCCAGCACGCGCACCGCGAAGGTCACCGCGTCCAGCGAATGCCCTTCGTAATAATGCGCCCGTCCACAGAGCAGCAGCACCGGACGCCCCGCCAGTTTGCCCGCGACGAGCTTCCCGCCGTGCCCCGCGACGGTCGGTTGCGGAAAGCCCGGCAGCCGCGCGTAGGGGATTTCGTCCACCACTTCGACCGCGTCGAGCACGCCCTGAAAGCCGCTACCGAGCACGAGCGCCAGGTGCGGACGCAGGGCGGTGAGTTTCGCGAGGCGGGCGGCGGTCGTGGGAGGCGTGGCGTTCATGCAATTTCGGGGCAGACAGGATTGAAAAAGCTCAAAGCATAAAGCTCAAAGCTCAAGGGAAGGACCAAGGAACAAGGGGATGCCAAGCCGGGCTTCCGGCACCTTGGCGCGCGGCCCCATCGTAGCGCAGGTTTCCAAACCTGCTGTATCGCGGGTTTCCAAACCCGCGGATCGTCCGGCCACGGGCGGCGCTGCGGAAAAATCCGAGTGCCCCAAACCCGTCCACACCCGCCGATTTGGAAATCGGCGACACAGCAGGTTTGGAAACCTGCGCTACAGGGGCGGGGTGCGAATTCGCCCCTTGGCCCCTGGAGCTTGGCCCTTCCCTTGAGCTTTGAGCTTTGAGCTTTGAGCTTCCCCCGCCGCGCTGTGGGTTTCATCGACATCTTTCGCACCGCCTCGGCCTTGAAGAACACCCGCGTTCCTCGTCTCCGGCGTGCCCGCTTGATTTATCACGCGCCCCAACTAACCTGCGACCTCATTTTTTTATTATGCAATTGAACAACGACGAAATCCGCCGCTACTCGCGCCACCTCATCCTCCCGGAGGTCGGGATGGCCGGGCAAAAGAAAATCTGCGCGACCAGCGTGTTGTGCATCGGTGCCGGCGGCCTCGGGTCGCCCATCGCGATGTATCTGGCGGCGGCGGGCGTGGGCAAGATCGGCCTCGTGGATTTCGACACCGTGGATTTTTCCAATCTCCAGCGGCAAATCATCCACGGCACCCGCGATGTCGGCCGGCCGAAATCCGAGTCAGCGATGGAGACGATCAACGAGATCAATCCCGGCGTGGAGGTCGTCCGCCACAACGTCCGCCTCAGCAGCGAAAACGCCCTCGAGATCATCCACCAATACGACATCGTCGTGGACGGCACGGACAATTTCCCGACCCGCTATCTTACCAACGACGCCTGCGTGCTGCTCAAGAAAGCCAATGTTTACGGCTCGATCTTCCGCTTCGACGGCCAGGCCAGCGTGTTCGCGCCGCACCTCGGCGGGCCGTGTTATCGCTGTCTTTATCCCGAGCCGCCGCCGCCCGGCATGGTGCCGAGCTGCGCGGAGGGCGGCGTGCTGGGCGTGCTGCCGGGCATCGTCGGGTGCATCCAGGCGACGGAGATTCTCAAGCTCGCGCTGGGCAAGGGCACCTCGCTGGTCGGGCGGCTGCTGCTCTTCAACGCGCTGGACATGAAGTTCCGCGAACTGAAATTGCGGCGCGATCCCAAGTGCCCGATCTGCGGGGACAATCCCACGATCAAGGAGCTGATTGATTACGAGCAGTTCTGCGGCATCTCCGCCGAACCCGCGACGCCCGCCTCCAATCCGGATGAAGTCACCGTGCAGGACATGAAGCTGGCCCTCGACCAACCGCAGCGCCACATCAAGGTCATCGACGTGCGCGAGCCGGACGAACACCAGATCGCGCACATCGACGGCGTGCCGCTCGTGCCCTTGAGCACGCTGCCGCAGACCTTCACCGACCTCGATCCGAACCAGCAGTACTACATCCACTGCAAGAGCGGCGTGCGCTCGCTGAAGGCGCTGAACTTCCTCCGCGAGCAGGGCTTCAAGTACGTGAAGAGCGTCAAGGGCGGCATCGGCGCGTGGGCCGAGGAGATCGATCCGCGCGTGCCGCGGTACTGACGCAAGGCGGCGTTTTGGAGTGCGGTAACTGGTCACCGCTTTCCCAAGGCGACTTGTCGCCGTCGAACTGCGGAAGGCGTCAGGATGAGATGGGGCGTTCGCGGCTTGCGCCAGCGCGGGCGCGCCCGTGTGACCGGAGCCGCACCGAACTTCGACGGCGACAAGTCGCCTGCGCAAAAGCGGTGACCAGTCACCGCACTCCAAACCGCCGCGGCACAAAAACGTCGGGCAGCCGGGACCGGAATTTTCAGTTTTGGAGCGCCTGTCGGATCGCGCCAAGTGGGCGCGCGGGCAGGAACTGGTCGGCCTGTCGGCGCTGGATTCGTCCCCGATTTCGCCCTGTTTTCGTTAAGAAACCACCAACAAAAAGGGATTTTGCTTCCGCGATCCTTGGTTCTAATTCATTTTCGACACTTATGGGAACGAGACGGGATGCGCGGGAACGCGCGGTCCAATTTTTATTTCAGCACGATCTGAATCCGCCGGAAAACCTGGCGGACGCGTTGGAATCGTTCTGGGGGTCGCAGCGGGCGGAGGCGATTGCCGAGGAGAAGGCACCCGCGCGTTGGAACGAGCCGCTGGCCGAACCGCCCCCGCCGAGCACCGAGGAAGCGGCGACGCGCCTCTTCGCCGATCCCCTCATCCGCGGCACCCTCGAACACCGCGACGCCATCGACGCCTACATCGTCACCCATGCCAAGAATTGGGACCTGCGCCGCATGGCCGTCGTGGATCGCAACATCATCCGCCTCGCCGTGTACGAGATGCTCCACCGCGACGACATCCCGCCCGTCGTGAGCATCAACGAGGCCGTGGACATTGCGAAAAAGTTCTCCACCGAGGACAGCGGCAAGTTCGTCAACGGCATCCTCGACAAGATCAAAGGCCAGTTGCTGCGGCCGGCGCGCATCGTGAAATAACCCCGCCAACGCGCCGCCACCATGTTTGCCGACCTCCATCTGCACACCTACTTCTCCGACGGCACCTACACGCCCGAGGAGCTGGTCGGCCACGGCGTGCGCCACAATCTCAAGGGCATGGCGCTCACCGACCATGACACCGTCGAGGGCTGCGCGCGCATGGCCGTCGCGTGCGCGGCGGCGGGCATCGAGTTCGTCCCCGCCAGCGAACTCACCGCCGAGATTCACGACACCGAGCTCCACATCCTCGGGTACTTCCTCGACACCACCCACCCGCGCCTGCTGAGCGAACTCGCCAAGTTTCAGCTCGTCCGACAGAACCGCATCCGCGAAATGGTCGCGCGCCTCAACAAGCTGAACATCCCCCTGCGTGCCGAGACTGTCTTCGCGATCGCCAACTGCCAGGCTCCCGGCCGCCCGCACGTCGGCCGCGCGCTCGTGCAGGAAGGTTTCTGCGCCACGCTCGACGAAGCCTTCGACCGCTTCCTCAAGCGCAACCGCCCGGCCTGGGTGCCCAAGGAAAAAATCTCCGCCCGCGACGCCATCACGCTCATCCATGAAGCCGGCGGCCTCGCCGTCATGGCGCACCCCGGACTCAATCGCAACGACCACATCATCCCCGAGCTCGTCGCGTTCGGCATGGACGGCATCGAGTGCTTTCACACCAAGCATTCCACCTCGATGTCCGAGCATTACCTGATGATCGCCGACCAGCATCATCTCCTCATCACCGGCGGCTCCGATTGCCACGGGATGAACAAGGGCAAGCCCCTGATCGGCGGCGTGCGCATTCCCTTCGCCTATCTGGAACGCCTCAAAGCCCGCGCGCTGGAACGCCGCGCGAAAAATCAGGTCCGCACCGCGACGGTTTGAACCCGCACTGGTGGTAATTTTCCCATGGGACTGTTCGACAAAATCAAGGCTGGCCTGCAAAAAACCCAGGCCAAGCTCGTTCACGAAATCAAGCGCATCATCACCGGCTCGCCCAAGCTGGATGCCGCCTCGCTCGAGGCCCTCGAACACGCGCTGCTCGCCGCCGACCTCGGCCTCGCGATGACCCACCAGATCATCGCCGCCGTGCGCGTCGCCTACGAAACGCAGGGCAGCGCCAAGCTCGACGTCTTCGGCATCGCCCGCGCCGAGATCGAGCGCAGCCTGCCCGAGAACACCACCGGCCTCCGTCGCCAGCCTTCGGGCCTCACCGTCATCTCCGTCGTCGGCGTCAACGGCACGGGCAAAACCACCACCTGCGCCAAGCTCGCCAATCTCCTCAAACTTCGCGGTGACACCGTCGTCGTCGCCGCGTGCGACACCTTCCGCGCCGCCGCCGTCGAGCAGATCAAGCTCTGGGGCCAGCGCCTTCAGTTCGAGGTCATCGCGGGCGCTTACCACGCGGACCCCGCCGCCGTCGCGCACGATGCCGTCACCGCCGCGACCGCGCGCAATTCCGCGTATCTCCTGCTCGACACCGCCGGACGCCTCCACACCAAGCACAACCTGATGACCGAGCTGCAGAAGATTCACCGCGTCATTCGCAAGCAATGCCCCGGCGCGCCGCACGAAGTCCTGCTCGTCCTCGATGGCAGCACCGGGATGAACGCGATGAACCAGGCGCGCGAATTTCACAAGGCCGCCCCGCTCACCGGCCTCATCGTCACCAAGCTCGACGGCACCAGCAAAGGCGGCATGGTCGTCGCGATTCAGAAAGAACTCGGGCTGCCCGTGAAATTCATCGGTCTCGGCGAGCAGCCCGACGACCTCCAGCCCTTCAGCCCGCGCCAGTTCGCCGCGGCGCTTTTTGCCGATAAGGAATAGCCATGAAGAATCACATCGTGAAAAAAATCGCCCTGTTCAGCCTCGCCATCACCCTCGTCGTCGTCGCGACGGGCTGCTCCAGCCCGCGCTCCAGCAGCTACAGCAAGTCGCGCAGCTCGGGCTACAGCAGCTCCAGCAAGTCGGGCGCCTCGTGCTACGGCAGCTCGTGCACGAAAAGCGCTTGCGGCGGCTACACCCGCGTCACCAGCCGCTGAACCGCGGACGGGCTTTGGAGTGCGGTGACTTGTCACCGCTTTCCCGAGGCGACTTGTCGCCGTCAAACGTGGTGGTGCGTGAGCAAGCAAAAGGGCCGTTCACGGCTCGCGCCAGCGCAGGCGCGCACGCGAACCGGAACCGTCCGACAGTTCGACGGCAACCAGTCGCCTGCGCGAAAGCGGTGACCAGTCACCGCACTCCCAACCGCGACGTCGCCAAGACGCAGCCCTGGCTTTGGAAAGTTGCTGAAGATTTTGTTACGGATGAAAATCGGTTTCTGTCGCTCAACCCGCTGCATTCTCTGCGGCTCTTCCGCCTCGCCATTCCCATCCGTGTCCATCCGTGTCCATCCGTGGTCAAACCACCGTCTCTAGGATGACTCCCCCCCTCGCCACCGACACCGCGCTGATGCGCCGCGCCCTGCGCCGCGCACGCCGCGGCTTCGGTCGCACGTCTCCGAATCCTCTGGTGGGCGCGGTCCTCGTCCGACGCAGCGAGATCATCGGCTCCGGCTGGCACCACGGCGCGGGCCTGCCGCACGCTGAGATCGAGGCATTGCGAGACGCCGAGCGCCGCGGTCACTCGCCCCGCGGCGCAACGCTTTACGTCACGCTCGAACCCTGCTGCACCCACGGCCGCACGCCGCCCTGCACCGACGCGATCATCGCCGCCGGCATCCGCCGCGTGATCGCCGGCGCGACCGATCCCAATCCCGCCCACGCCGGACGCGGCTTCGAGCTCCTGCGTGCCGCCAAGATCGCCGTCACCCACGGCGTGCTCGCCACCGAGTGCGAGCGGCTCAACGAAGCCTTCAACCACTGGATCGTTCACCGTACGCCGCTTGTCACCGTCAAGGCCGCGATGACCCTCGATGGCAAAATCGCCACGGCCAGCGGTGACTCGAAATGGATCACCAGCGAACCCGCCCGCGCCGTCGGCATGAAACTGCGCGAGTCTGCCGACGCCATTCTCGTCGGCATCAACACCATCCTCGCCGACAATCCCAGCCTCACCTTTCGCCCCGCCACCACGGCGCGAAAAGCCGCCGCCGCCGCCGCCGCCGCCCCGCCCAAACGGCTCAGCCGCATCATCCTCGACGCCCACGCCCGCACGCCGCTGGACGCGCGCGTCATCACCGATGACGCGGCCGCCCTGACGACGATCGTCCTCAGCGCCGCCGCGACCCAGCGTCGCGCCGCCGCCCTCGCGCAACGCGTGCGTACGCTCGTCGCACCCGTCACGCCGGACGGCCGCATCGACCTTCGCTGGCTCCTCGCCGAGCTCGGACGCGAGCAAATCACGTCGCTCCTCGTCGAGGGCGGCGGCGAAGTGAACGCCTCGTTTCTGCTCGGCGGATTCGCCCAACGCATCGCCTTCTTCTACGCCCCAAAAATTCTCGGCGGCCGCACCGCCCGCAAAGCCGTGGCCGGCGACGGCGCGCGCAACCTCGATGAAGTGCTGAACCTCACCGACCTCCACTGGCGACAGCTCGGTCCGGATTTGCTGTTGACCGCCCGCGTCTCGCCGCCATCGTCCGCCGCCAGCCGCTGAACCGAAAACCGAAATGGAACTGCCGCAAAAAACGCAAAGAGACGCAAAAAGGGAACCAGTGTGAGCACCAAACGAGGGAGAGAAATGGTTCCGAACGAAGTCATCATCATTGCTTCCCTCTTTGCGTCTTTTTGCGTTCTTTGCGGCTAATCCCTTCCCAAGAATCACCACCCGCCAACACCCATGTTCACCGGCATTGTCGAAGAAACCGGCAGCGTCCACGCCATCCGCGAATCCGCCACGGGCATCGAACTGGAAGTCCTCGCGCCCACCGTCGGACGCGGCACCCGCCTCGGCGACAGCATCGCCGTCAACGGCTGCTGCCTCACCGTCGTGGAAATCACCGCCCGCGGCGCACGGAAAATCCTCCACTTCGATCTCCTGCGCGAGACGTGGACCCGCACCAACCTCCAGTTTGCCCGCGCCGGTTCCCTCGTGAATCTCGAACGTTCCCTCCGCGCCGATGCCCGTCTGGGCGGGCATTTCGTCAGCGGCCACGTCGATGCCCTCGGCACGATCCTCCGCTGGGAACGCTCCGGGGCCGATCACCTCCTCGACCTCGCGGCCCCGCCGGAAATCCTGCGCTACCTCGTCTTCAAAGGCTGCGTCGCCGTCGATGGCATCAGCCTCACCGTGGCCGAAGTGTTCGCGAAAAGTTTCCGCCTTTGGATCATCCCGCACACCTTCGCCGTCACCGCCCTGCATGAGCGCCAGGTCGGCGACGCCGTGAACCTCGAAGCCGACCTCCTCGCCAAATACGTCGAGCGCCTGCTCCCCCAGCGCGCCGCCGGAGCGCGAACGCCCCGCCCGCGAGCTGCTCGCACTGGCGACAAACCGAAACCGTAGCGGCGGCCTCGGCCCCAGTTCGGAGTCCCGGCTTTAGCCGGCGAACCTTCGCAAGCGAGCGCCACGGCCAATCTGAAACGCCCCTCCCATCCATGACGCCCGCCGCCTAACGGCGGAACTCCAAACGCCCCAAACGCCCACCCGCTCCCACAGATTCAAGGCGACCACAGATTCAGTTCCCCATCGGTGGTCGCCGTGAACCCGCGGAAAATCCATCCTGTTTCAGGAAACCGCTCCCTAACGCGGCAGGAAAAATCCCTTCCCGCTGCTCGAATTCCCGCCCGACGGGCCGCTCTGGCTGACTCCCGATGAATCGCTGTCCGGCCGCGACGAAAACGATGACGACTGAATGGTCCGCACGCGCCCGCGCGGCACCCGCATGTCCTGCCCGTTGATGTCCTTGAAAGAATAATAGCCATCGGGACTCAACACCGGTTTCCCGACCGAAGTAATGGCACTGCCGTTGCTGAGCAGCAGGTCGTAATGATTGCCGCCACAGCCGGCGGTCAGCACGAGCAGCAGCAAACCGAGAGGGGAGAGCTTCATAAGCGGGGACGGAAGGGCGACGATTGGGATTGGAGCGTGAAAACCGAGGAATTTTGAATTGGTGGGCTTAACAGGACTTGAACCTGTACACCTTTCGGCACTACCACCTCAAAGTAGCGTGTCTGCCAATTCCACCATAAGCCCAACCACACCGATATAAGAACGCCTGCCCGCGACCGGCGCAAGGGGTTTCTCGTCAGTGCGGCATTTATCCGTGAAAACCGAGGTTGCTGGCCGGATCGCGACCGCCGCAGTGGGCGCGCAGCGTTCACCCCGGCTTCAACGTCCGCACGCCGCAGCGGATTCGCACCCGTTCGGCGGCCACACGTTGAAGCGGCCTGGATGCCGCACGCCGCCGGTCCCTCATTGCCCCAGGAACTTATCCCGCCCCGCCACCAGCGCGGCCATTTTGCGGTCGGCCACGGTGCGGGGGAGCATCCAGAAACCGCAGTCGGGATGGACCCATTTCACGCGCGCCGCACCGAGGATTTTCACGGCGTGCTCGATGCGCTGCGCGACGGTGTCGGTGGTTTCGACTTCGTTGTCCTTGATGTCGATGACGCCGATGCCGAGGGCGATTTCGGGGCGCATTTCCTTGAAAGCGTCGAGTTCGTCGTAGCCGCGGCGGGCGAATTCGAGGACGTAGTGATCAACCTCGAGGGCGTTGAGAAACGGAATGAGGCTGCGCCAGTAGCCGCGCTGGATGCTTTGCCCGCCGTAGTTGCCGAAGCAGAGGTGGACGGCCTTCTGTCCGCGCACGGCGCTGAGGACGCGGTTGATCGGCTCGTGCGCCCACGCGGCGTCCTCGGGATGGCCGGGGAGATTGGCTTCGTCGAGCTGGATCACGGGCGCGTCGATCTCGGCGACCTGCAAGCGGAGGGCTTCGGCGAGGGCGTGGGTGAGGTCGCGCAGGCTGCGGTAGTGGGTGTTGAGCAGCGTCTTGGCCAGCATGTAGGGCGAGGTGACGGTGAACTTCAGCGGCCGGCTGGTCAGCCCTTTCACGAAATTCCACGCGCCGGTCAGATCAAGCGTGCCCTCGGAAACCGGCCCGCGCACGGCCCCCGCGGGCTGCGTGCGAAAGCCCATCCCCGGCTGGCGGCGAAACGCGGCGACATCCTCACGCGTGAGCCGCGCGTCGATGCCGGAGAGTGGGCGGATGAAATACTCGATCATGCCGTTGGTCTCGGGATGGCTGACGTTGAAGCGCGACAATTCGCCGTCGGCGATGACGTCGATGCCGGCCAGTTCCTGCGTCTTGAGCACGACCAGGATGGCGTCGCGCAGGTTCGGCGTGGACGGAAACGCGGCGAGCCACGCGGGAAGCGGGTAGCTGCCGACGACGGTGGTTTGGATGGCGGGAGTGGGCATGAGGTGTGACGCGGGTTGCTGGTGCCCGCGGAGTTTCGGGGGCGGTGGGCGGGGATGTCAAAAGGGAAAGCGGCGGGCGGACGAATCGCTTTTGCCTAACGTTCTGGGCGGGAGCTCGCAGGGGCCGGCCATGGGATTTTCCGGCGTCGTTTTTGTCCGTCGAAAACCGTGTCGTCGGCGTATCCAAGATGGCCGTGAATCTAACAGCGCAGAAACACGCCGTTCGTTTCGCTCAGATGCAAATTTGGGGTGACAATCACCTAGCTGCTCTGCGCCGGCTCGAACGATGCCCAGTCCGTCGCGGGCCGATGCGCAACTGGGACCGCGCGCCCTGGCCCGGGGCGACGGCGAACGCGTCCTGCGCGCCGAAACGGCGGCGCTCGTTCCACAGCCGTCTGCTCACCTGGCAAGAAGGTAAGATGCGCCCTGGAGCCTTCAACTTTGAGCTTTGAGTTTTTCCACCGCGCTCGGCGCGCAGGCATTTTTCCAAAATGTTTCGGCAACCGGAAAACTTCCGATTGCCTCGCGCGCCCTGGCCGGCCGAAGATGCGCGCTTTCAAAATTCAACCGAACGCCTGCATGAACGATCGCTTCCCCAATTCCCGCCGCCTTTTTGAACGCGCCCAGCGCAGCATTGCCGGGGGCGTCAACAGCGGCATCCGCAAGATGGAACAGCCCGTGCCGCTGTATTTCACGCACGGTCGCGGCTGCCGGCTCTTCGATGTGGATGGCCATGAGTACATCGATTTTCAAATTGGCCAGGGCGCGATTCTTTACGGCCATGCGCCGGCGGGACAGGCGGCGGCGATTGCGGAACAGGCGAAGCTGGGCACGCACTGGGCCGCGCAAAGCGAGCTGGAGATCGAGGTCGCCGAGCGGTTGCAGCGCATGATTCCGGGGGCGGAACGGATGCGCTGTCAGAATTCGGCGACGGAGGTGGTGCTGTCCGCGCTGCGGCTGGCGCGGGCGCACACGGGGCGGCGGTTGATTTTGAAATTCGAGGGGCACTATCACGGCTGGGCCGACGAGGGGCTCGTGGGGTTCGCGCCGCCGCCGGACAAATGGGGCACGGACGAGGAGCCGACGCGGCTGCATCCCAGCCAGGGCGTGATCCCGGAGGTGCTCGAACAGTTTGTCGTCGCGCGCTGGAACGACCCCGCGCATTTGCGGCGACGCGTGGAGCAGTATCGCGGGCAGATCGCGGCGATCATTTTCGAGCCGGTGCTTTGCAACACGGGCTGCATGGAGCCGGTGCCCGGCATGGTCGCGACCATCCGCGAACTGTGCGATCGCGAGGGGATGCTGATGATCGCGGATGAAACGATCACGGGCTTCCGCTTCGGCGCGGGCTGCGCGCAGCAGTTTCTCGGGTTCGTCCCCGACCTCACGATTCTCGGGAAAGCCATCGGCGGCGGCGTGCCGTTCGCGGCGCTGGTGGGGAAGGAGAGCGCGATGCAAAAAATCACGCGCGGCGAAATCGTCCACGCCGGCACGCTCAACGGCAATCCGCTGTGCCTCGCCGCGGCCAAGTGGTGTCTCGACGAGGTGACGGCGCTCGGCGACCGCCATCCGGCCGGCATGATCGCGCTGGGCCGCCGCCTGATGGACGGCCTGTCCGCGCTGGCCCGGCGGCACGACATCCCGCTGCAACCGCAAGGCCCCGGCCTCGTCTTCCACGCGGCGATGCTGAAGCCGGGCGCGGCCGCAGGGCCGATCCGCGATTACCGTGATTACGTGCGCCGGCAGGATGCGCCGCGCTGGGCGCATCTACGGCGGTGCCTGCTGGAAGAGGGCGTGCGGGCCATCGAACGCGGGCTGTGGTTCATCAGCCTCGCGCATCGCGAGGCGGACATCACCGAGGCGCTGGAGAGGTGCGAAGTCGCGTTTGCGCGGCATGCTGCGGAGTGGAAGGCGGCGTAAGGGAGGACGGGCGGAGGAAGCGCGCAGCCCCCGTGTAGCGCAGGTTTCTAAACCTGCTGTGTCGCCGATTTCTAAATCGGCAGGGGCCACGGCGTTTATCTGCGACATGTTGGAATCCTTCTTCCTCGAATTGATGACGAAAAGCATCTGCCGCTGTCGGAGTTACTTCTTGAAGTGCGATGACATCGGGCTTCCGAGCACATAGCGCTGCTATCTGCTGCTCAATTCTTTTGGCACCAGGCTTCCCGACATTCCATGAGATGAGTCGCATCATAACTTTTCCGTCTCTGGCTTTTCTTCACCCTTCCCCATCGACTTCCTCAACGCCGGCACCTGCTCCAGCAGCTTCTCGAATTTCACGCCGGTCAGGCTTTCGAGCACGGGCGGGAGCTGGGCGATGATCTGGGTGATGTCGCCGGTGAGTTTGCTCGCGCCGCCGCCGGGGCCGTTGCCGGAGTTGATGATGACCATCTTCTCCATTTTCGAGAGCGGCTCGCTGATGCGGCCGGCGATCTCGGGCAGGACTTTGACGAGGAGTTCGATGACGGCGGCTTCGTTGTATTGCTGGAAGGCTTCGGCCTTGAGGCGCGTGGCTTCGGCGGTGGCCTGGCCCTGCGCGAGGATGATTTCGGCCTGGGCGAGGCCCTTGGCTTTGTTGGCCTCGGCGTCCGCGATGCCGGTGGCTTTGTTCACGTCGGCTTGCGCGAAGCCGGTGGCCTTGTTCGCGGCGGCGGCACCGGCGGCCTCGGCTTCGAGCTGGAATTTGCGCGCGTTGGCGAGGGTCTCGACTTTGTAACGCTCGGCGTCGGCGGGCTTCTGCACGTTGGCTTCGAGTTCGCGTTGTTTGCGGGAAATTTCCTGCTGCTGGAGTTCGATCTGCTTTTGTTTCTCGACGATCTGGACCTGGACTTCCTCGGCCTTCACGAGCTGGCCGGTTTTGAATTTCTGCAAATCGTAGGCGAGGTCGGACTCGGCTTTCTTCTGGTTCACCGCGGCCTGGTATTGCGCGACGTTGGATTGGTAGTCGCGCTGGGCCTCGGCGATTTTGGTGTCGGCGGCGAACTTCGCCTCCTGCCCGGCCTGGGTGGCCTGCGAGGACTTGATCATCGCATCGCGGTCAGCCTCGGCCTGGGCGATGACGGCGTCGCGTTTGACCTGCGCGATGCGGGGTTTGCCGAGGGCGTCGAGGTAGCCCTGTGTGTCGCGGATGTCGCGGATGGTGAAGCTGACTATGCCCAGGCCCATGTTCGCCATGTCGCCCGCCGCGACCTCCTGCACCTTCTGCGCGAAGGCGTCGCGATTCTGGTAAATCTCCTCGACGGTCATGGTGCCGAGGATCGCGCGCAGATGGCCCTCCATCGTTTGCATCGCGATGTTTTTGATGTCCTCGACGCGTTTGCTGAGGAACTGCTCGGAGGCGGTGGCGATGGAGATGTCGTCGCCCTTGACCTTGATTTGCGCGACGCCATCGACTTTCACCGGCACGCCTTTGCTGGTGTAAACCTCGGGCGTCTGGACATCGATGGTGAGGAGTTCGAGCGAGAGGATGTCCACCTTTTCGAGGACTGGGATGACGAACGTGCCGCCGCCCTTGACAATGCGAAAGCCGCGCACGGTGGCCTTGCCGTCGGGGTCGATGACGCGGTATTGGCGGCCGGAGACGACGAGGACTTCGTTGGGGCCGACCTTGGTGTAACGGCTGGCCCAGACGAGGGCGAAGACGAAGATGACGACGACGATGCCCAAGATGGCGAGCGCGGCGAGGCCGTAGCCGCCAGGGGGCATTTGCGCGAGCAACGGAGTGGCGGTGGCGAGGGTGAGGAGGGGTGTCATAAGCGGTCGGGTGAGGAGTGGGTTGGTTGGAAAAAAATCGGCGGAAAGGAATGCTGCGGCGCTCAGGCGGCGGTCACGTAAAACTGCGAGCCGACGACGCGGGTGATCCGGGCGGAACTGCCATTGGCGAGCGGTTGGCCGTGTTCGACGCGGGCCGGCGCGGTGTAGCGCGTACCGCCCTGCACGTAGGCGATTTCACCGACGCCGTTCTCGGGGACCGGCGTGATCACGGTGGCGACAACGCCGACGAGATTGCCGACCTTGCCTTCGCTGGAGCTTTGGGTTTTGCGGAAGACGGTACGGAAGAGCCAGACCACACCCGCGGCGACGAGCAGGCCGGCGAGCACGGACAGCGGCGCGCTGATCCACGGATTTCGCGTCGCCTCGATTTTGCTGAAGATCATGCCGAAGCCGCCGAACGCCGTGATGAACGCCGCGATCGTGGTCGGACTGACGGCGGCGAAGCCCGGCATGTCGTTGGTGCCGTAGCCGGCCTCGGCGTGGCCGCCGGTGCCTGCGTGATCGAGATGCCCGTCGTGTCCGCCGAAGGAGTGCGCGAAGAAGCCGCTGACGAGGGTGAACAGGAGGCCGACGCCGAAACAGATCAGGTAGATGATGAACAGGTCCATAGAGTCCTCACGGTTTTCGTTGCGCTTAGGAACGGAGTAAGCCGGTGGCACGCAGGACGGGCAAGGAGGAAAGGGGCGCGCGATGCACACACCCGGAGCGCGGCCGTCCTCGGCCGCAGCGGCGTTCGCACGCACGGAGGTGTCGGAGCACCGAACGTCGCACTACGCTCAACCTTGCTGCGCCCGGGGACGGGCGCACTCCGGCGGCGCGCCCGGAGTGCGGCCGTCCCCGGCCGCAGCAGGTTTCGCACGCACGGAGGCGTCCGGCGGACCGAACGGCGCACTACGCTCAACCTTGCTGCGCCCGGGGACGGGCGCACTCCGGCAGCGGTCACGACGAAAATTCTCGCGCCCAGCCGCACTTTTTTTGAAACCGCTTGACTCACCGATGGTAGAAATATAGAGCCACAGCGTCACCGGCCGAAAAAACCCCGGTTGCATCGTGGTTTTATCGTCCGTGGAAGCCCTAAGGTCTATGCGCCAATCAAAAATCAAACTCCCCGCGTTGCTGTTGTTCCTTGTTGCCACCTTTGCCGCCAGGCCCCTGTTCGCCGGCGAGGCGGACATCAAAATCCCCGACTTGGGTTCCGTGGCGTTTGATTTGTTTGGCTCGCGGGTGACGGGGCTGGCGCTGATGTACTTCGGCCTCGTGGTGTGTGCGCTCGGGGTCGCGTACGGCTGGATGCAATACGTGCAGACCAAGAATCTGCCGGTGCATTCCTCGATGGCGGGGGTGTCGCAGATCATCTGGGAGACCTGCAAAACCTACCTCTTTCAGCAGGGCAAATTCCTCGCTGCGCTGTGGGTGCTGATCGCCATCTGCATGACCTACTACTTCGGCGTGCTGGCGCACAACTCGGCGGGCAACGTCATCGTGATCCTGCTCGCGTCGGTGCTCGGCATTCTCGGCAGCTACGGCGTCGCGTGGTTCGGCATCCGCATCAACACGGTCGCCAACAGCCGCGCGGCCTTCTCCGCACTGCAGGGGAACCCGCTCGCCACGCTCCTCATCCCGCTCAAGTCCGGCATGAGCGTCGGTCTGCTGCTCGTCGCGACCGAACTGTTCTTCATGATCTGCATCCTCACGTTTCTGCCGAAGGAACTGGCCGGCCCGTGTTTTATCGGTTTCGCGATCGGCGAATCGCTCGGGGCCTCGGCGCTGCGCATCTGCGGCGGTATTTTCACCAAGATCGCCGACATCGGCGCGGACCTGATGAAGATCGTCTTCAACCTCCCGGAAGATGATCCCCGCAATCCCGGCGTCATCGCCGACTGCACCGGTGACAATGCCGGCGACTCGGTCGGACCCACGGCGGACGGCTTCGAGACCTACGGCGTCACGGGCGTCGCGCTCATCGCGTTCCTCGCGCTGGCGCTGGCCGCGAACGCGCCCCTCTGCGCCACGCTGATTGTGTGGCTCTTCGCCATGCGCATCCTGATGGTGATCACCTCGCTGGTCAGCTACTGGATCAACGACGCCGTTGCGCACGCCATCTGGGGCAAATCGAAGGACTTCAACCTCGAACACCCGCTGACCAATCTCGTGTGGATCACTTCCATCGTTTCCATCCTCATCACCTACGCCGCCAGCTATGTGCTGCTGGCCAAGCTCCCCGGCCAGCCCGGCCTGTGGTGGGTGCTCTCGACGATCATCTCGATTGGCACCATCGCCGGCGCGCTGATTCCTGAGTTCACGAAAATTTTCACGTCCACCGAATCCCGGCACGTGAAGGAAGTCGTCACGTCCTCCAAGCAGGGCGGCGCGTCGCTGAACATTTTGTCCGGTCTCGTCGCGGGCAATTTCTCCGCGTTCTGGACCGGCCTGTGCATTCTCCTGTTGATGTTCGGCGCCTACTTCTTCTCGGGGCAGGCCGCGGTGCAGGCGATGATGCCCGAGCAGTTCCGCTTCGCCGCGCCGATCTTCGCGTTCGGTCTGGTGGCGTTCGGCTTTCTCGGGATGGGTCCGGTGACCATCGCGGTCGATTCGTTCGGCCCCGTCACCGACAACGCGCAGTCGGTTTACGAGCTGTCACAGATCGAGGGGAAGAAAGGCATCTCCGCTGAAATCGAGAAGCAGTTCGGCTTCAAGCCCGACTTCGAGGGCGCGAAGCATCAGCTCGAAAAAGGCGACGGCGCGGGCAACACCTTCAAGGCGACGGCCAAGCCGGTGCTCATCGGCACGGCGGTCGTCGGCGCGACCACGATGGTGTTCGGCATCATCATGATGTTGCAGGCGCACTACCAGGCGATCGACGCGAAGTTCAACGTGCTCGAGCGGCTCTCGCTCGTACACCCGGAGGCGCTGATGGGCCTGCTGATGGGCGGCGCGGTCATCTACTGGTTCACGGGCGCCTCGACGCAGGCGGTCGTCACCGGCGCGTATCGCGCGGTGGTGTACATCAAGGAAAACATGAAGCTCGACGCCTCGACCGCCTCGATTGAGGCCTCGAAGGAGGTCGTGAAAATCTGCACCCAATACGCGCAGAAGGGCATGATCAACATCTTCATCGTGATCTTCTGCTTCTCGCTGGCGCTGGCGTTTTTCGATCCGTTCTTCTTCATCGGCTACCTGATCGGCATGGCGTTCTTCGGCCTCTTCCAGGCCATCTTCATGGCCAACGCGGGTGGAGCGTGGGACAACGCCAAGAAGATCGTCGAGGTCGAGCTGAAGATGAAAAACACCCCGCTGCACGCGGCGACCGTCGTCGGCGACACCGTGGGCGATCCGTTCAAGGACACGTCGTCCGTCTCGCTCAATCCAGTCATCAAGTTCACCACGCTCTTCGGTCTGCCGGCCGTCGAGATCGCCGTCGAGATGAAGGACAAGGGGACCAAGACCGGCATCGGCGTGTTCTTCTTTATCGTCGCGCTGATCTTTGTTTATCGGTCCTTCTACGGCATGCGCATTCCCGAGGATTCGGCGCGGAAGTGAGCGCCGCAGCCGCGCGGGCAGGTGGAAAATCGTCATGAGCCTGCGTCGTAGCCGCCGACGTGAGGAGGCGGATCGGGCAAACCGAGTGGATCGGACGGTTCCGGCGCTGGGCGGGGCCGTCCGCCTCCTCACGTCGGCGGCTACGGGGTTCCCGCTCCCGGAGCGCCGGAGCGCCGAGCATTGCTCGGCTCGAACGGCCCGCATTCGTTCAGGCCGAGCAATGCTCGGCGCTCCATCGCACTCCTCGCGTGCTCCTCGCCCTCACTTCTCCGTACGACCATGCCCAGCAAAGACGACATCCTGATCGAGGAGCAGTTCGCGCAGACGCGGATGAAGGCCGGGACCTTCCGGCGCTTGATGAGCTACGTGCGGCCGTATCGGCGGCTGTTCATCATCAACCTCGTCTTCACCGTGCTCGCGACGATCTCGCAGTTGCTCGGGCCGAAATTCATCCAACTCGGCATTGACCGGCATCTCACGCACATCGCGAGCGCGGAGACGGCGGCGCGCGGCATCCTCATTATCAGCGCGGTTTACCTGGCGAATCTCGTGGTCGGCTGGCTGCTCTCGATTATCCAAGTGAAGAGCGCCATCGCGGTCGGACAGGGCGCGATGAACGACCTGCGGCTCGGCGTGTTCGAGCACATCCAGAAACTTTCCCTCAGCTACTTCGACAAGACGCATCAGGGCCGCATCCTCAACCGCGCCGGGAACGACATCGACTCGCTCGACCGCATTCTCACCTGGGGCGTGAGTTCGCTGTTCTCCAGCGCGCTCACGTTCGTGGGCGTCGTCGCACTCATGCTGCAATACGACTGGCGGCTGTGCCTCGCCGTCAGCTTTGTGCTGCCGCCGCTGGCGTGGGCAACGCACCTGTTCCAAAAGCGCGGGATGGTCGCCTACCGCCGGATGCGCGAACAGGGATCGCTGCTCACCGCGGCCATCGCCGAGAACATTACCGGCGTGCGCGTCGTGCAGGCGTTCGCGCGCGAGCAGGCGAACCTCGGACGCTTCCGGGAAATCCACGCGGGCTACGGCGAGCGCTTCCTGGTGGCGGCGAAGATTTTCCACACCTACATGCCGTTCGTCGCGCTGATGTCCGGGCTGGGCACGGTGATCATCCTTGGCTACGGCGGCTCGCTCGTGTTGCAAAAGGAAATCACGGTCGGCGAACTCGCGGCGTTCGTGCTCTACCTCGGCATGTTCTTCGGCCCGATCCAGACGATGGGCGATCTCTACAACGCGCTCCTCTCCACGGCCGCCAGCGCCGAGCGCATTTTCCAACTCCTCGACACGCAGCCGCAGGTCCGCGACCGCGCCGGAGCCGAGGCGCTGCCGCCGATTCGCGGGCACATCATTTTCGACGACGTGTGGTTTCGCTACGACAGCACGCCGCCGGACGCGTGGGTGCTCAAAGGGATCAAATTCGAGGCCCGCCCCGGCGAGACCGTCGCGCTCGTGGGCGCGACCGGCTCGGGCAAATCGAGCATCGTGAGCCTGCTCATGCGCTTCTACGAACCACAGCGCGGACGCGTGACGTTCGATGGCGTGGACTTGCAGGTGGCCACGCTGGATTCGCTGCACCGGCAGGTCGGCATCGTGACGCAGGACAATTTCCTCTTCACCGGCACGCTGATGGAAAATCTGAAATTCGGCCGCGCCGACGCGACC
This sequence comes from Verrucomicrobiota bacterium, assembly GCA_014193395.1. Lineage (GTDB taxonomy): Bacteria > Verrucomicrobiota > Verrucomicrobiia > Limisphaerales > BJHT01 > BJHT01. The sequence continues at coordinate 18,736 of BJHT01000073.1, forward strand.
GACGACGACGTGCGCGAAGCCGCGCGCACGCTGGGCACGCACGACCTCATCGAGCGTTTGGAAAAAGGCTACGCCACGAACATTTCTGAGCGCGGCGGCAACCTCAGCGCCGGCGAACGCCAGCTCGTATGCTTCACCCGCGCGATGGTCGCGCGCCCGCGCCTGCTCATCCTCGACGAGGCCACGAGCGCCGTGGACCCGCAGACCGAGCGCGTCATCCAGCACGCGCTGGAGAAGCTCTTCGAGCGCCGCACCTGCTTTGTCGTGGCGCATCGCCTGTCCACCGTGCGGCACGCGCACCGCATCCTCGTGCTGAGCCACGGCGAGATCATCGAGCAGGGCACGCACGACGAACTGCTCACGCGCGGCGGTGCGTATGCGCGGTTGCATGAGGAGTTCGTGCGGCAGTGAGCGGAGAAACGCGAGAGAAGCGGCACCCAACCCTTGTAGGAGACGACGTAAGGAGACTCTAACCTCCTTTTGTCCAAGCACGCCCCGACCGGGGAAAATGTTGAAGGCTGCCACCGTCCCTCCCCTCCGCCTCCGGCCTCTATTTCCACTATTTCCGCGAAACTCTGAAATCTCCAAGACCTTGTCACCAAGACGCTTTGCAAAACATTGTCGCATATACGACGAAGTTTTGTTGGGTGCCCGGTTGGCAGGCGGACGGCCCTTCGCGCGCGTCGTGCTCGACCTGAATCTGAGTCCCCGGTCACCGAAACGGATTGGGCAAAGGAATGGAGGCAAAGGAATGAAAATAATTTCCCCGTCCCCATTCCTTTGCCTCCATTCCTTTGCCAAAAATTCCGCTGCCCCGTTTCCGTGCGTGTATGAGCACCGCGCCGTTTGTTGCTCATTTTTCCGCTGCGGCCCGGCGAGTACGTTGGCAGACCGTAACCTCCTTTTGTCCAAGCACGCCCCGACCGGGGAAAAGGTTAGAGTCTCCTTACGTCGTCTCCTCCAAGGGCTGCGCCCGCGCTTGCCACGTTGGGCGTGCGAATCTACAAACCCGCCATGAATTTTTCCGAGGCCAAGGCCCGCCACGCCGAACTGGTCGAGCAAATCCGCCGGCACGATCACGCCTACTACGTGCTCGCGAAGCCGACGGTGAGCGACGCGGAATACGATCGGCTCTATCGCGAACTGGCTGATCTGGAAAAACTGCATCCCGAGTTGTTCACGCCGGATTCCCCGACGCAGCGCGTGGGCGGGCAGCCGGCCAGCGAGTTCAAATCGCTCACGCACGGCGTGCCGATGCTGAGCCTCGACAACACCTACTCGCACGAGGAAGTGCGCGAGTTCGTCGGGCGAGTGCAGAAACTGCTGCCGGGCGAGAATTTGGAATGGGTGGTGGAACCGAAAATCGACGGCCTCGCCGTGAACCTCCGCTACGAAGCCGGCGTGCTCGTCGCCGGCGCGACGCGCGGCGATGGCGCGCGCGGCGACGACATCACGGCCAACCTTCGCACCATCCGCAGCGTGCCCTTGAAGCTGACCGCACCGCACGGACGCCGTGCGGCCCTGCCCGCGGTGATCGAAGTGCGCGGCGAGGTGTATCTGCCGCTCGCCGGTTTTCAGAAGCTCAACGCCGAGCGCGTGGCGGCGGGCGAGGAGGCGTTTGTGAATCCACGCAACGCGGCCGCGGGCTCGCTCAAGCAGCTCGATCCGGCGCTGGTCGCCAAACGTCCGCTCGACATCGTGCTGTATGGGGTGGGTCAGGTTGTGGCCCACCCCGACGAACTGTTTCCCAGCGGCGGTCGCGAGGACGGTGGCGCGGCGCTGGATGTCGGCAGCCAGGTCGAACTGCTCGAATGGCTGGCGGCGCGGGGATTCAAGACGCCGGAGCGGACGTGGGTGTGTCGTTCGCCGGAGGAGCTGCTGGCCGCGCTGCACGAGTTGGATCAACTGCGGCGCGGGTTTCGCTACGAGACCGATGGCGCGGTCATCAAGCTGAACGCGTTCGCACAACGGGCGCGCTGCGGTTTCACCTCGAAGGCCCCGCGCTGGGCGATGGCGTACAAATTCGCCGCCGAGCAGGCGGAGACGAAACTGAAGGCGATCACCGTCCAGGTCGGGCGCACCGGGGCGTTGACGCCGGTGGCGGAGCTGGAGCCGGTGTTCGTCGGCGGCAGCACGGTCAGCCGCGCGACGTTGCACAACGAGGATGAACTCCGCCGCAAAGACATCCGCATCGGCGACACGGTGGTGATCGAGAAGGCGGGCGAGGTCATCCCAGCCGTGGTGCGCGTCGTCACCGAGAAGCGCACGGGCCGCGAGCAGGTCTTCGAGTTTCCCAAGACCTGTCCCGAGTGCGGTTCGCCGGTCGCCCGTGCGAGCGGGACGGACCCGGACGACGCCGGCGTGGTGTGGCGCTGCGTGAATCCCGACTGCCCGGCGCAGGCGCGCGGGCGGATCGAGCACTGGTGCGCGCGCGGCGCGATGGACATCGAGGGCGGCGGCGAAGTGCTCGTTGCGCAGTTGGTGAAGCAGGGCCTGGTGCGCGACGTGGCCGAACTGTACACGCTGAAGCTGGAGGAGGTGGCGGCGCTGGAGCGGATGGCGGAGAAGTCTGCGCGCAATTTTTTGGAAGGCGTCGCCGCGAGCAAGAGCCGCGACTTGTGGCGACTGGTGTTCGGCCTCGGCATTTTTCATGTCGGCTCGACGGTGGCGAAGGCGTTGTGCCGGGCGTTTCCAAATCTCGACGAACTGGCGGCGGCCGGGCCGGATCAGTTGAAAAACGCGGACGACATCGGCGAGGTGATCGCGGCGAGCGTACAGGAGTGGTTTGGCGATTCGCGCAATCGCGCGCTGATCGAGCGGTTGCGGAAGGCGGGCTTGAATTTCAACTCGGCGCTTTACCAACCGCAGGCCGCGGCGGGCTTGTTCGCGGGCAAGACCTTCGTGCTCACCGGCACGCTGCCAACGCTCTCGCGCGAGGAGGCCACGGCGAAAATTGAGGCCCTCGGTGGGAAGGCCAGCGGCAGCGTGAGCAAGAAGACCGACTACGTGCTAGCGGGCGCGGACGCAGGCTCGAAACTCGAGAAAGCCCGGACGCTCGGCGTGCGGGTGATCGACGAGGTGGAGTTTCAGCGGCTGTGTGGTAGTTAGCCGCGCGCACGGCTGGCGGGCGGCGATTCGCTGGGGGGAAAACCGCGGCCGCCGCCGCGCGCAGCGGCCGCCATCCGAATTCGCAACGGGCTCGGAACGTCGGGTTTCGCCGCTCCGGCGGACGGCGGCAGCACCGGTCGTTGGCGCGTAAAGATTCGCCGAGGTATCCCTTGACGGGGTCCGGCGCAAAAACAATATTCTCGCCTCTTTCGTGTGGCTTCGGGGGCTTCCCTGTCGAAATCGTATGTCAAAACTGAACAAGACCAAATCTGCCGACCAAGCGCCGGCCAAGAAATCGGCCAAGGCCGCGGAGGCGGAGCACGCCCATCACGGGCATCACGGCCGCCGGGAACGCCGGGCCGCGCCGGTCGATGCTGAACCTGCCGCCGCGCCGGAAATCGCGGACAAGGAACCGGTGAACGCTCCCACGAAACGCAAAGCCGGTCGCAAACCCAAAGTCCCCACCGGCCCGCAGATCGAGGTGCCGCGGGATCAGACGGTGATCGTCGGCACCGACCCGATCAAGACCCAGTCCGGGCTGGATTTGACCGAGAAGATCAAGGAACTGGTCCGGCTCGCCCAAGAGCAGGGCTACCTGACGTACACCGACATCAACGACGCCCTGCCGGAGAACGTCGTGACGGCGGAAGACCTCGACGAGATTTACAGCAAACTGCGGAATCTCGAGGTCGAGATCGTCGATCAGGCCGAGGTGGACCGCGTCAAGCAGCCCGAGCCGGAGGAGGAGGAGGACAAGACCCGCCTCGACATTCTCGACGACCCCGTCCGGATGTATCTCAAGCAGATGGGCCAGGTCCCGCTGCTCACGCGCGAGCAGGAAGTCGAGATTTCCAAGCGCATCGAAGACGCGGAAAACGAGGTCAAGCGGATCATCTACAGCTTCGGTTTCACGGGCAAAGAGCACATCGCCCTGGCCGAAAAACTCGTGTCCGAGCCGCCCAAGGAGCGCTTTGACCGCGTGATCGTGGACAAGAAAATCGAGGGCCGCGAAAGCCACCTGCGCATCCTGCGCAAGCTGGTCAAGGAGGTGCGTTCGATCGACCAGACCGTCGATGAAAAATACGCCGAATGGATCGGCGCGGCGTCGGCGAGCAAGCGCGAAAAGGCGGGCGAGGATTTCCGCAAGGCCGACGCCCGGCTGCAGAAGGGCTTCCCGAAATTTTACTACAAACAAAAGGTCATCGAGGAAATGTCCCTCGTCGCCGAGAACATCTTCGACAAAATCCAGACCAGCCTCCGTGCGATTGCCGAGCAGGAACATCTCCGCAAATCCGCGCAGCAGCAGATGATCATCCAGTCCGAACAGCGGAAGATCAAAGCGCTGGAGGAGTTCGTCCGCATGGCCTCGACGCAATATCTGGAGGCGTATCAGAGCCTGAAGCACTTCACGAAAAAGGCGCTTCAGGCGAAGACCGAGATGGTCGAGGCCAACCTGCGGCTGGTCATTTCCATCGCCAAGAAATACACGAACCGCGGCCTGTCGTTCCTCGATCTCATTCAGGAAGGCAACATGGGCCTGATGAAGGCGGTCGAGAAATTCGAGTATCGCCGCGGGTACAAATTCTCGACCTACGCGACATGGTGGATCCGGCAGGCGATCACCCGCTCGATCGCCGATCAGGCCCGGACGATCCGCATCCCGGTCCATATGATCGAGACGATCAACAAGCTGATGCGCGTGCAGAAGCAGTTGATCCAGGACTTCGGGCGCGAAGCCACGCCGG
>BJHT01000074.1 GCA_014193395.1 Verrucomicrobiota bacterium
CCTGCCGTATCGCAGGCTTCCAGCCTGCCGGGTTCGTTGCTGCGCCCCTCGTGTTTCCGTCGTTCCACTCCCGCTCTTAAGACACAGTGACCGACACAAACCTCCAATCCACCTTCGACACGCTCCGCACCCGCGTGCTGGCGGTCGCCGCTGTGCATCGGCGCTGCTCGCTCGCCGAGGGCGCGGGCTGGCTCGTGTGGGTGCTGGGCTTGCCGCTGCTCGCGACTGCCGGGCTTGAGCGCGCGATCGGCCTGCCGTTTTGGCTCCGCGCACCGGTGCTGCCTTTGCTCGGCGTTGCAGCGGCGTGGTGGGGCTGGCGGCGAATCATCCGCCCGCTGCGTGAGCGCTACACGCCGACCCGCGCGGCGCTGCTCGTCGAAGCCAAACGCCCCGAGCTGGGTTCACGTCTCGTCAGCGCGCTTGAAGTGTTTCCAGATCTCGAAGCCGAGCGCCCGCGCTTCGACTCCGCGATGGTCGGCGCACTCGTCCTTCACACGCAGCGCGCCACCGCGCAGGACGATTTCCGCGCTGTCATCGACCGGACTCGCGCGCGGCGGCAACTGATCGCGGGCGGCGTCACGCTGCTGCTCTGGCTCGCCGTTTTCATTTTCGATTCCGCCGGCATGAGCCGCGCGCTCGGCAGTTTCGTCAGCGCATGGGACGACGTCCGCAACGTCGCGCAGAAGGCCACCGGCGCGGAAATCGTCGTCGCGCCGCTCGACCGCCCCGCGTATCTCACCGGCAGCAGCGTCACTTTGCACGCCACGCAGCAGGGCTTCCGCAGCGGGGAAATGCAGGTCTTCACGCGCAACGAAGGCGATGCGGAATGGCACGCCTTCTCGCTACAAGTGGACTCCGGCGGCCACGCGACGCACAGCGCGGCAAACGCCTCGAAGACCTTCGAATGCTACTTCGCCTCGAACCGCATCCAGAGCCGGCGTGTCACCGTCGTCATCACCGAGCGTCCGCGCATCGTGAACCTCACCGTCGAATACGAACTGCCCGCCTACGCCCGCCGCGCGCCCATCGTGCAGCCGCGCAGCGACGGCAACCTCAAGGCGCTCTTCGGCAGTTCCGTCATCCTCACCGTCGAGGCGAACAAGCCGCTGAAATCCCTCGTGATGACGCGCTCCTTCGCGAAGGAGCCGGAGCCGTTCAGCGTCGGCGGCCGCCATGCGCGCGACGTCGTGCGCCTCGACCTCGACAAGTGGCGCGCGGACGAGCGTGCCGCGATCCCCGAGACCTACCGTCTCACGCTCACCGACGAATTCGGCTACACAAACGCCGACGCCGATCGCGACTACGAACTCGTCGTGCAAAAGGATCAGCCCCCGGTGATTTCCTTCGTCGGCCTGCCGCACAAATCCAGCGCGCAGGAGCCGCACATTTTGGAAAAAAACCTCGCCGGCATCGCGCTCACCGTGCGCGCGAAGGACGACTGGGGGCTCGGCAAGATCACGCTGCACTACCGCATCGAAGACCTCGACACCGGCGCCGAGAAGCTGAAGGACTCCCGCGTCCGCCGTTTCGACGTGCCGCGCGCCGAGGTGCCGCAATTGAGCCTGCTGCGTCTCGCGGAAATCGGCGCGACCGTCGGCCAGCGCGTCGTGTTCTGGGCCGAGGCCGAGGACACCTACGACCTCGAACCCGGGAAAGGCCCGCACACCGCGCGCACGCCCGCCTACAAACTCGCCGTCGTGTCACAGGAGGACATGTTCACCGAGGTCGCCTACAAGGACGACTGGTCCACGCAATGGTATGACTCGCTGAAAGTCGCCACGTTGAGCGATCGCGAAATCCCCGTCCGTCAGTCCCCCGACCGCGAGCCACCCGCGAAGGTCGCCGAGAAATTGCTGAACGCCCCGCAAGTCACCGACCGCCTCCGCGGCGCCGACCGCCGCCTCGTGCAGGATTATTTTGACAGCCTCAACGCCGCGAAGACCAAGTGACGAACACGCCATGAATTTTGTGCTGATAACGAGTCAACTCTGGAGACGAACAGCCCGCACGGGAGAAGCGGGAGGAGCGCAGCCGCGCGCCGCAGCGCACCCCAACGGGGTGTCAGAACACAGCCCAGGGTTGGCGGAGCGCAGCGGAGCCTGCCCTGGGTATGGGCCAGCATGGGAACGTGCCCTGAAAGGGCACCAGAGTCCGCACCGCACGGCTATGGTTCCGCCGCCCCTTCAGGGCGGATGCTTCTATCGGCGACCGATACCCAGGGCATCGCTTCGCTCAGCCCTGGGCTGTGTTCCGCTGCCCCGTTGGGGCAGAGAAATGCAGCGCAGCGGCGAAACCCGAGTTGCCTTGAGCCGCGAGCCGCAGACTCGATTGAGCCGCGAAAAAATGGGGCGCTCCCATGCCTCGGGAGTTGGCACCCTTTGCTTCGTCCTTTTCCTCCACTTGTTCTCATCCCTCGTCTTCGCCGCCGACCCAAAACCCGGCGAGGGCGCCAACTGGATCGCCACCCTTTCCGGCAAAGCCTCCGACGCGCCCGCGGACACCGGCGTCATCGGTCTTTCCGCCGACGAACTCTCCGCCGTCCTCGCCAATCCCGAGCAGACCGAGGCCGACGCCGAGGTGCCGCAGGATTTCGTCCGCAACCGCCGCCGCTTCGTCGTGCGCGAAATGAAATTCAACGCCGACTGGGACACCGACCCAACGTCCCTCCCCGCGATGGTGGACCAGTTCCGCCGCCGCACCGGCATGGACGCGCAGGCGCTCCAGCCCCGCAAGCCGCTCACCTTCGACGACCCCGAACTCTTCGACTGGCCGCACGTCTTCATGACCGCGCACAACGCCTTCACGCTCTCCGAAGCCGAGACCGCAGGCCTGCGCCGCTACCTCGACTACGGCGGCTTCCTCCACGCCGACGACTGCCTCTACGGCTTCCCGTTCGGCCCCGCGTTTCACAGCGAAATGAAGAAGGTCTATCCCGACAAGGAACTCGTGCCGCTCGAAATCACGCATCCGATTTTCGGCACGCTGCTGAAGCAAAAGTTCGCCTGGGCCTCGCTGAACGAAGTCGGCCTGCCGCGCGTGCTCAAGCAAAACGCCTTCGAGTATATCGAAATTGGTGGCCACCTCTCGATCCTCTACACGCCGCCCGATCTCGGCTGCATGTGGGAAATCTCCAGCCCGCCCACGCCCTCGAACCCGCTCGGCGCAGGCATGCACGGCATCGATTCCAACAACCCCGGCGCCCGCGAAGCCGCCTACCGCATGGGCATCAACATCATTTTCTTCAATATGACGCACTGATGCGCGCGGACAGGGAATCGACATCAGAATGAATTTCAATGTTCACATTTCGACGATCAGACCCTGGCGTTTCAAGTCAGCATTTCCTTCGTCGCCCGTGCCCCGGCACAACGTGCCGGAACAACCCAGCCCGGGGCTGAGCGAAGCGATGCCCCGGGATCGCTCGCCCAAATTTGGATGCGGCCTGAAAGGCCGCGAGAACGAGAGTTGTTCGCGATTCACCGTTCTCGCGCCCCTTCAGGGCACCATGCTCTTTCTTGATGATCATCCCCAGGGCATCGCTTCGCTCAGCCCTGGGCTGGGTTCTGGTGGCCCGTTGGGCCACGGCCTCCGATCGCGTCGAACGCTCCGCGCCTCGAGTCACACTCCATGTCTATCGGGCCACACTTTCCGCCCGCCGTGTCACGATCTTCGCGCATCGGGCCGAGATCTCAACTCACTAGGCTGCGCTAGCGAGCGACGGGGTTCGATCCAGGCGTTTCGCGTTCGATTATTCCGGTTCCGGGATTCCTTTCCGCTGAGCGTTTTGTTGCTCGTCCTTTTGTTCGTCTCGTTGCTCCGCGCCGCCGAACCCACTCCCCCGCCGCTCCCGCCCGCGCCGCTCAAAGTCACCGTCGCGCCGGCGGACGCATACCCGCGCGTGAAGTCGAAGTATGCCGGATTCGACGTGGACCCCGTCACGCAGGCCGTGCGTGCGGCGAGCCGTGAAGAGGAAGCCGTCCTCTTCCCGCGCTGCGGCGGGCCGCTGGAGTTTCAATTCACCGTCACGGCCAACGGCGCAGACCGCACTGTGAAGTTCACCGGCGCGATTACGGACTACTTTGGCGCCGAGCTTCAAAAGGTCGCCGCCAACGTAACGGCGAAGGACGGCGCCACTGCCACGAAAAACATCTCCGTCACGCCGACGGAAAAACATTTCGGCCCGTTCTACCTCAACGGCACGTGGGTCGAAGTCGGCGGGGCAAACAAGGGCGAATTCTCCCTCACGGCAGGACAGGCGAACTGGCGGCTCGTCATCGAGGACTTCGAGTCGGTGAAATATCCCGAGCCCGGCGCGCCGCTCGAAAATTCCCCCGCCGCCAAGCACCGCGGCCAGCGCGGACTCATCGTCCGCTGGCCCGCCGAAGCCACGCCTCCGCCGACGCCCGCACCGGGCAAAAAGCCAACACTCAGCAACCGTTCGCTCCCGCTCGACATCGTCCTCGCCGCGCGCCCCGTGAAACTCGGCCTCTGGGTCAAGTCCGCCGCCGACGCGCAGATCACCGCGCGCCTCCGCGACCCCGGCGTGGACGCGCAACAGCGCAACAACCCCGACACCTGGACCGTTGGCCCCGTCGAGGTGCCCGCGGGCGACTGGCGCTACGTCGAGATTCCGATGCCCGGATTCAGCCGCCCGCAAAGCCTCCGCAAATCGGCCAACGAACCCAACGGCATCGTCGATTACCCGCTCACGTTGCAGAGCCTCGAACTCAGCGCCGCGCCCGGCAGCGAGCTGTTCCTCGACGACCTCGAACTCTGGACCCAGGGCGAGCGCGACGGCAGCCTGCAAGTCCGCGCCGCGACCGACAAACCCGTCGGCCTGCTCTATCGCAACGACACGCTCAACCTCGTGCTCGCGAATGCATGGCTCTGGGGCGGTCCCGTGAAACTCGCCGGCACCGCCGCGCTCGAAGACATCAACGGTGGAAAATTTCCGCTGCCCTCGCCGAACGCCACCATCGATCCCGGCGGCGAATTCGTCCTCGCCGCGCCGCTCACAAATCTTCCGATTGGCCCGTGGAAATTGACCGCCGCCATCGAGGCCGCGACGGGCGAGACGCTGAAGGTTCCCGACTCCGCCGCGTTCCTCGTTTACGAGCCGTCGGGCCGTCCGCTCCCGCAGGTCGAGCTTCACAAGATCCTCCGCGACCGCAACCGCCTGCTCGTGGACCTCGGCTTCGCAAACGACACCGTCGTCGTGCCGTGGCATTCCGTGGACGGCAGCCCGTCGGTCGAGGCGTTTCCCGGGCACTGGACGTTCGACTTCATCACGCCGGCCATTACCACGCGCCGCGCGGCGGGCATCGAGGTCTTCGGCCTGCTCGGCTTCACCGCGCTGTGGGCCGACCCGAGCGGCACCTACGACCGCAAGCTCGGTGTGTGGATTGGCAGCACCTACGTGATGCCGTCGCGCCCGATCTACTGGGAGCAATATGTCCATCGCACGGTCGAACAATTCACCAATGAAATCTCGACGTGGGTCGTGTGGGACCGCCCGGACTCCGAGGCATTCAAGGCCACGCCGCGCGAATACACCGAGCAGATGCTCGCCGTCGCGCACCGCGCCGCGCTCGAGGCAAACCCGCGCGCGCGCCTCGTCTCCGGCGGCGTTACGCGCGAAAACTTCGGCCCATTCCTCACCGGCCTCGCCGAGGCGGGCGCGGGCCGTTACCTCCACGGCATCGGCATCCTGCCGAGCACCTCGCCGCTGTCGCCCGAGGATGGATACATGGATGTCGAACTCGCGCGCGCCCAGCGCATCCGCCGGCAGGAGCATCTCGACCCGGAGCTGTGGGTGCTGAATCTCGGCTGGTCGTCCGGCGAAGGGCAGGAGCGCGTGAGCGAATTCACACAGGCGTTTTACCTGCCGCGCGCCTACGTCATCTGCCGCTCGCAAGGCATCGGGAAAATTTTCCTCCAGCCCGACATGACGGAAACCGTCTCCAAGCGCGACTCCGCCGACCTCATTTATCCCGACGGCGACTGGCGCGGCATCAAGCCCGCCGCGCTCTCCGCGCGCACCGTGCGCACGCTGCTCAACGGCGCGCAATTCATCCGCGAGATTTTCCTGAACGACCGCCGCGACGGCCTCGCGCGCGCCTACCTGTTCCGCCAGGCCGATGGAAAATTGCTCCTCGCAGCGTGGCGGCGCGAGGGCAGTTCCGTCCTCCCGCTCACCGTGAAGCCCGACGCCGTGCTCGACACATTCGGCAACCCGCTCGCGTCGTCCGCGGACATCACGCTCCGTCCCGCGCCGCTCTACGCGACCTTTAGCGGCATCGAAATCGGCGCGCTCGTGAAGCAGCTCGAACGCGCGCCCCTGCGCTACGACGACGCGCCCGAATCCGCATGGAAGCGCGAGTGGACTTTTTACCTCGACGTCGGCGACCCGGCCGACGAGCAGGCCGCGAACTACAGCGCGCCCGGAAGCCAGTTGGTCGGCCCGATTGACAGCCACTACCACACCGAATACGGCCGGCACGTCGAAGACAGCGGCCGGCATTTCAAGGGCAAGGAAAAATTCACCGTGGACGTCGCGAGCTTCGGCGCCGCCGACCTCATGCTCCGCAAGCGCATCAACTTCAACGTCCCAAACCAGATGGTGGACGTGTATTGCAACGGCCAGTTCGTCGGCCCGTGGCTCGCCTTCAAGCGCGACCGGCGCTACCGCTGGCGCGACATCGAGTTCATCGTGCCGAACAAATTCTTCGCTGGAAGACCCAAGGCGGAAATGCGCTTCGTCACGACCGGCGACAGCGAGGCGACGAGCTATTACTATTGGGCCGGACCGCTGCGGACGAAGACGGTTTACGTTTCCGACCTCTCGCTGCTCGTCGGCACCAGCGGCTACGGCGCGGGCGTGAATCGCGACAAAAACATCCTCGGCGGCGGCCTGAAGTTTTTCCAAAAGACCGGCCCTGGCGAGCCGTTCGCCAAGGGCATCGGCACGCACTCCGCAGCAGCCATGACCGACAGCCTCGTGGTCGTCTGCGCCAACAAACAGTTCAAACGCCTGCGCGCCACCGTCGGCGTTGACGCCGCCACCAACGGCCGCGGCTCCGTGCGCTTCCGCGTCGGCGACGGCGTGAAGACGCTGTGGGATTCGCAGGACATGACCTACTACACGCCGGCCAAGGAAGTGGACCTCGATATCTCCGACGCCATCCTCCTGATGCTCTGGGTGGACGACACCGGCGACGGGACCAAGGACGACATCGCCAACTGGGCCGGACTCCGCCTTGAATTGAAATGAACGCGCCGGACGAATCTGAAGGAACCGTCCGGGAGGCAGGCTGGAAGCCTGCGATACGGCAAGCCGGAAGCTTGCGCTACGACGTAGCGCAGGCGTCCTCGCCTGCCGTATCGCGGGCTTCCAGCCTGCCCCGCGTGCGGCTCCTCGTCGCCGTCGCATCCCTCGTCGCCGCTCCGCTCCACGCCGGCCCCTTCGCCGAGCAAGCCGCCAAGCTCGACCTCCCCGCGAATTTCACCGCGATCGTCCAAGCCGGCGAACCCGCATTGCCCGACCTCACCGCTGCGCTCACCGGTCCGCGAGCAGGACTCGCCGTCCAGGCCCTCGGCAAGATGCGCCTCAAGTCCGCAGCCCCCTCGCTCCTACCGCTGGTCAAATCCCCCGACGCCGAACTCCGCGCCGCCGCCGCCTGGGCGCTCGGCCAGTGCGCCGGACCCGACACCGCGCCCACGTTAGCCGCGCTCATCGCCGACACCCATCCGCTCGTCCGCGCCGCCGCCGTCCACGCGCTCGCCCAATGGCCGCAGTTCGACGCCGCCCCCGCGTGGCGGACCGCGCTCGCCGACGCAGACCCCGCCGTGCGCTCCGCCGCAGTCACCGCCCTCCGCGCCAGCCGCCGCACGCAATTATTCCCTCTGCTGCTGCCCCTGCTCGATTACCACCTCGAAAAACCCGCGGAGAAACCCGGCGCCGAAAAGAAGACCGTCATCGAGGACATCGTCGTCTGGCGTGAACCCGCAAACTCCGTCCGCCTCGCCGCCATCCAGACACTCGGCGAATTCAAAATCGCCGACGCGCTGCCGCCCCTCATCGACGCCCTCGAACGCGAAACCAGCTTCAACCGCCTCGCCATCATCGCCGCCATCGAGGCGCAGGGCGCCGGCGCCGCAAAAGTCTGCCTCGGACGCATCGTTCCCATCACCTACGACGCCGACGCCATCAAGAACCGGCTGCCGCTCCTCATCAACAACGGCACCCTCGCCGTCATCGCCGGCCGCCTCGGCGACGACCGCTGCGTCCCGTGGCTGCGCGAAACGCTCAAGCTCCCGCGCACCAGCCTCGGAAAAGACAAGGACCTCACCGAACTCTACATCCAAAGCGTCGAACTGCTCGGCCGCTTCCGCGACGCCGCCGCTGCCGAGCCGCTCGCACAGATCCTGAAGGAATCGCGCATCCGCCAGCTCTCCGCAAACACCGAGACCGCCCTGCGCGCCATCGGCCGTCCCGCCGCGCGCCCCCTCGCGCGCCACCTCGATTCATGGCAGACGGCCCCGCTTTTCCTCCGCCTGCTGCGCGAGCCCGACTTGCGCACCCACGCCGCCCGCGACGCCATCGCCAAATTCCTCAGCCACGAATCCGACGCCGTCCGCCTCGAAGCCACCGAGACCCTCGGCCTCTACCTCAGCCAGGGCATCCTCGACGAATACGACACGCCCTTGCTCGAAGGCCAGTTCCACGACCCCAACCGGGAAGTCCGCGCCAGTTGCGCGCGGTGGCAGGCCGCGCTGGCGAAAAAATCCGCAGGTGCAGCAAGGCCATGAAACAAACGTCCGCTCCCACGACTTATCGAAGCGCATCCGGTCTCGGAAAGAGGGCGGCGCATCTCCGGCTCGTTGGGCCTCGTTGCCGACCATCTCGTCATGCACGCCGGAGCGGACGGCAATCGTTGCTACGAGAAGCGTGCTATCAAAAAGGAGGGGAGGGGCGCCTCTCATCGCGGCCCAACGGGCCGCTACAACACAGCCCAGGGCTGAGCGAAGCGATGCCCTGGGTTTGGATGGCGACCGGCAGCGGCCTGAAAGGCCGCGAGAGCGAGGCGGGTATGCGAATCACACCTCCCGCACCCTTTGAGGGTGCTGTTCATTTGCTGGGGCCGTGTTCCCAGGGCATCGCTTCGCTCAGCCCTGGGCTTGGCTCTTGCGGCCCTTTGGGCCGCTGTGGAATGCGCACTATCGGCATGAGCATTTCGTGGCTTTTCCTTCTCGCGGTCTCGACTCTCGTCCTCTCCACGCACACCCACGCCGCCGAAATCACCATCCGCCTCCTCCGCGCCGATGCGCCGGACCAGCTTGTCTCGACTGCGATCACGAAAATCGACCTCGCCGCCGAGGAGGCGAAGGCGAAGGACGATGCCGCAAAGGCCGCGAGGCGCGGCACTCCCGCTGCCAAGGAGGCCGAGATCAAGCCGCAGGCGCAGTTCGACCACTACGCGAATTACATGCGTGGCATCGTCATCAATGCAAAGCATCCGTTCCAGCGCACCTACCTAGGCAGCTTTCTCGGACGCACCGACGTGCTCACGCTCGATCTCGCCGATGGCGAACACGTCATCGACCCGGGCGCGCACAAGTTCACCGTCAGCGGCGGACAGGTCGCCGCGCAGGATCCCAGCCTCCGTGCGAATGGCCGCACGCTCGATGTGTTGCTGCATCCCGTTACGATCATGGCGGTGGACGGCAGCGCGATTCGTCCGATGCCTGCGGAAGTCCGGCGGCTGCCGGTCGCGCCGCGACTTTACTGGGGCACGGAGGAGTTGCTGCCCAAGGAGCAAATCCTCTCCGCCGCCACGACCTTCAAACGCCTCACGCTCTACCTCCTCGCAAACATCACCGGCCCCGGCTACCGCGTCTCGCCGACCGACCGGAATTTTCACCTCACCGCCGACGGCATCGCGGTGCTCGATGAATCCGGCAAGCCCGCGACCGACAACGGCGTGTTCGTGGAAAATCGCTTCACGCTCGTGCTGCCAAAGTCCGCAGTGCCCGTGACCGTTCGCGGAAAAAACGTGCAGGTCCTCATCACCGGCCCGGCGGGCAACCTGAAGCTCGCCTCGGCCGAGAAGGACTCAGCGACCGGCACCTTCTTCGCCTACAGCGCCCGTGATGGCGCGGACATCACCGTGGGAAATCGCGACAGCAATCAGCCGGTGAAATTCCACGGCGACCTCGGACGCTTCCCGCGCCGCCGCATCATCGTGGACGCCACCGCGCCTGAATCGCGCGAACCGCGCCTGCTTGCCGTTTCGCTCGCGGGCTACAGCCTCGATGCCGGACAGCCGCTCCGCGTGCGCATCCAATTCCAGGACGCGCTCGACAATTCCACGCTCACGCCGCCGCAGGTCGCCGCCTTCCTTTGGCGCGAGCCGGTGCTCGGCGAGGACGGCTGGCTGCGCGAACTCCCCGCGGACGCCCCGGCTGCTGGCTGGCAGACGCTCGCCGTCCGCGCCACGGGCGAAGCCGAGTTGTTCGACATCGTCGCGCCCGAAGTGCCCGGCAGCGTCTATCGCCTCCGCATCGTCGTGGATCGCCGGGGCAAATGTTCGCCCCAGTCCGCGCTGCACGCGGACTTCATCCAGGGCATCCTCGATCCCGCGAGCCGCGCGACGCTCTCGGCATTTTGCCCCATTGGCCGGCACGCATTTTTGCAAGGCGGCGAAATGCCGTTCAGCGTCGTGCTGAAAAACGCCGCGCCCGTGCCCGCCGGAAAACTCCGTGTCACGCTCCGCTGCGGCGATGGCGAGTTCACGCTCGTCGAGCGCGACATTCCCGCAGTCGCCGCAGGCCAGCACCCGCTCCATTTCCGGCTCGATAGCCGCGCGACCGCCGCCCTCTCCGCGGGCGATTACCAACTCACTGCGACGCTCGGCGAACTGCGCGCCGCGCCGTGGTCCGTGCGCATCGCGCAGCCGCGCTTCCGCGAGCCGTTCGCACATTTCGATCACAACTGCTGGAGCGCATGGTCGATGATTGACGCTGGCTTTCCCTACCTCACCGCGCCCAAGGGAATCGCCGAGGCCAACGAAGGACGCCGCGCGCTCGCACGCAACGCCGCCATTCTCGGCCGGCAGGGCAACTTGAATCTCACCGACTGGGGCATCGGTCCCGGCGGCGCGTTCCCGAACTATCAGGGCCGCGATTCGTCGAGCGAAGTCGCCGAGGTCGAGATGATTTTGCGCCGGACGCCGTCGCTCCCGGCGCACGAGGCGTTCTACTACCAGAACCGCTTCGAAACCGTGCATGAGGCGCTCGCCGCGCAGGGCATGGGCGAGCTGAACAGCGTCCTCAGCGGCTTCATCCCCTACTCGCTCGTGCACAGCGTGGAAAAGGAGGTCAACGCCGAGATGCGCAAGTTCCAGCTCGTCGCGCAAACCGCCGACAAGTTCGACAATTTCACCGGCATGTCGCTCGTGAAGGCCGACACCGCGCCCATCGGCAACGCCGAACTCGGCGACAGCGGGCGCACGCTCCGCCTCATCGAGCAGATGAAAAACTTCGAGGCGAAGCACAAGTTCCGTCCGCCACCCGCCGGTCACGCCGCTGCGAATTTCAATCTCTCGCAGACCGGCAAGACACCGCCCGCGCCCATCGCCGAGAATGGCCGTCGTTTCGAGGCGTGGGCCGAGGAGGAGAACACTCTGCTCGCCGATTTCTACAAGCAGGCGCGCATCGACGTGGAGCCGCTGCTGCCCGGCCTGCGCTACGCGGCGCTCGGCCCGCCCGGCTACGAGGCGACGTGGGCCGGCGGCTATCCCGGCCTCGCGCAGCGCGACGCAAATCTCCTCACCGTGCAATGCGGCTGCGGCGATTACGGGCAGACGCTCATCTACGAGCCGTTCGTGCGGACGCGCTTCATCCAGATGACCGGCAAGCCGTGCTGGGGCGTGCTCGGCCTCAGCACCGCGGGCCCGACCGGTTTCTACAACACCAAGCAGCACCTCGCCGGCTATCTCGCCGCGGGCGTGAAGGGCTTCGGCTACCGCGACGCATGGCGCGAAGTCACCGGCCCCCAGGGCGGCGCGAACCTCATGGGCATCCAGGAGGAGCGCGAGGACATCGCGGCGCTGCTGCGGACTTACGGCCCGATGCTTGCGCAACTGGAGCCGCGCGCGCCCATTGCGGTTTTCTATCCGTTTCATCAGAGCATCTATCAGGCGCTGCCGCTCGACCTGCCCGGCGAGCGCATGGTTTCGCCGCAACTCGCCGCCTACGCCGCACTCGCGCAACTCGCGATGCTCGGCCACGACGCCGAGGTGCTCTCCGAGGAGCGCATCGACGCCGGCGACCTCAGCCGTTTCAAGATGGTGCTCCTGCCGAACCTCCACTACCTGCTGCCGCGCCATCGCGAGGCATTGGAAAAATACACCGCGGGCGGCGGACACCTCCTCGCCGGTGCGCGCTCCACGCTGCTGCCAAAGGGCGCGAAGAAAATCACCGACGACTTCACCGAAGTCCACGAATGCAACGCCACGTGGTCGCTGAACGCGCTGCACGATGTCGGCCACGCATGGCTCTTCGGCGAGATGCGCCGCAAAGCCGCCGCGCTCGCGCAGGACCTCGCACCGCTCGTGCAGCCCTTCGCGCGCCCCACGAGCGACCGCGTGTTCGTGCAGACGACGCACGCCGGCGACGGCCGCTACACGTTCGTCTGGAACACACTTTACCCAAGCTGGATGGGCACCACGCGCGTCCGCAACAACCCCGAATGGAGCGCGGGACTGGAGGCCGTCGAGCAGACGCTCATGCCACTGAAGGAGACGGTGCAATTTCCCGCGGACCGCTTTACTTACGAACTCTTCACGCAGGAACGCGTCGCCGCCGGCGCGGCGAAGGACGGTCGCGCGGATGCCGTCGCGGACCTGTCGTTCACTCCGTTCCGCGTCTTCGTGAGCCTGCCGCGCGCGATTGCGAAGCTGCAACTCGACGCGCCCGCGTCCGTGGAAGCGGGCCGCCCGTGGCCCGTGAAAGTCACGCCACTCGACGGCGACGGGAAGCCGATCAACGCGAGCATCCCGCTGAGCCTCGCATTGCTCGACGCCACGGGAAAAGCCGTGTGGAAATCCAGCGGCTCGGCATTCCCGACGTTCAGCGGCGAACTCTCCGCACCGGCCGGCAGCGCGCCCGGACAGTGGAAGATCCAAGTCTCCGAACTCGTGAGCGGACGGCAGATCGAATCGACCGTGACCGTCGCGGCGGGCCAGACGAAGTCCTTTGCCGCCGCAGTCCGCGAGTTGCCGGAGGTCGATGTCCAGCGCCCGGACCTCGTCGCGCAATTCGTTGCGGCGCGCCGCAAGGACGGCCAGCCGGTCATCATCGTGCTGGATGATTCGCAAGCCGCCACGCGACAGGCGCTCGCGCAGGACGCCGCGAAGGCGCTCCAGCAACTCGGCATCAAGGCCGAGGTCCGCCGCGCCTCGCAGCCCGGTGTTTTCGCGAACGAAGAGCGCGTGCATCTTTACTCCGACTGGCGCGACATCAACCCCGCGCAACACGTCGCCAATCACATCGTCCTGCTCGGCGGCGAAGGCGAGAGCGTGCTGCTCGAGGAATTGCAGGAAAACCAACTCTTCACGCGTCCGCTCACCGCCAGTTATCCCGGTCCCGGGCGCGGCGTGCTGACCGTGGTGCGCAGCCCTTTTGCCTACAACCGCGACGTGCTGTGCCTGCTGGGGCCGGATGAAAAGGGGATTCGCGCGGCGCTGGCGGCACTGGTGACGACTTCTCAAACTGCGGCGGGCGGAGTCGTTCGCCCTCCTTCTGACCCTCGGGGTGGGGACGGCTCGTCCCCACTTCGTTTGAAGCGTCGCACCGCTGACGGGGACGAGCCGTCCACGCCCCAGACGCCTCTTATCACCCACGCCCTCGCCGGCAAGCTCGTGCCCGGCACACCGTTCGCCTTGATGGACGGCGCGCCCGTGCAGCGCATCGCCGTGAGTGCGGACGGTGCGCGCGTGGCTTTCGGCACGATGGGTTACGCCACCAACCTCTTCGTCTTCGATTCCGCCGGGAAGTTGCTCGCCGAAGACAAGGTCGGCCACGTGAACACCGCCGGCCTCGCCTTCCTCGACGGCGGGCGCGTGGGCGTGGAGTCCGATGGCGCGGCCTACCTGCGCGAGGCCGACGGCACGCTGCGCTGGCGCTTGCGCGGCCTGCGGCATCTCGATCCGCAGGGCCGCTACTGCGTGCTACCGCTGGGCAACGGCTTCGAGGTGCTCACGCTCGACCTGAAGCCGCGCTGGAAGTTCGATGAGTGGGACGCCTACGAGACCGCGCAGGAAATCCTTTTCTCGCGCCAGGCTACGTTCGTCGCCGCGCTCGATGCGGGTGATACGCTGGTCTATCGCCTCACCGGCAAAGCGCCCGGCCTTGCGGGCGAAGCGGGCGACGACCTCATCTTTTGCGACGCGCTTACGGGCAAAGAAAAACGCCGCGTCGCCGTCGCGCTCGCGCCCCTCGCGGCCTTCGCCGGACTCGCGGAAGCAGGCACGAAACTTCAGTCGCTGGAGTTCGTCGCGAATGGCTCGCTCGTGCTCGCCACGCTCACCTCGCGCGCCGCGCCGGAGCCGGTCGCGGTGTTGCTCGATGGGGCGCTGCGACCGCTGCTGGCCGAGCGTTTCACGGTGCCAGCGTATCTCGCGGGCACGCAGACCAAGACTCAGCGCCGCATCCTCGCCGACCGTCGGCAGATCTTCACCGTGGGCGACACGGTCTGTCTCGCGGACGCGCAATGGGCCAGCCTCGCGAGCGCGCGCACGGCGAATCTTATTCTTTCGCTCGCGGTGGACGAAGCCCGGCAGCGCATCGCAGTGGCAAACTACTCCGGGCACGTCGAAATGTTCGATTTCGCCCTCAAGCGGCTCTGGCACGCGGAACTCGGCAGCGCGGCGCAACTCGCATTCCTCCCGGATGGGCGTCTCGCCGCGGGAACGCTGCGCGGCCAGGCGACGCTCCTCGACGCGGAGGGCAAATCGGTCTGGTCCGCATCGCTGAACCGCTATGCTGAGCCGGAAGTCGTCGAGCAGCGCTGGGCGCAATTGGAAGCGCTCCCCGGCGTTCAGCGTCCCGATGACCTGCCCTGGTGGGAGCAACTCAAGAAGAGCGTCCCGCTCGGGGACGACATCGCAGGCGTGACCGGCAAGGTCACCGCGCGCGATTCGCTCGGCGGCAATTGCAACGGCGAACCTTTTGGAACGTATCTCGTCGAGTGGCGGCACAAGCATGTGAAAGGCGCGGCGCGTCTCGCGCTGGACATCACCGAGGTCGAGAAAGCCGCCGCCAATCAAAACGGAAACGCAGTGCGCCGGGTGACGCTCTCGGCTTTGCCTTCCGCAAACGAAGGCGTCGCCCATGCGGTGCTGCGGTTGGGCGACCGGGCTGAGCGCATCAACGTCACCGTGCAACTCGCGGGCGATGGCGAAGCCACCAGCACGGTGACACTGCGTCCGTTGCGTTTTCCGTCGGAGAATTTGATTCGGATTCCCAGCCTCTACCGCGGCGAAATCTCCGAGGCCACGCGCGCGAATCCGCCGGTGACCGTCGGCATTTACAAGAACGTCACGGAACTCGACGACCCGCACGACACCGCCATGGCCGACCCGTTTGCGCTGGTGAATGGCCGCGCGCTCGAATCGGAACCGTCGCTCCTCAAAGGCAACTGGTTCGGCGACGGCAGCTCGCTCAGCGCCACGAAGACGTATCCGAGCATTCCGTGCTGGATCGAACTGACGCTGCCGGCCAAGCGCGTGATTTCACACATCGTCATCGCCGAGGATCCTGCGCAGCCGCGTGTCGAACCGCTCTCCGTGGACGCCTTCGTGGAGAGCCGCGAAACGCGCGCCGGCCTGTCGGACTTCGAGCGCCGCCAGCTCAAGCGCGGCTTCTGGCTCGGCGTCGTGAAAGCCCGCAGCAGCAGCCATCCCTACCACATCTATCAATTCGCAAAGCCGGTCTTCACCAACAAGCTCCGCGTGTATGTCCTCGGCGGACACTCCTCGATCACGGAAATCGAACTCTACGGCGCAGCGCCGAAGAAGGTCGCGGCCGCAGCGGCGGTGGAGAAGGGAGAACAACGATGAAGGGTGGAGGACAAACGCGGAGCGCCGAGCATTGCTCGGCACGTCGCTACGATCGCGCGGGTCGGGCCGAGCGATGCTCGGCGCTCCGGCTTCGTTGCGCGCGTCGGGGAAAGCGCCAGAGGACTGGCGCACTCCAAGACGCTGGCGCGTTGTCGGGGCGGCCTGGTGGGCGCGCCGGCGTTTTGGAGTGCGGTGACTTGTCACCGCTTTCTCAAGGCGACTTGTCGCCGTCAAACTGCGGGAGGCGTCGAGATGGGATGGGGCGTCCACGGCTCGCGCCAGCGGTGGCGTGCTCGTGTGACCGGAGCCGCACCGAAGTTCGACGGCGACAAGTCGCCTGCGCAAAAGCGGTGACAAGTCACCGCACTCCAAATCCGTCGCTTCGCGACATCCATTTCATCGTGCGCTTCCTTCTCCGGCCCATCTTCGTCTTGCTGTTCGCCTTTCCCGCCGTTGCCGCCGATGGCCCGTGGCTCACGAATCATCTTTTCCGCGTCCGCGCGGTGGCGGCTAAGAAATCGCCGAGCTACGAGGTGCGCCTCGCGCACCACGGCCTCGCGCATCCCGACGGGCGCGATGTGCGCGTGGTCGGGCCGGACGGGCAGCCGGCGAGTCTGCTCTTGGGCGCGGCGGACACGACGCAGTTTCGCGTGGTTTTCGATGGCGCGGCAGGGCAGGGGACCTATCACGTCTATTTCGGAAATCTCGGCACCAACCTGCCGCCGGTGCCGGCGGGCGTGTCGGCGTTCGGACGCAAGGAGTGGGCGCCGACGGGCGGCTACTCGTGCGTGAGTTTCGATCAAATTCAGCCGTTCAACCGCAATGATCTCGTCTCGCGCGAAATCGTGCTGGGCAAGTGGGACGAACTGCGCCGCGCCGCCGAGGCCGCCGAGCTGGCCGATGCGCAGAAGCAGCCCGACCCCGCCAGACGTCGCCGCTACATCGTGTCGAACGTCTTCCGCAGCGCGAATGTTGCCACGGGATTGGGCGGGCAGTTCTTCCACATCTTCCGTGCGGAGATCGCCGTGGCGGTGGCGGGGAAATACGAGCTTGTCATCGGCGACGCGCGCACGAGCCAGCACCTCGGCGTGTTGTTTTTGGACGGGAATCTCGCGCGACCGGTCATCTCGGGCTGGTTCAACAAAAAGGGTTTTGCCGGCCATGCTTACGACACCATCGGCACGGTGCAGCTCGCGGCGGGGCCGCATGTGCTGGAATTTTTCACAACGCGCCCGAATCCCGAACTCAAGCTCGGCTTGGCGGGCAGCGGCAAACCGGCGACGTATCTCGACGGCGCGCAGGCGCACTATCGCGACGCGCGCGCGCTCGCGGCGGGCGAGGTCGAGGTCGAGCGCGGCACCGTGGCGGAGGGCTTTCTCGCGGCGGCGCGCGGGTGGATTCAGACGGGGCGCTACACGCTGGCGCGGACGTTGTGCGAGGTGGCGCAGGGACGCTTCGCCGGGGACGCGGAGTTGCTCAAGAAATTCGCGACCGAGTCGGAGCGCGCGGAACTCGCGGCCTTTGAAAACAACTGGCTGACCGAGGGCAAGCTGCCGTCGCGCGCGGGCGCGGTGGCCAAGGCGGAGTTCGGCCCGCCGTTGCGCATGGCGGCGGCGGCGACGGAGCAATACGTCCACGACCAGCGCCACACGAGCAGCGCGGTGTGGAGCGAGGGGCGGCTGGTTTACGGGCTGCCCTACGAATTGCAGGCGCAGCCGTGGAGCGTGACGAGCGGCATCTCGCTCGCGGACGACACGCTGTTTGCGGGGACGAAGGACGGCGTGCTGCACGCGGTGAACGCGACGGATGGCCTCGAGCGCTGGACGTTTCCGGCGGGCGGAGAATGTCTCGGGACGCCGTTGTTGTATCGGGGGCTGGTTTATTTCGGCGGGCTGGACCGGCGCCTTTACGCGCTGGATGCGCGGCGCGGGCGGATGGTCTGGAATTTCCCGGCGCGCGGCTGGATTGAAGGCAGTGCGTGCGGGGGCGAGGGGCGCATCTACTTCGGCGCGCGCGATGGTTTTCTCTACGCGGTGGACGCGCGGCTCGGCGTGGAGCGGTGGGCGACGAATCTCGGCGCGGCCATCGTGGCCACGCCGGTGACGGATGGGACGCGGGTGTTCGTGGGCACGCGCGCGGGTAGCTTCTGCGCGGTCCAGGCGGCGAGCGGCAAGGTGCTGTGGCGTTACGCGGCGGGACCGGCGGTCACAGGCGGCGCGTGCGTGAGTGGCGGGCGCGTGGCGTTCGGCGATGGCGGCGGGAGCGTCCACGCGCTCGACGCGGCGACGGGGAAGCTCGCGTGGAAGAGGCCGTGTGCGGTCGGCGGGGCCGTGGTGGCCGCGCCGATTCTCGTGGGCAGCGTGCTCTACGGTGGCACGGACGACGGCAAGGTGTGGGGCGTGGATTGGGCGGAGGGTTTTCTCGGCTGGCAGGAGAATTTGTCCGGCGGCGGCGAGGTGCGGCGGCCGCCGCTGTTCGCGGACGACACGCTGGTTTTCATCAGCCAGCAGCGGAACGCATTAAACGCCGCGGGCGTGTCGCAGGTGTATCGCGGCAGCACGGTGAGCTTCAAAATGGCCGACGCGCCCGCGCAGAAATGTCTGCAAGCCGTCGAGTCAATCACCGTGGATGGCAAGCTGGACGAGCCTTCGTGGGCGCTCGCGCCGCGGCTGCCGGTGTTTTATCAGCGCAACGGTTTGACCAATGCCGACCCGGTCGAGGCGCGCGTGCTGTGGGATGACAAGCACCTCCACTTCGCCGTGTCCTGCCGCGACGCCAAGGTCGTGTCCGGCGACACGGCGCACGACGGCAACCTCGCGCGCGGCAATGTCATCCGCGTGCTGCTCGACCCGCGGCGCGATGGACTGGCGGTGTTTGAATTCACCCTCGCGCCCAACGGTACGCGCGCTGACACGCTCCGCTCGGACCTCAGCGCCGAACCGGATGAGGCGAAACGCGCGGAGGCCCTCGTCGCACTGAAGCTCGAAGCGACCGGCGCGGACTGGAATCCAGCGTGGACCGCCGCCGCGACCGCGACCGGCCCCGGCGGCGCGCCCGGCTGGACGGCGGAGATTTCCATCCCGTTTGATTCGTTGCCGAAGTCCGTCGCGCCGAAGCCCGGCAACGGCGCGACGTGGCGTTTCAACGTGGTGGTCGAGAACCGCGCGACAGTCGGCGCGGCTCCGGCAGGCGCGACTTACTCGCTGTCGCCCGTGCTGGTCGAGGGTGGCGTGGGCAAGCCCGCGCGCTGGGCGGCGCTGCAATTTCAGGCGGTGAAGGTGAAGAAGTGAGGGGCTGCGCGGGGTTGGTGTTCGGGCTGTACTTGGCAGTGGAATTGGAGCCAGGGAGTGGGAGGTGACGAAGGAGGGGCGGCTTCGCCCGCGGTCGTGGGGCCGTCGTTCCGGCGGTTTCGCGAGATGGTGGACTTTTGCTCGTCGCGCTCCGATTTCAGCGCAGGTTTCGCATTTGCCGGCGGGCGATGTAGGGGTCCACGCGGGCGAGGAGGAAGCAGGCGATGCGCTCTTTGAGTTTGGCGAAAAAGGTGCGCGTGTGCGGCCAGGTGGCGGGATCGATGCGGCGGCAGTGGGTGAGGTCGCGCTGGAAACTTTGCTCGGCGACCGCGGCGAGCGCGCGGTCCTGCACACGGATCATCAGCTCGTAATTGATGTGCAGGCTGCGGGTGTCGAGGTTGGCGGAGCCGACGTACACGACGTCGTCGATGCGCACGGATTTGGCGTGGAGAATCTGCGGCTGGTATTCGTAAATCTCCACGCCGGTGCGGAGCAGCCGCTGGTAAAAACTGCGCGCGGCCAGTTGCGCGAGGCCGACGTCGCTCCGGCCGGCGAGGAGCAACTGCACTTGGCCGCCGCTGCGGGCGACCTTGGCGAGTGCGCGGCGGATGCGCCAACTGGGCAGGAAATAGGCGGAGGTGATCTGCACTGCGCGGGCGTGGTTCAGGTCGCGTGCGAGGGCGGTGCGGTAGCGGTTTTGGCCGAAGCCGGGGCCGGTGAGCAGGAGTTCGCTCGCCGGGAGTTGCGGGGTGCCGGGTTTCACCAGCTTGAGCAAGCGGTCGAAGCTGAGGAGGCGGAGTTCGGCGCGGTTGAAGAGTTCGTCGAAAGTGGCACCCAGTTGTTCCGCGAGCTCGCCGTCGAGACGCAAACCGAGGTCGCGCCAACCGCGCGTGACGCCGTCGCCTTGGTATTCGGGGGCGATGTTGAAGCCGCCGACGAAGGCGGTGCGGTCGTCGCACACGAGGAGTTTGCGGTGATTGCGGATGCCGAAGCGCGAGAGGTTGAAGGGGTTGAACCAGCGGAATTTTCCGCCCGCGGCGATGAAGGGCCGCCAGTAGTCGTCGCTCAGGCTGGGGGAACCCCAGGCGTCGATGAGGAGCTGGACGTTGACGCCGCGCTGGCAAGCTTGCACGAGGGCGTCACGGAAGGCGTCGGCAATCGGGCTGGAGGTGAAGATGTAGGTCTCGAGGCGGACCGAGCGCGTGGCCGCGCCGATGGCCGCGAGCATGGCGGCGTAGGCGGCGTCCACGGTGTCGAGCCAGGTGAACGTGGTGGCGTTGGTGGTCTCCGGCATTGCGGCGCAGAGTAGGGGGGAGGCGGGGCGAAGGCAATTGCGGGCAGGGAACGGGAAGTAATTAGTAATTAGTGATTAGTGAGGGAGGCGGTGGGGATTGAGCGGGCGTTGCGGAGTGGTGGGCGAGCGGAAATCAACGCCGCAAAACAAAGTTCCAACCAGGCGTGGGCGGGGCTTTGGAGTGCGGGGACTGGTCACCGCTTTGCCGAGGCGACTGGTCGCCGTCGAGTGTTCCAACGGCTCCGGACACGCCGGCACGCCACCGCTGGCGCGAGCCGTGAACGCCCCATTGCGCACGCACGCCTCCCTCAGTTCGACGGCGACAAGTCGCCTGCCGAAAGCGGTGACGAGTCACCGCACTCCAAATGCCGAACGCCCGCGGACCTCACTTTTTATCCCAGCGCGCCCGCGGATGGCCGTTGCCGAACTGCATGCCGAGGTCCTTGGACGTGGTGGTTTCGAGATGGCCGTCGAGGAAGGCGGCGTTGAGGCGGTTGTTGTGACGCGCGGCGAGCGCGCCGCCGGTGCAGCCGAACTGGCAGGAGTGATTGGGCGTGCGGAAGAAAATCGCGAGCGTGCCGGCGGCTTTGTTGGTCAACCCGGTGGAGACGATGCCGAGTGCGTTGGTGGACAGGAACGTGTTGGTGTTCACGTAGGCGCCGGTGTTGCAGTCGGCGAAGACCACGGTGTCGCCGGGATGCGCGACATCGGGGATACGCGTGCGGCCGGTGTTCCAGAGGCCGATCTCGCTGTGGTTCATGCCGAGGCCGTAGTCAGATTTTTGCGCGGGGCATTTGAAGACTTTGGGATTGCCGACGTAGGGGGTGAATTGCTTGGTCCACCAGGTGAAGCCGCTGTTGGCGTAGAGGCCGAGGGCGTTGGTGCGGCCGTTGCGGACGAGCAGCGCGTAGGTCTCGTTGTGTTCGTCGGCGTAGAGCTGCGCGGCGAGTGCGATCTGACGCAGGTGGGCCTGGCACTTGGCGGTTTTGCTCTTGTTCTTGGCGCGGCCCAGCGTGGGCAGCAGCAAGGACGCGAGGAGGCCGACGACGACGATAGAGAGCAGCAGTTCCAGCAGGGTGAAGGCGGCGCTGGGTTTGGTGGCGGGCATGATGGCGGCGGTGCGGGTGTTCCCAATCATCGTTCGTCTGGGCGAAAGTCTTAACCGCCGAAGGTGCGGGCGCAAATCTCGTTTCGGATTGGCGCCCGCGAATTCCCGCAAACTTTGTGAGCGCGAGCGCGAGGACGAGGGTGGCGGTAGGGCGCGTCTGTCCGCAGCGCGCCGCGGGTCGCCGGGACGCACCACCGGCGCGGGGCTGACGGGAGCCAAGGAGTGCGGCAGCGGAATTTTTGGGCAAAGGAATGGAGGCAAAGGAATGGGGAAATGGAGACTTTTTGTCTTCATTCCTTTGCCTCCATTCCTTTGCCAAATCCGTTGCGGCGATGGGGGTTCCAATGCCGGCGGGTCAAGACGTGTGGGACGAGGGCGTCTGGTCGTCCGCATCGACTCGGGGCGAGACGCCCCGAGAACTCGCAGGCGGGACGCCTGCGGTACGTAGCCGCCGACGTGAGGAGGCCGATCGGCTTCTCGGCGCGGCCGTCCGCCTCCTCACGTCGGCGGCTACGTTTTCACAACGGCTCAGTGCCGGCGCAGGATGAGGCGGTGGTCGATGCGTTTGGTCTGGGCGTATTCGAGCGGGGGAAGTTCGGTGAGCGTGGGCGATTCGGTCTCGTTGAGGATGGCGCGGGCGAGGGCTTGGAACGCGGTCCAGCGTGGCCACTCCAACGGCGGCGCGTGCGCGGTTTGTCGCAGCAGGCTGCGCCATTCAATGATGACGCGGTCGATGTCGCCGACGCCGACGAAGGGCGTGACCCAGCGGGTTTTGTCGAGCGGGTTTTTGTGGACGGCGGCGACGATGTTTTCCGCGCCCGCGCCGTAACCGGGGGGCACGCCGTTCTCAAGGTAGCCGGGAATGTTTTGGATGCCGAAGTGCGCCTGGCAGACCATCGCGAGGCGGCCGCCCCAGCGGTTGTCTTCGCCGCAAAAACGGAAGCCGCCGTCGAGGTTGGCGAGGTCGTAGATGAGGTCTTGGAGCGGGTAGCGTTCGTCCTCGAGCGCGACGGCGATGGCGAGGCCGTCGCCTTGCGAGAAGCGGCTCACAACGCGTCCGCGACGCGTGGGCGCACCGGCGGCATCGACGAGTCCGAGGCGTCGCCAGAGCATCGCAACGCCGGTGGCGGCGGAGAGTTTGGTGCAGATGGGAACGTGCGGACAACGCGCGCAGTCGGGCGGCTCGACCATGCGCGTGGGCGGATGCCAGAGTGCGACGCCGTGGGCATCGACGGGCACGCGCAGGGTCAGTTGGGCGACGCTGACGAGGGCGACGATTTTGTCGGGGTGATGGACGAAGCGGACGACGGGCGTGCGGACTTTCGCTAGGTGCGCGGTGACGAGGGGTTCGATTTTTTCAAGCCATTCGGCGAGCGAGCTGTTGCGGCCTTTCCAGCCGGTGGCGCGGCGCGCCCATTTGGCGAGCACGACGCGGTTGTCGGGGAGGAGGTCGGCGACGGTCTGCGCGCGGCCGAAAGTTTTCAAGCCGTCGGTTTCGGAAAGGAGGCAGATGCCGCCGGTGCCGACTTTTTCGAGCGCGGCCTGTTCGGTGAGCGCGGGGCGCAGACGGGGCGGGGAGGCGGCAGAAAAATCGGGGCAG
>BJHT01000075.1 GCA_014193395.1 Verrucomicrobiota bacterium
CGTCCGCCTCGAATACCCGCTCGCCGCCACCGTGCTGAACGCCGCGCTCGCCGAAGCCCGCGCCGCCGGCTGGCTCGGCCCGCGCGTCGGCGGAAAAGATTTCGCCTTCGATCTCGAAGTGTACGTCGGCCATGGCAGCTACGTCTGCGGCGAAGAAACCTCGCTGCTCCGTTCGCTCGAAGGCAAACGCCCCGAAGTCATGGCGCGCCCGCCCTACCCCACCGAGCGCGGCCTGTTCGACAAACCCACGCTCCTCAACAACGTCGAGACCCTCGTGAACGTCCCGTGGATCGTCACCCGCGGTGCCGACGCCTACGCCGCGCTTGGTTTCTCGAAAAGCCGCGGCACCAAGGCGCTCTCGCTCAATTCGCTCTTCAACCGCCCCGGCCTGTACGAAGTCGAGTTCGGCGTCACGGTGCGGCACATCGTCGAGGAGATCGGCGGCGGCCTGCGCGGCGGCGGCCAGTTGAAAGGCGTCATCATCGGCGGCCCGATCATCGGCATGATTCCGCCGCACCTCATCGACACGCAGCTCGGCTTCGAGGAACTCGCCGCCATCGGCGCGGGCGTTGGCCACGGCGGCGTGGTCGCGTTCGACCAGAACACCTCGATCCCCGCGCTGGTCGAGCACGTCTTCTCGTTCGGTGCTTACGAATCGTGCGGTAAATGCACGCCCTGCCGCAGCGGTGCCGGACGCATCGAGGAACTTTTCACCAACGCCCTCGCCGGCGACGCCACCAAGGCCGACTTGCAGGAATGCCGCGACCTCGTTGTTGCGCTCAAGCTCGCCAGCCTCTGCGGCCACGGCACCGGCCTCGCGCGCTTCGCCGAATCCATCCTGCGCTATTACCCCACGGAGATTGAGCCATGCTTCAAGTAACCATCAACGGCCAGCCCCGGCAGTTCTCGGCGGGCCTCACCATCAACCAGGCCCTCCGCCAAATCGCCATCGAGGTCCCCACGCTCTGCCACGACGACCGCATCCAGCCCTACGGCTCGTGTCGCCTCTGCACCGTCGAGGTCAAGGGCTTCGGTGGCCTCGTCACCGCCTGCAACACGCAGCTCCGCGACGGCATGGAAATTCTCACGCACTCCGAGACCGTGACCGGCGTGCGCAAAACGCTCCTCGGCCTGCTGGCGAAAGATTATCCCGCCGAAGCCGTCGCGCAGTTTCCGGAAAAACAGTTCCACCGCTACCTCGGCGAATACGGCGTGAAAGCCCGTGGCTCCCGCACCGCCCCGCAGCCCGCGGTGCCCTTCATGAAGGACACCACGCATCCCTACATCAACGTGGACATGACGCAGTGCGTGACGTGCTACCGCTGCGTGCGCATCTGCGAGGAGGTGCAGGGGCAGTTCGTGTGGAAGGCGTGGAATCGCGGCGATCAGACGCGCATCGGGCCGGTGCGCGGCGAGACGTTGCAGGACGGCGGCTGCGTGAGTTGCGGCGCGTGCGTGGACACCTGCCCGTCGGGCGCGCTCGAAGACATCAGCATCCTCAAACGCGGCGTGCCGACCGACTGGACAAAAACCATCTGCTCCTACTGCGGCACCGGCTGCGAAGTGAAAGTCGGCACGCGCAACGGCCAGATCACCTCCATTCGTCCGTCGTTCGAAGGCCCCAGCAATCACGGCCACACCTGCGTGAAAGGCCGCTACGCCTTCGACTACATCACCGCCAAGGACCGCCCGCTCTCGCCGATGATCCGCCGCAATGGCGAATGGCAGAAGGTCTCGTGGTCTGAGGTGAACCAGTTCATCGCCGAAAAACTGCGCGAGGCCGCTGCGAAGCACGGGCCGGACAGCATCGGCGTGCTGAGTTCGGCGCGCGGAACGAACGAGGAAAACTACGTCGCGCAGAAATTCGCGCGCGTCGTGCTCGGCACGAACAACATTGATTGCTGCGCGCGCGTCTGCCATTCGCCGACCGCCGCCGCGATGAAGATGACCCTCGGCACCGGTGCGGCCACCAACTCGCTCGACGACATCGCGCTGGCGCGGACGATCATGGTCTGCGGCGTCAATCCCACCGAGGGCCATCCCGTCACCGGCGCGCGCATCAAGCAGGCCGCGCGACACGGCGCAAAGCTCATCATCGTTGACCCGCGTGAGATTG
This sequence comes from Verrucomicrobiota bacterium, assembly GCA_014193395.1. Taxonomy (GTDB): domain Bacteria; phylum Verrucomicrobiota; class Verrucomicrobiia; order Limisphaerales; family BJHT01; genus BJHT01. Next base: position 2,117 of record BJHT01000075.1, read on the forward strand.
AGCTGAACGAGTTCGCCACGCTGCACCTCCAGCTTCGTGCAGGCACAAACGTCGTCCTCTTCAACTCCATCGGCGCCGTGATCGTCGAGGAAGGCCTCGTGGACGAGGAGTTCATCCGCACGCGGCTCACGGAATTCAACGAGTATAGCGAGTTCGTGAAGCAGTTCGCGCCGGAGAAGGTGGAGCACATCACCGGCGTGCCGGCGGCGAAGATTCGCGAGGCCGCGCGCCTTTACGCAACGAACAAGCCGTCGCTCTCCGTCCACGGCCTCGGGATGACCGAACACATCCAGGGCACCGAGGGCATCATGGCGCTGGTCAACCTCGCGCTGCTCACCGGCAACATCGGCAAGCCCGGCTGCGGCATCAATCCGCTCCGCGGCCAGAACAACGTGCAGGGTGCGCCGCACATGGGCTCCGAGCCGAAGCTCCTCGCCGGCTACGTGCCGCTCACCGAGCACCGCGGCCGTTTCGAGGCCGCGTGGCACGTGCCGCTCCCCACCAATCCCGGCATCAACATGATGGAGATGATGGACGCCGCCGACGCCGGAAAGCTGAAGATGCTGTGGTCCATCGGCTACGACATCGTGATGACGAACCCGAACATGCACTACACGCGGCGGGCGATGGAGAAGCTCGACCTCGTCATCGTGCAGGACATTTTCGTCAACGAGACGGCGAAGGAATTCGGCGACGTGTTCCTGCCCGCCGCGAGTTCGTTCGAGAAGGACGGCACCTTCATGAACGGCGAACGCCGCATCCAACGCGTGCGCCAGGCCGTGCCGCCGCAGGGCGAGGCGCGCTCCGATTGGGAGATCGTCTGCGACATCGCCAAGCTCATGGGCAAAGGCGAGCATTTCGCCTACAAGTCCGCCGAGGAAATCTGGGATGAAGTCCGCTCGCTCTGGCCCGAGGCGGCTGGCATCAGCTACGCGCGCATGGACAAGCTGGGTGGCCTCCAATGGCCGTGCCTTGACGAGAACGATCCCGGCACCAGCACGCTGCACACCGATCATTTCACGCACGGCAAAACCACGGCGCTGCGCCGCATCGAATACGTCGCGCCGCCCGTGCTCACCACGAAGGAGTTCCCCTTCCTCCTCACCACCGGCCGCAACCTCTATCAATACAACGCCGCCACACAGACCGCGCGCACGCCCAACGACGGCATCCACTCCACCGACTACCTGCAACTCTCACCCACCGACGCCGCCAATCTCGGTCTCACCGATGGCGAAACCGTCCGCCTCCGCAGCGAGCAAGGCTCGGCCGATTTGCCCGTGAAGATCAGCGACCATGTGAAGCCCGGCGAGATTTACACGACCTTCCACTCCACGCGCATCCACCTGAACCAGATCACCACCTCCCACCGCGACCGCTACACGAAGACTCCGGAATACAAGATCACGGCTGTGCAGATTGAGAAGCTGGAGCCGGTCGCCGCACACTGATCTCCCGCCCCGGTGGCCATGCGCAAACCCGCTCCAGCGCCCCGCGCCAAGCCCGCCCCCGTACCGCAGGCATCCGCGCCTGCGAGTTCCGGCGGCGTCTCGCCGCCAGGACCGATGGCTGGGGCGAGGACGCCCCGCCACTCGCAGGCGCGGACGCCTGCGGTACCAGCGAACGCCGCACAAACCTGTTCTGCGCAAATCCTCGCCTGCCCCGCCGACGGCCCGCCCATCGCGCGTGACGACACCCTTGTCCGCGAGGAGCCGCTGGAAATCCGCATCCGCGGCCGCGGCATCGCCGTCACCATGCGCACGCCCGGCGCGGACGCCGAACTCGCCGCCGGCTTTCTCCTCACCGAGGGCCTCATCCACTCACGCGCCGACCTCGTCGAGATCGCCCACTGCGGCCGCGGTGAAGCCGCGCTCCTCGGCAACACCCTCAACGTCTTTCTCGCCCCGCACGTCAGCGTCGATTTCGAGCGCCTCACGCGCCACGTCTTCGCCAGCTCGAGCTGCGGCCTCTGCGGCAAAGCTTCCATCGAGTCGGTTCACCAAAATTTCCCGCCGCTCAAATCGCACCTCACCCTCGCTCCCGCGATCATCCACGAACTGCCGGAAAAACTGCGCGCCGAGCAAACCGCCTTCGCCACCACCGGCGGCCTCCACGGCGCAGCCATCTTCGACTCACGCGGCAACCTCGTCGTCGCCCGCGAAGACGTGGGTCGCCACAACGCCGTGGACAAAGTCATCGGCCACGCCCTGTTGAAAAATCTCCTCCCGCTCGACCAGCACGTCCTGCTCGTCAGCGGCCGCGCCTCGTTCGAGATCATGCAGAAAGCCCTCGCCGCACGCGTGCCGGTCATCGCCGCCGTGTCCGCGCCCTCGAGCCTCGCCGTCGATTTTGCGCGCGACAGCGGCCAGACGCTCATTGGTTTTCTGCGCGGCCGCAGCTTCAACATTTACGCGCATCCGGAGCGCATCGCTGGTGCGGCCGCTGTTGGTCGGGGCGGCCCCGTCGAGCCCACCAGCCCCGTCCGACCCGTCAGACGCAGCCCTCCCCACCGCCGCCGCCCCTCCCCATGACCCCGCCCGCCCTCACCGATACGCTCCAGCGCGCACTGCGCCATCATCAGGCCGGCCAGTTCGCGCAAGCCGAGCCGCTCTACCGCGAGATTCTCCGCGCCCAACCGCGCCACGCCGACGCCCTTCATCTGCTCGGCGTCCTCGCGCATCAGGTCGGCCAGCACGCGCCCGCCGCCGATCTGATCCGCCAGGCCATTCGCGAAAACCCGCGCAGCGCCGGCTATCACTGCAATCTCGGTGAAGCCCTCCGCGCCCTCGGCCACCTCGACAACGCCGCGCGCAGCTACGAAACCGCGCTGCAACTCCAGCCCGATTACCTCGAAGCCCTCATCAACCTCGCCACCGTACGCAAAGCCCAAGGCCGCCTCGCCGACGCCCTCGCCGCCTGCGAACACGCGCTTCGCCTGAACCCGCGCCACGCTGGAATCCACAACAATCTCGGCAACATCCTCCGCGCCCAGAACCGCACCGCCGAAGCCGCCGCCGCCTATCGCACCGCCGTCCAGTTGCGCCCCGACTACGCCGACGCCCATTGCAATCTCGGCCACGCCCTCCGCGACCTGCGCGACCTCGACGCCGCTGCGACGAGCTACGAAACCGCGCAGCGCCTCGACCCCGCCGCGGCGGAAAGCTGGTTCGGCCTCGGCAACGTTCGCCAACTCCAAGACCGCCTCGCCGACGCCGCCGCGTGTTTCCGTCGCGCGCTCGAACTTCAGCCCGGCCACGTCGATGCCCGCCTGAATCTCGGTCTCGCGTTGCAGGAACAAAACCTCCTCCCCGCCGCGCTCGAACACTTCCGCCACGCCGTCGCGCAGCGCCCCGATTATTCCGAAGCTCACTTCAACCTCGCCCTCGCCGCGCTCGCTGCGGGCGACTTCGCCACCGGCTGGCGCGAATACGAATGGCGCTGGCGCTGCAAGACCTTCAGCACCGCTCCCCGCGACTTCGGACGACCGCTCTGGGACGGCGCGAATCCCGCCGAAAAAACCATTCTTCTCCACGCCGAACAAGGCTGGGGCGATACGTTGCAATTTATCCGCTACGCCACACTCCTCGCCGAACGCGGCGCGACCGTCCTCGCCGAAGTCCCGCCACAACTCGCGCGCCTCATCGCCACCGTCCCCGGCGTCGCACAGGTCATCGCACGCGGCGCGCCGTTGCCCGCGTTCGATTTTCACGCGCCGCTGATGAGCCTGCCCGGCCTCTGTCAGACCACGCCCGAAACGATCCCCGCGCGCGTGCCGTATCTTTTTCCGCCACCGATTTCGCCCGCGCCCTTCACGCGCACCGCCGACCAACGCCACATCGGACTCGTCTGGGCCGGCGGCACCGGGCATCAAAAAGATCACCTCCGCTCGCTCCCCTTCGCCACGGTCCTCCCGCTGCTCCACGCGCCCAACTGCCGCTTCTTCAGCCTCCAAGTCGGCCCGCGCGCCCGCGATCTCGACGCCTGTGAGGAAATGGAGCGCCGAGCATTGCTCGGCCCGACCGCCGCAAACCCGCCCGAGCCGAGCAATGCTCGGCGCTCCACGCCCTGCGACGACCGCCGCGAAACGTGTGAACACCCAAACGGCGCGCTGAGGACCGACGCGCCCTACCTCACCGCGCAATCCAGTCCGGCCCGCGCCACCGTCACCGTCACCAACCTCAGCCCGCACCTCACCGACTTCGCCATCACCGCCGCCGTGATTCAGCAACTCGACCTTGTCATCACGGTCGATACCGCCGTCGCCCACCTCGCCGGCGCGCTGGGAAAAACCGTGTGGATATTGCTTCCCTTCGCCCCCGACTGGCGCTGGCAACTCGACCGCCCCGACAGCCCCTGGTATCCCAACGCCCGCCTCTTCCGCCAAACCACCCGCGGCGACTGGTACTCCGTGATCGACTCGGTCCGGCGCGAACTCGCGACCGGCCCGAGTGTGTAGCGCAGGTTTCCAAACCTGCGGCCGGCGGGATTTTTTTCGCGCCCGTGGTAATCGTCGCCCCGCCGACTTGGAAGTCGGCGACACAGCAGGTTTGGAAACCTGCGCTACCGAGACCGCGTCACTCCTCGTTGAACTTGCTCTTGATGAGCTTCTCGATTTCGGCGACGGCCTGGAGCGCGTCGGTGCCGACGGCCTCGACGAGCAAGCGGCTGTTCGGCCCCGCCGCCAGCATCATCAGGCCCATGATGCTCTTGCCGTTCACCTTCTCGCCGTCCTTCTCGACAAACACCTCGGCCGTAAACCGGTTGGCCAGCTTGACGAACATCGCCGCCGGGCGCGCGTGAATGCCGTTTTTATTGAGTACAGTGATTTCCTTGGAAACCTTGGTGCAACTGTCTTCAGTCTTCTTTGCCGTGCTCATCAACGGCGCGGACCCTGCCGCAACGCCGCCGGTTATCCAACAAGATTCAACCCGCATCGGGTTTGTCGGAGACGACACGAGAAGAATGCGAGCGCCGCAACGGCGGAGCATGGGGGCAACATCTTCGTCAGGCGATGGCAGCAAGCGGCGCGGTGCCGATGGGCGCACGGGAACTGGGCAGCGGAATTTTGGGCAAAGGAATGGAGGCAAAGCAATGGGGACAGGAATTCTTTGTCTTCATTCCTTTGCCTCCATTCCTTTGCCCAATCCGATTCGGGGATTGGGGTTCAGTTTCAAGGTTGACCACAGCGTGTTCGCCAAACCGCTGAAGCCGCCGACTTGAGGAGAATCCGGGCGCTGAGACCGCGCAGCACAGAGCCGACGTAGCCGAGAAGCGGTAGGGGTGCTCTGGCCGTCCGGCGGTTCCGTCTTTGTAGGAGTCGAGGTGACGAGACTCTGACCTTTTCCACGCGAGACGCGGCCAGAGTTTCGTGGCCCTGACTTCGTGAAGGCGCGTGGAACGGGAGCGCGGTTTCACGACGCGGCGTGCGGCGGATTGGGGCGGTTCGCGCGCGGAAGGAAGTTAGAGTCTCGTTACCTCGACTCCTACAAGGCTTGGAGCGCGGGTACCCGTCCTCGACGATCACCCCCTCCGTCCCTCACCGCCGCACCGCTCACCGCCCCTGCAGGAACCCGAGCAAATCCGCCATGTCCTGCCGCGTCATTGTCTTCTCCAGTTCGTTCGGCATGAGGGAGGTGCTGCTGCTGGTGAGCTTGGCGATGTTCGAGCGTAGGATGGTTTCCTCGACGCCTTGGGCGGCGCGGAGGGTGACGCTGGTGGGCGTGTCGGAGGCGAGCAGGCCGGTGAGCGTGCGGCCGTCCTTGGTCTCGATTTCGTAGGCGGTGAAGCCGGGGTAAATCTCCGCGTCGGGCACGAGGATGTGGAGGAGGATGGCCTCGGCGGGCTGGAGGCGAATGCCGGTCAGCTCGGGGCCGACGCGCTGGCCTTCGCCGGCGAACTGGTGGCAGGCGGCGCAGGTTTTTGTGAAGACGGCGTGGCCGTTCTTCGCGTTGGCGGGGAGCGCGAGGACGGACTTGTAATCCTCATAGACCTTCATGCGGTCAGCGGCGCCTTGGGGCTGGAAGGCTTTGGCGGCGCGGGCGGCCACGGCGGCGTCCTTGTGCTTGAGGAGCGGGTTGCGGCGGTTCGCGGGCACGGCCCAGGGCTGCACCACGCCTTTCTCGACGGCTTCGAGCAGCACGAGTTGCAGCGCGGGCTGGGAGAGCATCGCGGTGAGGACGGCGTCGCGGACGGGCGGGGTGTAGCTGCGCCAGCGCTCGCGCTCGACGAACCACTCGCCGGCCTTCGCGCCGGGCAACTGGCTCAACGCGCGCACGGCGGCGGCCTGCAACTCGTTCGGCGTCTGCGGGGCGATGAGGGACTGCAAGGCTGCGCCCGCCGTGGCGAAGTCGGTGTAAGCCAGAAGTTCAATCGCCGTGAGCTTGGCCGACTGCGTGGTGCTGGCCGAGCGGACAAAGACCACCGCCTCGTTAAACAGGTTCGTTACCTCGCGAGCCACGGCATACGAATAAGGAGCCTTAGTCCAAATCACCTCATGCAACACAGGTTGGCCTGGCTTTGTCAGCCCCTTCGCTTTGACTGCCGAAGCCACTCCAGCCAAGACCGCCATTCCTGCCTCGTGCTTCTCGTCTTCCTCGTCGAAGAAGTAGGGAAAAAGGGAGCGAAGGGTTTGGGTTACGAGCCTCGGCTCGCGGGTTGACACCAACTGTTTGCCCAGCTCGTAACACATCGATTTCAGCACGAGCAGGTTGGGGTGTTTTTCCCTTAGCAGGAAGCCGAGCAATTGACTTGGTTCATCACCCTTTCCTATCGCGCTAAGAACGGCAGCGTTACACCACTTGTTTCCACCCCCACGAATCATGACGGTGCTCAGGGGATTAGAGAGAGGAAGTCCCGGGATGCCGGTTTCCGCCCCGAGAACAAGCGCGCTCTGGAATCGAACCCGCTCATCGGGATCACCGGCCAGTTGGAACGGAGTTTTGTCAAACGACGACAGCTTGATCCGCGCATAGACAACCTTGGTGTCGGGGTTCGTGACGAGTAGAAAGCCGGGGCGCTTGTTATCGTTCGTCAGCGGGATGCGGGAGTCGGCTTCATTAACAGTCCGCGCGGGCAGGATTCTCTGCGCGGCGAGGGATAGCCGAGGTTCTAAGGCTTGCAGCGCTACTTCCCGAACGGGAGGAGCGGGATCGTCGAACGCCTTCAGCAGCGTTGCATCGTCAAGTGCTCCGAGGTTGTCGAGCAGGCGCAGCGTGGCGACTCGGGCCGCCGCACTCGGCAATTTGAAATCTCCAATTTGAGATTTCAGGATCGGCACCGCCACCTTGTCCGCCCGCTCCGTCAGCAATCGAAACGCCGTGCTGCGCACCCACCCATTCGCATCATTCAGCTTCGCGACCAACTCTTCCGTGCCCGCAGCACCGAGGTCCAACTTTGAACTTTGAACCTTAAACTTTGAACTCTCCACGACGCGCCAGATTCGCCCCATGTTTTTTCCCGCCTCGTAGTCGAGTCCGCCGCGGATGTGCTCGGGGAGATACTGCGGGTGGTCAATCACCTTGCGATACATGTCGCAAATGTAGAGCGCGCCGTCCGGGCCGGTGGCGCTGAAGACGGGGCGGAACCAGGTGTCGGCGCTGGCGAGGAATTCGCGGCCGGGCGTGGCGGGCGCGGACTTGAAGGTGGGGCCGTCGGGCGTGAGCACCTGGCGCTGGACGAGGTTTTGCGCGGGTTCGCAGATGAAGGCGCTGTTCGCGAAGGCCGCCGGCAGCGCGCCGCCGCGCCACAGGCTGATGCCGCACGCGCTGGTGAACGTGCCCGCGTGCGGCGTGCTCATCAGGCTGGGGATGAACGCGGCGGTGGTGTGGTCCGCGCTCAGGGGCCAGACCTTCGCGGCGTCGCCGGGCGGGGCGACGTCCTGCACGGTGTCGGAGAAGGCGAGGTGCGGGTTGCGCTTGAGGTAGCGCGGGTGCAGGACGACGTGCTGGAGGGGGTTGCGGTTCGAGCAGATGAACTTGCGCCCGAAGTCATCGAAGGCGAGGCCGAACTGGCCGACGCCCGGCCACGGCTCAATCTCCAGCGTGTCCGGGTGGAAGCGGGCGTCGCCGCGCGGGAGGTCAATCGCGCCGCGCTCGGGATGCTCGGGGCATGTGACCTTGCTCGCGACGAGACCGCTGGTGACGTGGATCCAGCCGTCGAGACCGAGCGTGGGATGGCTCACGCGGAGCTGCGTGGTGCTGGTGGTGCCGAAGCTGGTGAGCAGGACGCGTTTCACGTCGGCCTTGCCGTCGCCGTCGGTGTCCTTGAGATAAAAAATGTCCGGCGCGCAGGTGACGATGAGACCGCCGCGCCAGCACATGAGGCCGTTCGGAAACGTGAGGCCGGTGGCGAATTCGGTGCGCTTGTCGTAGATGCCGTCGCCCTTCGTGCTCTCCAGCATCGCGATGACGCCGGCGGGCGGCTGGTTGCTGCCGGGGCCGACGGGATAGCCGCGATTCTCCGCGACGAACATGCGTCCGCGCTCATCCCACGCGACAGCGCAGGGCGACGCGACGAGCGGCTCGGCAGCGGCCAGCTCCACGCGCAGGCCGGCCTCGACTTGCAGCGAGGCGAGGGCTTGTTGCGGCGTGAGGGGCTTCGCGGTGGTCATTGCGGAGTTGTCCGCCGCGAGCAGCGCCGTGGCGGCGAGAAAGCAAAGCAGGGCGAGGGGTTTCATCGTGTGTGGGGCGTGCGAATCGGCGCGACGCTAGCAGCGTAGAGTGTGTGCGCCATGAAGAAAATCGTAGCCGACGAGGTGCGACAGGTGGTGAGGGCAGCGTGTCCCCACCACGGTTGCGGGGACGAGCCGTCCCCGCCCCAACCGCCGTCCGCCGTGTCGTGAAACCGCGCTCCGGTTCCACGTGCCTTGACCCAGTCAGCGCGACGAGACTCACGCCGCGTTTCGCGTGGGAAAGGTCAGAGCCTCGTAACCTCGACTCCTACAAGGGCGGCGCTGTCCGCACGCACGAGACCGGCTGGATTAGGCGGCGTCACGCTGCGCTCCACGTCGCTGCGCCCGGGGACGGGCGCACTCCGCGGCGCGCTACCGCGCCGGAGTGCGGCCGTCCCGGCCGCAGCGACGTCCGTACGCACGAGGGCTGCGGAATTGGTTAGCGTCGCACTCCGCTCCACGTTGCTGCGCCCGGGGACGGGCGCACTCCGGCCGAGTGCCTCGCGGCGTTTTGGCGATCTCGGCGTTGGCCTAATCGATGTAGCGGAATTCGTTGCTGGCCAGCAGGGCCTGGCAGAACACGGCCCACGCGGTCACAGGGTTCTTCTCCGGCGCGGCGGCGGACGCGGATGCGGACGATTGCAGGTCGCCGGTGACCTCGCGGAGGAGCGCGGTGGCGCGCTGGATTTCGGGAGCGGTGGGTTCGCGGCTGAGGGCGTATTCGTAGGCGCGGCGGATGCGCGCGGGGTCGTCATCGGCGGCGGAACCATCGAGGACGCGCGCGGCGAGGCGGCGGGATTGTTCGACGAGGAACGGGCTGTTTAGGAGGAAGAGCGACTGCGACGGCAACGTGGTCGCGTCGCGTTTTCCCGTGACGCGGAGGCCGTCGGGCAGGTTGAACGCGAGCAGGTCCGGGGGCATTGAGTTGCGCAAGAGGCACAGGTACACGCTGCGGTGCGGGCTGGGGCGATGCAGGCTGCCGAGTTTGTTGATGAGGACATCCATGTGCTGGATGAGCGAACCCTGGCCAGGCTTGCGATCGAGTTGATCGCTGGCGACGAGGACGCTGTCGCGCAGGGCTTCGGCGTCGAGGCGGCGGCGCGAGTGGCGGCAGAGGAGTTCGTTGTCGGGGTCGGCCTTGAGCAGTTGTGGCGGGGCGTGGCTGGCGAGCTGGTAGGTGCGGCTGAGGACCAGCGCGCGGATCAGGCGCTTGAGGGACCAGCCGTCGGCGACGAGACGCGCGGCGAGATGATCGAGCAGTTCGGGATGCGTCGGGCGGTCGCCGAAGACGCCGAAATCGTCGGGCGTGCGGACAAGTCCGTGGCCGAAGAGATGCAGCCAGACGCGATTGACGATGACGCGCGAGGTGAGCGGGTGATCGGCGCGCGTGAGCCATTCGGCGAGCTGGAGGCGACCGCTTTGTTTCGGGTCGATGGCGACGGGCACGGCGTTGGTGCCGAAGGCGCTGAGGAATCCGCGCGGCACGGATGCGCCAAGTTTTTTGGATTCACCGCTGATGTTCACCTTGCAATCCGCGGGCGCGGGCCGGTCGCGCACGCCCATGGCAAGCGGCGTGCCGGGGGCGGGCGGCGGCGGCGGCCCGGGTTTGGCGGGCTTGGCGGCGGCGGCAATCGCAATGCCGGCGGCGGCAATTTTGGCGGGCTTTTCCGCGGGCGGCGGGAGGACGCGCGGAGCGGTCTGGAGTTCGTGCAGCGGCGTGGCGGGCGCGGTGAGCGGCTCTTTCGCGGCGGTGCCCCAGAGGGTCTCGGTGCTCGTGAAGATGCCGGCCAGCGCGTAGTAATCACGCGTCGGAATCGGGTCGTGCTTGTGGTCGTGGCAGCGCGCACACGCGACGCTGAGGCCCATGATGCCGGCACCGACGACGTCGATCTGGTCGGCGACGACATCCATTTCAAAATTGTCGTTCATCGCCTTGGCGGGCTTGCAGCCGAGCGCGAGAAAACCGGTGGCGACGAGGTGGCGGTCGCGTTCGGCGGGCGTGGCGGCGGGCAGCAGATCGCCGGCGATTTGTTCGGTGATGAAGCGGTCATAGGGCACGCCGGCGTTGAAGGATTGGATCACGTAATCGCGGTAGCGCCAGGCGTGGGGGAAGCTCGCGTTGCGGCTGAGGCCGTCGTTGCCGTTGGATTCGCCGAAGCGCGCGACGTCGAGCCAGTGACGGCCCCAGCGTTCGCCGAAGTGGGGCGAGGCGAGGAGTTGATCGACCAGCTTCTCGACTGCCGAATTGCGAATGGCGGATGACGAATTGGAGCCACATTCGGCGACGAACGCATTCACCTGCGCGAGCGTGGGCGGCAGGCCGGTGAGATCGTAGAAGAGGCGGCGCACCAGCGTGGCGGGCGTAGCGTCGGTGACGGGCGCGAGGCCGGCGGCTTCGGCTTTCGCGAGGACGAAACGGTCGAGCGGATCGCGGCACCAGGCGGCGGTTTTCACGGCGGGCAGCGGCGGCTTCACGACGGGGCGTGTGGACCAGAGGCTTTCTTTTTCACTGCCGGCGGCGGTGGCGGGCTTGGTGTCCTTTGCGCCTTTGCTGCGCGGATCGGGCGCGCCGAGTTTCACCCACTCGACAAAGTCGTTCACCACGGCCTCGGGCAGGCGGGCTTTCGGCGGCATCTCGAGGTCTTGGTAGCGCAGCGACTGGATGAGGAGGCTCTGGTCGGGACGGCCGGCGATCAGCGCGGGGCCGGATTCGCCGCCGGCAAGGAGTCCGTCGCGCGTGTCGAGGAAGAGGCGGCCGCCGAGTTTTTTCGCGTCGGCGGAATGGCACGAGTAGCAGTGCTGGACGAGGACGGGGCGGATTTTGGTTTCGAAGAAGGCGCGGTGTTCGGTGCTCAGGGCGGCGGTCGCGGCGGTGCTGGAGGGAGTGGCGGGCTTCGGAGCGGCGGGCGCGGCGAACGCGCTGGGAGATGCCGTCAGAAACGCGGCGAGGAGCGCAGCGGTGATGGGCAGGCTCGGGCTTTTTCGCGCAGGTGGATGTGGGTTCACGCGCAGGGACGCTAGGTTGCGGGGAGGTGGTTTTCAACCCTCGGTTTCAAAGCGCGGCAGACAGGGTGGGAACAATGGCCGAGGGAAATGGCAGAAAGATCGGGGGCAGAAAAATGGGGATGGGTAGAGGGGAATTGCCGTGTGGCAGAGTCGGTGGCGTCGTTTTGGAGTCCCGCGCGACGGCGGCAGGGGCTTTTGTTTTGTTCCCTTCTTCTGCCGACATTTTTTTTGCCGGAAGCCGGGAGATCGGCAGAAAAATGGGGGCAGAAAAAATGGGGAGGGGAGACGGTGCTGTTTGCCTGTCGGCAGATTTCAGGCGTCGTCGTGAAGTCGCGCAGGTGCGAGAGATCGCGACAAGGCTCGTCGCCCTGTTCCATTTTTTCTGCCCCCATTTTTCTGCCTGCGTCCCTTTTCTGCCCGCGGGTCAGGTGCCGAAGGCGGCGAGGGAGGATTGCACTTGGGCGAGTTTGGATTGCCAGTCGGCGAGGCGTTGGCGGTGTTCGTCGAGGACTTTGGCGGGGACTTTTTGCGCGAAGTTCGGGTTCGCGAGTTTGTCGGCGACCTTGGTGATTTCAGCGGTGATGCGTTCCACTTCCTTGGTGAGGCGGAGGCGCTCGGCGGCGAAGTCGATGAGGCCGGCGAGGGGCAGGAAGAGTTCGCCGAGGGCGTTGTTGGCGCTGGGCGTGCCCTTCGGCGGCGCGTAGTCGCGGGCGACTTCGATGGTCTCGGCGTTGAGGAGGATTTTGAGAACTTCGATTTCGGCGGCGGGCAGGTCGCCGGCGGGTTTGAGGACGAACTTCAGTTTCTTCGCCGGGTCGAGCTTGGCGTCGCGACGGAGGTTGCGGCCGAGGGAGACGAGTTCGTATTTGGCGGTGGCGACTTTTTCCGCGGTGTCGTCGAGGCCAAAGTATTCTTTTTCATCGGCGGTCAGCGGCTTGGGCCACGGGGCAAACATGATGGTCTGGCCGCCCTGCTGGTCGGGGAGGTCGCGGCTGAATCCCATGCCGTGCCAGAGTTCCTCGGTGATGAAGGGGAGGAACGGGTGGAACATCCGCAGCGTGTGGCCAAGGACGAAGTCGATGACGGCGAGTTTATTGGCGCGGAGGACGGGGGAGGATGAAGGGATGAAGGGTTGAAGGGTTGAAGCGACGGGGCCTTCGGCACTTTTCAACTCTTCATTTTTCAACCCGTCAACTGGCCGCAGGGCGGCCTTGCTCGCCTCGACGTACCAGTCGCAGTACTCGCTCCAGAAGAAGCGGTAGAGCGCCTGCACGGCGGTACTGAAATTGTAGGTCGCGAGGGCGTCGCTGACTTCGCGGATGGCCTGGTCGAGGCGGAGGAGAATCCACTGGTCGTCGCTGGTGAGGAGGGCGGGATTGATTTCGCCTTCGACTGGGAACTGCTCGGGCGAGTCGCCCTCGCTCGCAGGCGAGGCGCCTGCGCTCCCCTGCATCTGCCGGAAGCGGCAGGCGTTCCAGAGCTTGTTGCAGAAGTTGCGGCCCAGCTCGACGTCCTTCTCGTCGAAGAGCACGTCCTGACCGAGCGGCGCGCTGCGCATGGTGCCGAAGCGCAGGGCGTCCGCGCCGTATTTGGCGATGAGCACGAGCGGGTCGGGGGAATTACCGAGGGTCTTGGACATCTTGCGCCCCTGTTTGTCGCGGATGATGCCGGTGAAATAGACATTCCGAAACGGCAGGACGCCCATGAACTCGTAGCCCGCCATGATCATGCGCGCGACCCAGAAGAAGATGATGTCGGGTCCGGTGACGAGGTCGGTGGTGGGATAGAACGCGCGGAGGGTCGGCACGGTGGCGTCGTGGGCTTTGTCGCCGGTCCAGCCCATCGTGGCGAAGGGCCAGAGCCAGGAGCTGAACCAGGTGTCGAGGACGTCAATATCTTGAGTCCATTGGCCGCTGTTATCGGGAGGATCAACGCTAACAACTGTCTCTTGGGCGTAAGTATCTCCGAGGAAGTGAAATTTGTGCCACGCCGGAATCCGATGCCCCCACCAAAGTTGGCGACTGATGCACCAGTCCTGGATGTTGGTCAGCCAGTGGTCGTAAACCTTCCCCCAGCGGTCGGGATGGAATTTCACCTGCCCCTCGGCTACGCAATTAGTGCTCGCGTCGACGCTCGGATACTTGAGGAACCACTGCTCGCTCAAGCGCGGCTCGATGGGCACGTCCGCGCGCTGGCTGAAACCGACGTTGTTTTCGTAGGGCTTTTCCTCGACGAGCACGCCCAGTTCCTTGAGCCGCTCGACCGCCACGGCGCGCGCCTCGAAACGGTCCAGCCCGGCGAGGGATTCGCCGGCCAGCTCGTTCATCGTGCCGTTGGCGTTCATGATGTCCACGACCGGGAGCTTGTGGCGCTGGCCGATGTCGAAGTCCGCCTTGTCGTGCGCGGGCGTCACCTTCAGCACGCCGGTGCCGAACGCGAAATCCACATGCTCGTCGCCGATGATTGGGATGAGTTTCTGCTCGGGCGGCAACTGGATGGGCAGCGGACGTACGATGTGTTTGCCGATGAGATGCGCGTAACGCGGGTCCTTCGGGTTCACGGCCACGGCGGTGTCGCCGGGGATGGTCTCGGGACGCGTGGTGGCGATGGTGAGCCAAATTTTGCCGTCGGGTCCGGGGCGCGCGGCGGTGTCGGCGAAGGGCGGGTTTGGGGAAGCGGAACTTGCGGGCGGGCCGCCCGCGCTCCCGGCGGCCTCGGCCACCTCGACCTTGAAGTGATACATGAAACCCTTCTGCGGTTTCATTTCCACCTCTTCGTCGGAGAGCGCGGTCTGCGAGGCGGGGCACCAGTTCACCATGCGCTTGCCGCGGTAGATGAGGCCCTTCTTGTAGAGATCGACGAAGACCTTTTGCACGCAGCGCGAATACTCGGGGTCCATCGTGAAGCGTTCGCGCGTCCAGTCGCACGAGCAGCCGAGCTTTTTGAGCTGGTTGATGATGATGCCGCCGTGCTTTTCCTTCCACACCCACACGCGCTTGAGGAACTCCTCGCGGCCGAGATCGTGCTTGGATTTCTTCTCCTCCTTCTTGAGCGCCTTCTCGACCTGCACCTGCGTGGCGATGCCCGCGTGGTCCGTGCCGGGGAGCCAGAGGACTTCCTTGCCGTCCATGCGCGCCTTGCGGCTGAGGATGTCCTGAATGGTGTTGTTGAGCACGTGCCCCATGTGGAGCATGCCCGTGACATTGGGCGGCGGGATGACGATGGAATAAGCCGGGCGCTGCGCGGAAACGCGCGCGGGGTCGGCGGTAAAGCAGCCCTGCTTCAGCCAGAAATCATACCATCTGTCCTCAACGGACTGCGGCTCGTAGGCCTTGGAAATTTCGGTCATGGAGCGCGGGTTCTACGGTCTCGCCGGAGGTTTGGCAAACTATACGGCGGCCACGGGGCATCGGCATCCGGTTGCCGCCAAAATCGTGTTTGACTCACCCTTCGCTTCGCCCCCAACGTCGCGCCCTATTTTTTATGAGCGATCCAGCACAAGTTCTCCGCGACTTCACCCCGACCAAACAATTTTTCATCGGCATCGATTCCGACGGCTGCATTTTCGACAGCATGGAAATCAAGCACAAGGAGTGCTTCACGCCGATGTTCATCAAGAATTTCCACCTCCAAGCGGTGAGCAAATATGCCCGCGAGGTGTGGGAATTCGTAAACCTCTACTCGAAGGACCGCGGCGCGAACCGCTTCCCGGCCCTGGTGCGCGCGATCAAGCTCCTCGGCGTCCGCCCGCAGGTGCTGGCGCGCCATGTGAAGATGCCCGACATCACTGGACTGGAGGAGTGGATCAAGCGCGAGACCAAGCTCGGCAATGCCACGCTCAACAACGAGGTCAAGGGCGGCAACCAATCGCTCGCCCACATCAAGGTCTGGTCTGACGCGGTCAACAAGGCGGTCGAAGACATTGTCCACGGCGTGCCGCCCTTCCCGCTCGTGCGCGAGACGCTCGAAAAAATGAACGCGCTGGCCGATTGCATGTGCATCTCGCAGACGCCCGCCGACGCGCTCAAGCGCGAGTGGTCCGAGCACGGGATCGACGGCTTCGTGAAGATCATCGCCGGTCAGGAAATGGGCACCAAGACCGAGCACATCAAGTTCGCCGCCGCTCCCAAATACGCACCCGAGAAAATCCTGATGATCGGCGACGCGCCGGGAGATTTCAAAGCGGCCAAAGGAAACAAGGCGCTGTTCTTCCCGATCGTTCCCGGCAACGAGGAGCGCTCGTGGGAGCGGCTGTTCAACGAGGCACTGGACCGTTTTTTCAAAGGCACCTACGCCGGCGCCTACGAGGCCGAACTGGTGAAGGAATTCGACGCCAGCCTGCCCGAGCATCCGCACTGGAAGCTCTGAGCGAGGACTGTTCACGCACATGGTTTACGGCGCCGTCCGGCCCTGCTCGACGGCGTTTTTTTATTTGTCCAAAAGTGCGTTGTAAGCCCGTTTTACCGGGTCATTCCGCGGCCTTACCCAGCGCGAGAAAGTTCGTAATCACCCGTAGCAGCAAACGGGGTGAAATCCGTTGACGCTCCCCCGACCCGTACCTAGATTCGCGCCGCATTTGCCGGGCGAAAACCGCCCCACCGCCCTGAACGAAAACATTTTTCAACCCCATGACCACCCCCGCCACCCCTGCCACTCCGACCAAAGGCCTCGAAGGCGTCGTCGCCGCCTCGACGCGCCTGAGCGATGTCCGTGGCGACATCGGCCAGTTGATTTACTGCGGCTACAACATTGACGAACTGGCCGGGAAGGTGAGCTACGAGGAGGTCGTCCACCTGCTCCACCACAACCACCTGCCGAACCGCAAGGAACTCGACGAACTCAAGGCCACGCTCGCCGGTTTCCGCGACCTGCCCAAGGGCATCATCGACATCATCGAGACGCTGCCAAAGACCACGCCGCCGATGCACGCCATCCGCACCGCCGTCAGCGCGCTGGGTTGCTTCGACACCACGGCCGAGGATGACTCGCAACATTCGCAACGACGCAAAGCGCTCCGGCTCATCGCGCAAATTCCCGTCGTCACCGCCTATTTTCACCGCTATCGGCAGGGGCTGCCGCTCGTGCATCCCGACCCGAAGCTCGGCGAGGCCGCCAACTTCCTCTGGATGATCAACGCCACCAAGCCCACCGCCGACATGGAAGCCACGATGGACGTCTGCTACGTCCTCCACGCCGACCACGGCATGAACGCCTCGACCTTCAGCGCGCGCGTCACCATCGCCACGTTGAGCGACATGTATTCGGCGATCACCACCGCCATCGGCACCCTCAAGGGACCGCTCCACGGCGGCGCGAACGAAGGCGTCATCAAGATGCTCCAGGAAATCGGCTCGCTCGACAAAGTGGACGCTTTCATCGACGACGCGCTGGCGCAGAAAAAGAAAATCATGGGCATCGGCCATCGCGTGTACAAAGTGCTCGATCCCCGCGCGCCGCATCTCAAGCGCATGGCGCAAATCCTCAGCAGCCAGCTCGGCGACCCGAAGTGGATTCAGATGAGCGAGCGCATCGCGGACCTGATGCTCACGAAGAAGGGGCTGCACGCCAACGTGGATTTCTATTCGGCCACCGTGTACTTCTCGCTCGGCATCCCGACCGATCTCTTCACCCCAATCTTCGCCATCGCCCGCACCAGCGGCTGGACCGCCAACGTGCTCGAGCAGCTCGCCGACAACCGCCTCATCCGCCCGCAATCCATCTACACCGGCCCGGTCGGGCTGAAGGTCGTGCCGATCGAACAACGCTAACCGTTTCGAGTTTGGGGTTTGGAGTTTGAAGTTCTGCAACCACGCACGCCATGGCCACCATCACGCGATTTGAAGACATCGAAGCCTGGCAGTTGGGGCGGGAGTTGAAACGCGCCCTCTACGCCGCCTCCAAAAAAGGGGAATTCGCCAGGGACTTTCCGTTGCGTGACCAGATTCGTCGCGCCGCCATGTCCATCACGGCCAACATTGCCGAAGGATTTGAACGGGGCGGCAACCGGGAGTTTATCCAGTTCCTCAGCAACTCGAAGGGATCCTGCGGCGAAGTGCAGGACCACCTCTACACGGCCCTCGACGAAAATTACCTCCCACAGGCCGAGTTCCAACGCCTCTACAGCCAAACGGCCGCGGTCGCCGGCAAAGTCGGCGGCTTCATGAAATACCTGCAACAAACTGAAATTCGCGGCCAAAAATTTCGCGGTCGTCCAACCTGAACAACTCGAAACTCCCAACCCCAAACCCGAAACACCTTCCCCAGTGAACATCCACGAATACCAAGCCAAACAACTCCTCGCCCAATTCGGTGTCGCCGTCCCCGCCGGACAGCCCTGCAAGACCGTCTCGGAGGCGAAGGCCGCCGCGGACAAAATCTTCGCCGCCGGCCACAAGCTCGCCGTCGTCAAGTCGCAGATCCACGCCGGCGGCCGCGGCAAAGGCGTCTTCAAGGACGGCTTCAAGGGCGGCGTGAAACTCGGCAAATCCGCCGACGAAGCCACCGCGCACGCCCAGGCGATGCTCGGCAACACGCTCATCACCAAGCAGACCGGCCCCGAAGGCCGCGTCGTCAGCACCGTGCTCGTCGCCGCCGCCGAGGACATCAAAAAGGAGTTCTACCTTGCTGTGCTTCTCGACCGCGCCAACTCGCGCCCGCTCATCATGGCCAGCACCGAGGGCGGTGTGGACATCGAGGAAGTCGCCGAGAAGACGCCCGAGAAAATCATCAAGGAACACATTGATCCCGCGCTCGGTTTCCAGCCGTGGCAGGGCCGCAAAATCGCCGCCGCGCTCGGCCTCAAGGGCGACCTCGCCAACCAGGCCGGCAAGCTCCTCGCCGGTGTTTACAAGACCTGGTGGGAATGCGACGCCGCGATGGTCGAGATCAACCCCCTCTGCATCTGCGTCGGCCCCGACGGCAAGGAAAAGCTCATCGCCGTCGATGCCAAGATCGGCCTCGATGACAACGCGCTCTACCGCCACAAAGACATCCAGGAAATGCGCGACCTCGCCGAGGAATCGCCGCTCGAAATCGAAGCCAGCAAGTTCAACCTGAACTACATCAAGCTCGACGGCTCCATCGCCTGCCTCGTCAACGGCGCAGGCCTCGCCATGGCCACGATGGACATCATCCAGCACTTCGGCGCGAACCCCGCGAACTTCCTCGATGTCGGCGGCGGCGCCTCGAAAGACCAGGTCACCGCCGCGTTCAAGATCATCCTCAGCGACCCGTCGGTGAAGGCGATCTTCGTGAACATTTTCGGCGGCATCATGGACTGCAACGTCATCGCCACCGGCATTGTCGCCGCGGTGAAAGAAACCGGCCTCAAGCTCCCGCTCGTCGTCCGCCTCGAAGGCAACAACGTCGTCGCCGGCAAAAAGACCCTCGCGGAATCCGGCCTCACCCTCATCACCGGCGACTCGATGGCCGACGCGGCGCAGAAGGTGGTGAAGACGGTGGCTGCGTGATAGTCTGCGCCCATGACTGCAACGGCCGAAAGAATTCAGAAAGCGTTCGCCACCTTGAGCCGCGATGAACGCGAGGAGTTGGTTGTGAATCTTTTCCAAGTTCTCCAGGCCGAACAGGCTGCGGACTGGCCGCTCTCCCAGGCCGAGGAAGCCGCCTTGCGCAAATCCTTGCCGGAGACGAAACAAGATTTCGAGTCGGGGAAGGGAATCCCGCATGAGGAAATTGTCCGTGAATTTGCGCCGTGGAGAAAGCCTGCGCACTGAGCTGGTCGCCCCGGGCGCGGCGCGATCTGCGCTGTCTCGACTGCCACGATCCCCATTTCGATGAACGAGCGCTTGATGAACTCATGGACGGAATCTTCCAGCGCGTGGAGTTCCTCAAATCTTTTCCCAAACACGCGTCGCGCGCTGAACCGAAGGAGGACGATCTGATTCCACTCTGCTGATCATGCTCCACCTCACCGAAATCACATTCGCTAGCTACGCTGTCGCAAAAATGGCGCGCGCCACAAGAATGCTCGCTCTCGCGCCGCCGAAGATCGTCACGCCATTTCAACTGCTGGAAAACGATGAAGACAACTAAGACCTACGAAGATGGCCTGGAATGGCTGCGTGGTCTCCGCCGAAAAATCGCGGCGGATAGCGGCCATGATCTGGCGAAGCAGGCGGATGTCTACCGACGGGCAGCGGCGCAACATTCCGACAACGTTTATCGAGGCGAGGCCGCGGTGGTCAGCCCGAAACGCCGACTGTAACTCGCCGCCTGAATTGCTTTCCCCAACCCCATGCTCCAAGTCACCGAAATCGCCTTCGCCTGCTACGCGGTCACCGACATGGCCCGCGCGCGCCTTTTACGAAGGCGTGCTCGGCCTCAAGCCCACTACCGTCACCGACACGCCCAACGGCAACTGGGTGGAATACGAGTTCGGTCCCTACGCCCTGTCCCTCGGCAGTGCGCCCGGCTGGAAACCCAGCCCCGACGGCTGCACCGTCGCCCTCGAAGTCGCTGACTTCGATGCCGCCATCGCGACGCTGAAGGAAGCGAACGTGAAGTTCCGCATGGAACCATTCGCCTCGCCCGTCTGCCGCATGGCGATGGTCTTCGATCCCGACGGTAACACCCTTTGCATCCACAAGCGCCACGCGCACTGATAGGTTTCACCGTATGAACGCCACGCTTTCATTCAAAGAAGAAGCCCTGCTCGCCATCAGCCGCCTGCCGAACAAAGCCTCGGCCCGGCAGGTACGCGAGCGGGTGGACATCCTCGCGGCCCTGCGCGAATCCGAGACCGCCTCCGCGCAAGGCAAGGTGGTCTCTCACGACGAAGTGGTCCGGCGCTTCCGGGTTTGGAATCGCAAGTGAACTACGAACTCTTCTGGACCGAACCAGCCCTATGCGATTTGGAAAAGATCGACCGCTACCTGCGTCGCCGGAATCCGGCGGCGGCGAGCAAGCTGGGCGAAGAAATTCTCGCACGAATTCGAGTATTAGCCTCCCAACCGGAGCTTGGCCGCATTTATGATCCCGAGTTGCCCTACCGCGTCTGGCCGCACAAGAGCTACCGGATTTTTTACCGTGTGAAGCCGCATGAACGCGTCGTTGAAATTTCCCATATCCGCCACGCGGCGCGGGACAATCCCACCCTCGATGATTTGTTGACCGACTAACTCATATTAAAACATGTCCATCCTCGTCACCCCCCAAACCAAGCTCCTCATCCAAGGCATCACCGGTGAATTCGGTGCGCGCCACGCCAAGCTCTCCATCGACTACGGCACACAGGTCGTCGCCGGCGTCACGCCCGGCAAAGGCGGGCAAATCTTCGAGCACGCCGGCGTCAAGGTGCCCATCTTCGACACCGTCTCCGAAGCGGTGAAAACCACCGGAGCCACCGCGAGCGCCGTTTTCGTCCCGCCGCCCTTCGCCGCCGACGCCATTCTCGAAGGCGTGGACGCGGGTCTCGCGCTCGTCGTCGCCATCACCGAGGGCATCCCCGTGCGCGACATGATCCGCGCCAAGCACGCGATGGCCGGAAGCAAGACGCGCCTCGTCGGCCCCAACTGCCCCGGCGTCGTCACGCCCGGCACCGGCAAGGATTCGCACGGCGGCTGCCGCATCGGCATCGCGCCCGGCTA
>BJHT01000076.1 GCA_014193395.1 Verrucomicrobiota bacterium
GGAAGGGGTGGGGAGCGCTGGATTTTGGCAGACGAATGGGGGCAGACGAATGTGATCGAGATTCGTTGGCCGACGGTGCGGGGGGCTGGGAACGTCCCAATCGCAGATTTTTGATGCGCAGGAGGGATGAGAACCGGAGGGATTTCCCGCAGATTCCGGGAGACCGCAGATGGGAAACTTGATTGTGGCTACTCGCGGGCGGGGCGTCCGCGCACGGTGCGGCGATCATGCGTGCGGGCGCACGGTGCCTTGGGGATCGAGTTGCGCGATCAAATCGTGCGCGCCGATTTCCAGACAAAGCGGGACGTCGTCGCGCAGTTCGGGGATGGCCAGCAGGCGGCGGCCGTTGCGGGCGTGGGCCATTGCGCCGAGCAGATCGGCTTCGGCCAGCTTGAACAACTCGCGCGCCATCGCGGCGGAGTCAGCGATGCGGCCGGCGGCGTAGGCGGGCCAAATGCGGGCGCAGAGCGCGCCGGCGGCGAGGGTGTCTTCGTAGGAGGCTTCTTCGTGCGTGCCGCTGCACACGAGGAAAAGCTGCGCGGGTCGGCGGTCGGTGAGCCAGCGCGTGAGGGCGGGCAGGTTGAGGAAGCTGCCGATCAGCACGGTGCCCGCGCCGGCGCAGGCGCGGAGGGCGCGGGTGCCGTTGGTGGTGGTCATCACGAGGGTGCGGCCGCCGACGCCGGCGCGCGTGAATTCGCGCGGGGAATTGCCGAGGTCGAAATCGAGGGAGCCGGTGAGTTCGCGGCTGATGCGCAGGCCGTCGCGCTCGCCGGCGAGGAGCACGTCGGGTTGGCGGCGTTTCAGTTCGATGGCCTCGGCGATTTCGCCGACCGGGATGATGCCGCGCGCGCCGTGGTCGAGGGCAGTGAGCATGGACGAGGTGGCACGCAGGACATCGAAAACGACGCACACCGCGCCGCGCAGATCGCGTTGTGCGAGGGCGGCGAAATCGGCGGGAGTGAAGAGGACTTCGAGGTGGGTGGGGGCGGGTGCGGTGGGGTTCATGGTTTTGCGAGAGTGTTCAGATGGCCGCGAAAAGGCGCGGGAGGCGCAAAGACAAAAGCGGGGAGGCGGACGGGGCGGGAAGGAAAAGTTCAACCACGGATGGACACGGATGGACACGGATGGGGGAGGGGCTGCGGCGATTTGGAGTGCGGTGACTTGTCACCGCTTTTGCGCAGGCGACTTGTCGCCGTCGAATTGCCGGGAGCCTCCAACCACGCGAGCGTGCCCGCGCTGGCGCGAGCCGTGAACGCGCCATTTGTGGGCGCACGCGTCCGAGTGCTCGACGGCGACAAGTCGCCTCGGGAAAGCGGTGACAAGTCACCGCACTCCGAAGGCACCGCGCCGCCGTTCGCGGCGTGGCGGCTTTGTGTTCATCCGGGTTCATCCGTGGTTGACAGATTCCGTTTTCAGAGTTCGGAGTTCGACGGAGAACATCACGCGCCCGCACGTCCGACGCGGGTGCGCATGTAGTGAAAGAGGTATTGCTGCGCGTAGCCGGCGTTGGGGCCAAAGTGCGTGGCGGCGAATTTTTCGATCCGTTTGGCGCTGGCGCGGCGGCGGGGGAAGTAGAGCTGCTGGAGGGCCTTGCGCACCCAGACATCGACGGGGAAGGCGTCTTGAAATCCGTAGGCGAAGAGGAGGACGCAGTCGGCGATCTTCCGGCCCACGCCGGGGAAGCGGAGCAGTTCGTCGCGCGCGGCGGCGACGGGCAGTGTGGCGAGGCGAGCGAGGTCCACCGTGCCGTCGCTAACCATGCGCGCGGTGCCGAGCAAGTAGGGCGCGCGGAAGCCCATTTTACAGGCACGCAACGCGGCTTCGTCGCGCGCGGCGAGTTGCTGCGCGGAGGGAAAATTGAACACGGGCGCGTGGCCGGCGGGGACGGCGAGCGGTTCACCAAAGCGTTCGCAGAGGAGCGCGACGATCTGCTGAATTTGCACGATCTGCTTGGTCGAGGAGAGGATGAACGAGGCGAGGCATTCCCACGGGTCCTGGCGCAGCAGGCGCAAGCCGGGACACGCGGCGACGGCGGCGCGCATGGGTTCGTCATCGGGGAAAGTGGCGAGGATCGCGGCGAGGTCGATGTGGGTTTGGAGGTAGTGGGTGAGCGATGCGGTGTTCTCGCGGGCGGGCCGCCCGCGCTCCGGCGCGGTGGTGACGCGGATGCCCGCGGCGTCCGCGCGCAGGCGCACCCAGCGGCCGGCGACGACGCCTTCCCACGCGCCGTCGAGTTCGCGCCAGCGGAAGGCCTGGCCCGAGGCGAGCGTTTCCGCGAGGGCGTAGTTCGTGACGGGGAGGAGGAAGTCGGCGAGGGTGGGCGAGGGGGTAGGCGGCATAGTTCGCAGAGCAGCGCAGCCGCAATCAGAGCGGAGCGCGACCGGTCCCCGGTCGCAGCGGCAACTTCGGAGCCGGGGCACCTGGAGGTTCTTGCGCCTTCGCGGGTGCGGGGCCGCTGCGGGCGGGGACCGCCCGCGCGCCTTGGTAGCGCAGGTTTCCAAACCTGCTGTGTCGCCGACTTCCAGGTCGGCGGGCCGCGCGCAAATGCGGATGCGCTCGAAAACTCGACCGGCCGCAGGTTTGGAAACCTGCGATACAGCAGGCTTGGAAGCCTGCGCTACAGGCGCCAGTCGGCACCGCGCCACGGCGTTCGGGCTTAGCGCAGGTCACGGCAGGCGAAGAGTTGGATGGCGTGGATGACGCGGCCCTGGTCGAAGACTTCGCGGCGACCGAGGTCGGTGATGGTGGCGAACTCGGCGCGGAGGCGTTCGGGTGGCGTGGCGGGCGGGCCGTTGATGCGCAGCAGCACGGCGTAGATGGCGTTCTGACCTTTGCGGTGGGCGTAGTTTTCCCAGAAGTAGAACTGGTTGTCGGGCTGGTCGGTGGATTGAAAATAAACGAACGGTCGCGTCGGCACGGCGGCGCGGGATTCAGGCAGGTAAAACGAAATCAACGACGTGATTCCGTAGTGCGCGCCGATGATAAAGACGGGTTTATCCTCGGCCTGCAGTTTCTCGCGCTCGACGCCGACGAGGCGCGCCATTTCGCTCCAGCCGCGCACCCGCGTGATCGGATCGATTGGCTCGGGCAGCGGACGGCCGGCGACTTTTTGCGCCAGCTTGCTTTCGTGGATCAGCACGACGATGGGCAGCGTCACGAGGAGGCCGGCGATGAGCCAGGCCTTGACCGGACGGCAGCCGGCGCGCCAGCGGTTTTCCCAATAGAAGACCATGAGCAGAAACATCGGGAGCATGGCGGGGGCGATCCAGTTGGGCTGCACGCGTGCGCGGAAGCTGTAGAGCCAGTAGCCGAGGAAGAGCGGGAAACCCATGCTGAAGAGGTAGAGCCACAGCGGCCGGTCGCGGAAGCGCCGCCAGAACGCGAAGCCCGCCCAGAGCGAGGCGATGAGGAAAACGGGATTGAGCAGCAGCAGTTCGCTGGTCACGAAGTCGTTGAAGAAGCGGAAGGTGAATTTCCACGCGCTGCTCAGGCCGGCGCGGTCTTGTAGGTGGACGGCGGTGGCCCAGCCGTGGTCGCGGTTCCACAGGTACACGGGGACGATGGCGAGGAGGTTGATGGCGAGTGCGAGCCAGGGACCGGGTTTGCGCAAATGCCGCCGCGCCGGGGGGCAGAGCGCGAAGAAGGTCGCCCAGCAGGCGAGTTGAAACAGTTCGGTGTATTTGCTCAGGAAGCCCAGGCCCAGCCACACGCCCGTCCACGCCCAGAGCGCGAGCGAGTCGCGCTCCATCGCACGCCAGCCGGCCAGCAGCGCCGCAGTCCAGAAGAGCACCGAGAGCGGATCAATGGTCATCAGCGTCGCGCCGACGGCCATGAGCGGCGTCACGGACATCGCGGCGACGAGGCAGAAAGCGGCGCGGCCGTTGAGTTCGCGCGCGACAAAGCGGAGCAGCAGCAGGGACAAGATGGCCGCGATGATCGGCGAGAAAAACCGCACGCCAAACGCGTTGTCGCCCCACAGCGTGGTGCCGAGGAACTGCGTGTAGGCGATCATCGGCGGCTTGCTGTAGTAGGAGAGCGCGAGGTGTTTGGACCAATGCCACTGGTAGGCTTCGTCCTCGGACAGCTCGATTCGGCCCGAGGCGAGATACGCGAGGCGCACGGCCAGCAGCGCGAACGCGAGCAGGTAGCCGAGCCGCAGCCACTGCGTGTCGCGGAGGGCTTCGGTGTCGGGCGCGTTTGCCAGCGCTGCGGCGGGCGCGACGGCTTCGGGGCTCAGCAGGGAAGGGAAGCGCCGCCACCAGAGGGGAAACCATTTTTGCCCGAGCCAGCGCCAGAGTTGATCGCCGCCCCACACGAGCGCCGCGGCGTAGCCGGCGCCGAGCAGCGCTCCCGCCACGACATCGCTCGGATAATGCACGCCGTTGTAAACGCGCGAGAACGCCACGGCGGCCGCGATCGCAATCACGCCGAGCGCACGTCGCCGGTAGTAGATGAAGGCGACCATCGCCGCGGCGAACCAGTTGGCCGCGTGCGAAGAGGGCATGCTCCCGCTGAGGCCCTTGCCGATGAGCACGCGGGCGTCGGGCAAATCCACGAAGGGCCGGGGGCGCGCGATGGCTTCTTTCAGCGACGCACAGATCAGCGTGTCGCCGAGGATCACGGAGAGAAACAGGAGCGCGACGCAGACGCGGCCGCGAATACCGCCGCGACAGCACAGCAGCCCGGCGAGCACGAGCAGCGCGGGGACGAAGAGGCGATGGCCGCTGAGCAGGGGCATGAGCCAGTCGCAGGCCGGGTTGGCCAGAGTCTGGTTCACGAACCGGAACAGGGTGAGGTCGAGGGCGGCGAGCCAGTCCATTTATTCGGCAGCGTAGTCTTTCGGGCGAGACAATCGTGAGCGACCGCGCCGGCACGATGGCCAGCGCGCGGCGGCGGCGCAACCCACGGAGCGTGGCTGTGTCCGCCGAGGACCAGCCGCAGCGGCAACATCAGAGCCGCGGCGCGGAGAATTACTTGCGCCGGCGCTGGTTAGGGGCCGCTGCGGGCGGGGACCGCCCGCGCGCCGGAAGCGGCGCGAAATGCTGGCGCTCGTGGGAACAGCCGGATTTGGCAGGGGAATTTGGGGCAAGGGAATGGGGGGCGGATTGGCGGCGGGCCAAGCTCTGGCCATCCGTGCAAAGGAAAAACCCGCAGAACGATCAGTAAACCACCAGCGAATGCGTGGGGATGTCGCTCAGCTTTTTCCGGCCGTGGAGAAAACTCAGTTCGATGAGGAAATTCACCCCGAGGATATTGGCCCCGAGTTTTTTCAGGAGCGAGATGGCTGCCGCCGCCGTGCCGCCAGTGGCGAGCAGGTCATCGACGAGCAGCACGCGCGCGCCGGGCTTCACCGCGTCCACATGGATGGCGACGGTGTTCGAGCCGTACTCGAGTTCGTAGCTTTCTTCGTGGGTGTCGAAGGGGAGCTTGCCCTTCTTGCGCACGGGCACGAAGCCGGTCTGGAGCTTGAGCGCGGCGGCGGCGGCGAGGATGAATCCACGGGCGTCAATGCCCACCACGGCATCGACGCTGCCGGGCTGATAATTGGCCGTCAGCAGGTTGATGACGCCCGCGAACAGGCGCGGGTTGGCGAGCACCGGGGTGATGTCCTTGAAGAGAATCCCCGGCTTGGGGAAGTCGGGGATGGTGCGGATGGCCTGCTCGATTTCGGCAGTGGTGATGGGCGTTTGGTTCATGAGCGACTCGGTGGTCGCGGTGCTATCGTTGCACCGCTTCCAGCTTGTCGATCATTTTCCGAAGCTTGCTCAAAGCCAAGTTTTGAATTTGCCGGACGCGCTCGCGGGTGATTCCGAACTTCGCGCCGACCTCCTCGAGGGTGCGCTCGGAACTGCCATCCAGCCCGTAGCGATAGTGGAGAATGGTGGCCTCGCGTGGCTCCAGGTCCTTGATGAGCAGTTGCACCATCGAGTCCACGGTTTTGCCCTCGAGTGTTTTGTAAGGCGTCAGCGCGTTGGGATCCTCGACCACTTCGGAGAACTCGTTGGAGCTTTCGTCGTCGCCAATCGGCGCGTCCAGCGAGGCGGGGCGGACGGAGGCCTCACGCATCATGGCGACGCGGGCGGGGCTGATGCCCATTTCGCCGGCCAGCTCGTCGTCCGTTGGCTCGCGGCCCAGATCCTCGTGCATCTTCAGGGCCACGCGGCGCATGCGGAAAATCTTGTCCACCAGATGCACGGGCAGGCGGATGGTCTTGGCTTGGTTGGCCAGCGCACGCTTGATGGACTGCTTGATCCACCACGCGCCGTAGGTCGAGAGCTTGCCGCCCTTGGCGGGATCGTAGCGCTCGACGGCTTTCATCAAGCCGATGTTGCCCTCGCTGATGAGGTCGAGCAGCGGCAGTCCGAGGCCGTCGTAGTCGCGCGCGATTTTAACGACCAGGCGCAGGTTGGCCTTGATCATGTGTTCGCGGGCGGCCTTGTCGCCTTTCTTGATCCGGGCGGCGAGGGCGAGTTCTTCGGGTAATGTCAGCAGCGGAACCTGGCCGATCTCGCGCAGGTAGAGCTTGATGGCGGCCTCGCCGTCGTAGCTCATCCGCGCCGGGGCATCCTCGGACGGGGTTTCCTCGATCGCGACCACCGGTTCGATTTCCGGTTCCGCGGCCAGATCGGCGGCGGTCGGCTCGGCTTCGGCTTCGGCTTCCGGCGCGGGCATGGGACCCAGATCGTCGTTGCCCACCGGTTCTCCCGTGGCGAAGACCTCCGCGGCGAGCGCGTGTTTTTTATTTTTGCCGGAGCCGGGCGGGCGTCCGCGGCGTTTTTTCTGCGGAGGTTGGATCACCATATCCAACTCAATCGGAACCTCGTCCTCGAAAGTTGAGCCGAAACTTTCCGTATAATTATCGAAGGCCAGTCGCGCACGCATACAACATGTGTTTGGAAGACTGCGGCGACGCTAGGGAACCGCGGGAAATTATGCGAGAACGTTCTGTGAAATCGCAAAAATCGGGTGCTTCCGGCGGACGTTGGCGGCCGGTGTCGCGAAGTCGGCCCCGCCCGGGAGCGCGCCGAGGCTCTTGAGTGTGGAGGGCTTGACCTGCTCTTGATGCGGATCGCAGCAGCACCCAGTGAATTGTCGCGGAGCGACGATTAAAGGTAGCGGTGGGCTTCGACCCTCGGTTGCCGACGACGGAGAGCGACTGTGGAGTGCGGTGACTTGTCACCGCTTTTTCGAGGCGACTTGTCGCCGTCAAATTGCGGGAGGCGTCGGCGAGAAAGGGGGCGTTCACGGCTCGCGCCAGCGCCGGCGCGGCCGCGCGATCGGAGCCGAGCGGAAGTTCGACGGCGACACGTCGCTGGCGCAAAAGCGGTGACAAGTCACCGCATTCCAAAATTCTCGCTCGGCGACGACACGGAAACGGCTCTCCGCGATTCGTATGAAGAGCAGCGAGGACGGCCGCACTCCGGCCCGCGTGTGGAGTGCGCCCGTCCCCGGGCGCAGCAAGGTGGAGCGCAGTGAGGTGCGCGTAATTTTCCACGGCCCTCGTGCGTGCGGACGTCGCTGCGGCCGAGGACGGCCGCACTCCGGCCCCGCGTGTGGAGTGCGCCCGTCCCCGGGCGCAGCAAGGCGGTGCGTAGTGAGGTGCGCGTAATTTTCCACGGCCCTCGTGCGTGCGGACGTCGCTGCGGCCGAGGACGGCCGCACTCCGGCCCCGCGTGTGGAGTGCGCCCGTCCCCGAGCGCAGCAAGGTGGAGCGCAGTGAGGCGCTCGAAATTCCCATGCTCCTCGTGCGTGCGGACGTCGCTGCGGCCGAGGACGGCCGCACTCCGGGGCGTGCGGAGCGCGGACGCCGCATTCTCTCCCTCACACTCTCCCACCCTCTCACCCTCGCACTTCCCGCACTGCCCCCTTGCACCCCGCACCATTTTCGCGACGATCCCCCGCGCGCATGAAACCACTCCGCCTGTTCCTCCATCTTCTCCTCGTCCCTCTCTCCCTTCAGCCCGCCGCCGCCGCGCCCGCCACGGCGGCAGAGACCACCTACGACCTCGTCATTTACGGCGGCACCTCGGCGGGCGTGGCGGCGGCGGTGCAGGCCAAACGCATGGGCAAATCCGTCGTGCTCCTCGAACCCACGCGCCGCGCCGGCGGCCTGAGCACCGGTGGCCTCGGCCAGACCGACATCGGCAACAAGGCCGCCATCGGCGGCATCGCGCGCGAGTTTTATCAGGGCATCAAGCGCCACTACGACGACCCCGCCGCGTGGAAATGGCAGCAGCCCGCAGTTTATCGCGACGACGGCCAGACCCGCACCGCCGCGGGCGAGGACGCGCGCTGGACCTTTGAACCCAGCGCCGCCCTGCGCGTGTTCAATGACTGGATCAAGACCAACCAGCTCGAAGTTCTCTACGGCGAACGCCTCGACCGCGCGACCGGCGTCACCCGCACCGGGACCACGCCGCCGCGCATCACGGCCATCCGCATGGAATCGGGGAAAATGTTTCGCGGCCGCATGTTCATCGATGCCACCTACGAGGGCGATCTCATGGCCGCTGCGAAAGTCAGCTACACCGTCGGGCGCGAGGCCAACGCCCGTTACGGCGAAACCCTCAACGGCATCCAGCCCCAGCAGGCGCGCTTTCATCAGCTCGTCAAAGGCATCAGCCCCTACGTGAAACCCGGCGACCCCGCCAGCGGCCTCCTGCCGCACATTAACCCCGACGGCCCCGGCCGCGAGGGCGACGGCGACCACCGCGTGCAGGCCTACTGTTTCCGCATGTGCCTCACCGATCATCCCGACAACCGCATCCCGTTTCACAAACCGGACGGCTACGTCGCGGAATGGTACGAACTGCTCCTGCGCAACTACGAGGCCGGCGAGAAAGCCCCGCCGTGGATCAATTCCTCCATGCCCAACCGCAAGACCGACACCAACAACCGCCTTGGGTTCTCCACCGATTTCATCGGGCAAAATTACGCCTACCCGGAAGCCAGCTACGCCGAGCGCGAAAAAATCATCGCCCGCCACCGCCTCTACCAGCAGGGCCTCATGTGGACCCTGGCCAATCATCCGCGCATCCCCGAGGCCGTCCGCCGCGAGGTCGCGCGCTGGGGCATGTGCAAGGATGAATTCACCGAGGGCAACGGCTGGCAGGAACAGCTCTACATCCGCGAGGCCCGCCGCATGGTCGGCGAGCTCGTCATGACCCAGCACCACTGCCAGGGACGCGAGGTCGCGCCCGACCCCGTCGGCGTCGCCGCCTACACGATGGATTCGCATCACCAGCAGCGCTACATCGACGCCAACGGCCACGTCCGCAACGAAGGCGACGTCGAGGTCGGTGGCTTTCCCCCTTATTCCATCGGCTTTCGCGCCATCGTGCCGAAGGAAACGGAATGCGCGAACCTGCTCGTGCCCGCGTGCCTCTCCGCGTCGCACATCGCCTTCGGCAGCATCCGCATGGAGCCTGTGTTCATGGTGCTCGGCCAGTCCGCCGCCACCGCCGCCGCGCACGCGATTGACGAAAACGTCGCCGTGCAATGCATCGCGCAGCCGCGGTTCCGCGCCCGCCTCGAGTCCGACAAACAAGTCCTCGTCTGGACCGGCCCGAAGCAGACCGCCGCCACCGGCCTCGATCCGAAAAAACTCCCCGGCCTTGTCATCGACGACGAACAGGCGCAGCGCACCGGCTTCACGACCACGGGCAATCTCGTGCCTCCCTTCGTCGGCGCGGGCTACCGGCACGACGGCAACACTGGCAAAGGCGAACAATCCGCGCGCTTCCCAGTGAGAGTGCCCGCCAGCGGCAAATACGAAGTGCGCATCGGCTACAACGCCCACGCCAACCGCGCCACCAACGTCCCCGTCAAAATCACCCACGCCGCCGGCGAGATCACCGTCACCCTCAACCAGCGCCACCCCGCCGCGGTGGACAAACTCTTCCAACCCGTCGGCACCTTCACCTTTCAAGCCGGCCAGGAATACCGCGTGGAAATCTCCAACACCGGCACCGACGGCCATGTGATGATCGACGCCGTGCAACTCGTGCCGCGCGAGTGACGCACCGAATCGGGCGAGCCGGAAATGAAAACCACTGACCGGCACTAACTGGCACTAATAAAAATGGGGTGGCGACAGCTTGTCGCCATCCAGCCTGTGGCGACGAGCCGTCGCCACCCCGATTCTGGCGGGCGGCTGCGGCTGCGGGTTTGCGTTCTCTGGTGCGGCTGCGAGGGTCGGCGACGTGCAAGAATCTGAAACCGTCCAGTGCCCGTTCTGCGGGCAGGGCAACGAGCTGGTGCTCGACACCAGCGTGGCGTCGCAGCGTTTCACGACGGATTGCGAAGTGTGTTGCCGGCCGTTCGAAGTGTTCGCCGAGTGCGAACCCGGCGAGGTGCTGTCGGTGGAGGTGCAGGCGAACTGAAGCAATCGAAACCCACAATTGAACCATGACCGCACAAGCCATCCTGGAAGAACTCAAACCGCTGGGCCGCGACAGTTACAAGAAAGTGATGCTGAATCACGGCGTGAAAGAGCCGTTCTTCGGCGTGAAGATTGAGGAGCTCAAAAAAATCCAGAAGCGCATCAAGCGGGATTACCAACTGGCGCTTGATCTGTACGACACCGGCAATTACGACGCGATGTATCTGGCCGGCCTGATCGCCGATGATGCGCGGATGACGAAGGCCGATTTGCGGCGCTGGGTGAAGAAGGCCACGTGCGGGGCGCTGGCAGGTTACACCGTGTCGGGCGTGGCGGCCGGGAGTCCGCATGGGCGCGAGCTGGCGCTCGAGTGGATCGAGTCGCCGCAGGATTACGTGGCCGCCACGGGCTGGGCGACGCTGGTGCATCTGATGTCGATCACGCCCGACGCGGAACTCGATCTTGGGGAGTTGCAGGGGCTGTTGCAGCGCGTGCGGCAGGGCATTCACCAGGCACCGAACGACACGCGGTATGCGATGAATCAGTTTGTGATCGCCGCCGGGTGCTTCGTGCCGGCGCTGACGAAGCTGGCGTTGCGGCTTGGTGAAGAAATCGGGCGGGTGCAGGTGGACATGGGGAACACCGCGTGCCAGGTGCCGTTCGCGCCGGACTACATCCGCAAGGTGGAGAAACGCGGGACCCTCGGGAAGAAGCGCAAGTCGGCCAAGTGCTGAGGGGGCAGGGGAATCTTCAAGGCTCGGATTTGGTAGGGGAATTTTGGGCAGGGGAATGGAGGCAAAGGAGTGGGAGGGGGAATGGAATTTTTTCAGTCATTCCTTTGCCTCCATTCCTTTGCCGACTCGGCCTTTGGTGAAGGCTGAGATTCGACATCGTGGGCGCGTCCGCTTGTAGCGCAGGTTTCCAAATCTGCTGTGTCGCCGACTTCCAAGTCGGCAGGGGTCGCTCTCGCCGGACGCGTTGCGGGTTTAGAAACTCGCGATACAGCAGGCTTGGAAGCCTGCGCTACATGATGGGTGCGAAAACTTCGGCCCCATCCGCCAGCCCCCATCCGCCAGACCCTATTCCAATCGCGCCGTTGAGTTTTCCCAGCGCCCTCCACACACTCCGCGCATGTCCCACCGAATTTTGATCGCTGCGCTGTTTCATGAAACGCACACCTTCCTCGACGGCACCACGAGCTTGGAGGATTTCGCGATCCTCCGCGGCGAAGCGCTGCGGGGTTGCTGTGGCGACAGTTCGCCGCTGGGCGGGCTGCTGGCCGCCGCGCCGGGTTATGATTGGGAGATTCTGCCGACGATCGACTTTCGCGCCCCGCCCAGTGCGATCGTCGAGGACGAGGTGGTCACGGCCTTCTGGAACGAATTTCACAAACGCGCGCTGGTCGCGCTGGCCGGGGGCGTGGACGCCATTTTCTTCGTGCTGCACGGCGCGATGGTTTCGCAGTCATTCCCGGACGTGGAGGGCGAATTGCTCGAACGCATGCGTCGCGTGCCGGGGCTGGAGAAGGTTCCGATTTTCGGCGTGTTCGATCTGCACGCGAACTTCACCCAGCGCATGGCTGAGCACGCCAACTGCCTAGTCGCTTATCGCGAGAATCCCCACACCGACGCCCGCGAGGCGACGCTGATCGCCGCCGCGTTGCTCCAGCGCTGCCTCACGACCGGCGTTACGCCGCGCATGTTCTGGCAGCATCCGCCGATCATCTGGCCGCCCACCGGCACGGGCACGGCGAACGATCCCATGCGCGCGCTGGAAACCCACGCGCGCAAACTCGAGGCGGAACTCCCCGAGTTCTGGTCCGTCAGCATCGTCGCCGGCTTCTCCTTCGCCGACACGCCGGACACCGGGATGAGCCTCGTCATCGCGACCACCGGGGCCGAAGCCATCGCGCGCGCGAAACTCGGCGAGCTCGCGGAACACGCGCTGGCATTGAAGAATTTGGGCAACGTCACCGATCCGCCGCTCGAACAAATCATGCGTCAATTGCAGCCGTTGCCGCCCGGCTTGACCGTGCTCGTCGAGCCGTCTGACAACATCGGCGGTGGCGCGCCTGGCGATGGCACCGGCCTGTTGCGTGCGCTGGTCGCGCATCAGATTCCCAACGCCGCCATCGCCATCAACGATCCCGCCGCGGTCATTGCGCTCTCCAGTTTGTCCATCGGCCAACGCCTCACGCTGCCGATCGGCGGCCGCGGCAGCCGCCTCGATCCCGGCCCGCTCACGTTGGAAGTCGAACTTGTCTCTCGCAGCGACGGCCATTTTGAACTCGAGGACAAACAGAGCCATCTCGCCTCGATGTGCGGCGACGCCTTTGAAATGGGCTACTGCGCCGTGGTCCGGCATCAGGGCCTCACGATTCTCCTCACGAGCCGCAAGACGCCGCCGTTCGATCTCGGGCAATGGCGCAGCCAGGGGATTGATCCCGCGCGCCTCTCCGTCATCGGCGTCAAGGCCGCCGTCGCCCATCGTCGCGCCTACGATGCTATCGCCGCGCGGATGCTGTGGGTGGACACACCCGGCCCCTGCACGAGCAACGTCTGCTCGCTCCCGTATCAGCGCCTCCGCCGGCCGGTCTTCCCGCTGGATGAGGTGGAAAAGATCACGGCGGCGAAGTGAGGAAATCGGGGGCGGGAATAGCCTCTTCCCCGCAAGTTGAGCGGGGACAAATTGTCTTCGTCTCACGGCGGCACGGCGAATCACGGCGGGAATTGTGCGCTCGGTACATTTACGATCAGCCCGCGCTTCCGCTGCCAGGCACCCAACTGGGCGGCCCGGCCACCAGGGTGGCTCTACAGCAACCCTTCAGCGCCATGGGCATTCCACGCCCCGATCCCGGCGTGGACGCGCGTGCGATCCACTTGGAGTTCGTGCGCGATCTGCCCGGTGGTCCGCCCCTGGACCCCGAACATGATGGCCCGCAGTCGCCAGGCCACGCGGGGTGCCTTCTCCGTTCGGTTGTTTGGCGAAGCGGCCTAAAGCTTTAGCGGCGTTCGTGAATTACCTGGGGCGAAGATGGGTTGCAGCGGCAGGGACGGTCGGTTGTTGTACTTATCTGCACGCCAAAAATTCGCATCTCCACGCGGACAGCGAAGCAAAAGCGGCTCCTTCTGGCTGCATGGCGATCCTAGCAATATCTTCCAACCCAGAATGGTGGCCTTCTAAGGAGTAATGGCGTTCTAATCACCCGCGGACTCGTAGAATACGGTGGGCATGTTCGTTGGGCTGGCGACGGTAAGAAATCGTCATGCGTGCCGGACGCGCTTCGAAATTTTTTCCCGAAATTCAGTGCTTCGAAAAATCACTTCGGCAATTCCAACTTCACCTTCGCCGCCACCTGCGCCATCTCGTTGTCGCTGCGGCCGGAGCGGTTCAGCGTTTCAGGAGTTCGCCGACGTCCACCACGGCGTCGGGGAACGCCAACGGCGCGGCCTGATCGCCGGGGCGCAGTACGGTCTTGGAAGCGTAGCCGGTGAAGTGTGGCTCGCGGTAGATTTCCACGGTTAGTTCGTTCAGGTTCACGATCCACACTTCAGGCACGCCCGCACGGCCATAGGCAGGCAGTTTGTCTTCTTGGTCAGTTGCCAGGCTGGTGTCGGAAATCTCGATCAGGAGATAAACCTCCTCCGGTCGCGGATGACGCTTGCGGTAGGAGATCGGCTTGGCCAATACCAAATCCGGTTGTGGTTCAGACTGGTCGTCCAGGCGAAGAGAGTTTTGCACGCGCGTCCGCCACCGGCCTCTGGATGCGGCCACTAGGATTTCATTGAGATAGTCGGTGACGTCTCCGTGAAATGGTCCAATGGGTGACCGATCGATGATCCTTCCGTCGAGCAGTTCCACCCGCGCGTCCGGCTTGAGCACGCCGGTTTCCGCCATGCGGTAATAATCCTCAACCGAGAAGCGATGGGATGTCTGAATTGACATGGTCCAACCTTATCAAATCACTTCGGCAATTCCAACTTCACCTTCGCCGCCACCTGCGCCACGTCTTTGTCGCCGCGGCCGGAAAGGTTCACGATGATGAGCTGGTCCTTGGACATTTTCGGCGCCTGTTTCATGACTTCGGCGACGGCGTGGGCGGATTCGAGCGCAGGGATGATGCCTTCGAGGCGCGCGAGTTTCATGAAGGCGTCGAGGGCTTCGGTGTCGGTGGCGTAGGCGTATTGCACGCGACCCTGGTCGTTGAGCCAGGCGTGCTCGGGGCCGACGGCGGCGTAGTCGAGGCCCGCGCTGACACTGTGCGTGGCCTGAATCTGGCCGAATTCGTCCTGCAAAATGTAGCTGCGCGTGCCCTGCAAAACGCCGAGCGAACCGCCGTGAAAACGCGCGGCATGTTTCTCCGGGAGGATGCCTTCGCCGCCCGCCTCGACGCCGATCATGCGGACGGAGGCGTCGTTGAGGAACGGATAGAACAAGCCGATCGCGTTGGAACCGCCGCCGACGCAGGCGAGCAGCAGGTCGGGGAGACGATCTTCTTGTTCGAGAATCTGCCGGCGCGCTTCGTCGCCGATGACGCGTTGGAAATTGCGGACCATGACGGGGTAGGGGTGAGCGCCGTACGCGGTGCCGAGGATGTAGTGCGTGCTGCGGACGTTGGTGACCCAGTCGCGCATGGCTTCGTTGACGGCTTCCTTGAGGGTCTTCTGGCCGGCGGTGACGGGCACGACTTTCGCGCCGAGCATTTTCATGCGGAAGACATTCAGCGCCTGGCGCTCACAGTCCACCGCGCCCATGTAGATGACGCATTCGAGCCCGAACATGGCGGAAACGGTGGCGGTGGCGACGCCGTGCTGGCCCGCGCCGGTCTCGGCGATGATGCGGGTTTTGCCCATGCGCCGGGCGAGGAGAATCTGGCCGAGGGCGTTGTTGATTTTGTGCGCGCCGGTGTGGAGCAGGTCTTCGCGTTTAAGATAAATCTTCGCGCCGCCGAGGTGCTGCGTGAGGCGCTGGGCGTGATAGAGGGGCGTGGGGCGGCCGCAGAATTCGCGGAGATAGTAGTCGAGTTCGCGCTGGAATTCCGGGTCTTGCTGGGCGCGGAAATATTCGGCCTCCAACTCCTGCAACGGGTGCATGAGGGTCTCGGGCACGTAGCGGCCGCCGTAGGGGCCGAAGTGGCCGTGGGCGTCGGGGAGATTCGGGTTGGTGAGGGTGTTCATGTGGGCGGGGGGAAGTTCCGAAAAGGCTCAAAGGATAAAGCTCAAAACTCAAGGGAAGGGCCAAGCGACAAGCAACAAGTGGGTTGAAGGAACATGGCGGGCGCGGCGCAGTTCACGGATCGACCCCTCTTAAAACTGTTCGACCTCGATGCCGCGCACGGCGGCGATGAACGAGCGCATCAGGCGGGCATCCTTGCGGCCGGGCGCGGATTCGACTCCGCTCGAAACGTCCACGGCATAGGGCCACACTTGGTGGATGGCTTCGGCGATGTTTTCGGGATTCAACCCGCCGGCCAGCACGACAGGGCGTCCGGCCTCGCGTGCCTGGGCCGCCAGTTCCCAATTGAAGGCCACGCCGGTGCCGCCGGGTTGGTCGGGCAGATAGCTGTCGAGCAGCCAGGCGTCGGTGGGAAATTGATCGAGCGTTTTAAGGGAGTGGCCGTCTTGGATGCGGAAGGCCTTGATCACTTTCAGCGGCGCGAACCGGCGGCAAAACTCGGGCGTTTCGTCGCCGTGAAACTGGAGGGTGTCGAGGCCGCAGCGGGCCGTGATTTCGCGGACCGTCACCTCAGTGGCATTGACGAACACGCCGACCTTGCTGACGAAGGGCGGCAGGCTGGCGATGATCGCCGCGGCTTTCTCCGGGACGAGATAGCGCGAGCTGCGTTCGTAGCACATGAAACCGAGCGCGTCCGCGCCGGCCTCGACGGCTGCCGAGGCATCGGCCTGACTGGTGATCCCGCAGATTTTGACCTTGATGCTCATCGGTGCAAGTGCGCGCGACGATTGTCGCGGAGGGCGGGTTTGGCAATGCCATTTCCCCGGCGGAAATGTGCGTCAGCTTGCACCGGTTGTCGGTGAGCGTCGCCATCGTTGTGGGAATGCGCGGGCGCGGAACACCACGGGTAGCCCGCTTTAATGCAGGGCTTGTCGGGCGCGAGCGGGCGAACCCTGAAATTGCGGATGCGGCAGCGGGTGTTGGCCGATGGCTCGATTGTGGTCCTTGGGGCCGAGCCGGGCGGGGGAGTTTCGGGCGAAGATTTGATGAATTTTTGCCGACGGGTTCGGGTGCTTGCTTTTCACCGCTTGCCTGTTAGCACTTCCGCCATAGAGTCCAGTCTTTCCCAGGTCCGCCTGCCAGCGGCCCCGCAGCGAAAGCTTCGCATGGGGTAAAGTTTCTGGGTGGGGCGGGACCGATCACCAATTTAGTTCATGGAATCGTCCAATGTGTCCGGCGCCGATTCGGGGTCAGCGCCGCCAGTCCCGGGGCCGATCAATGACCGTACGTCCGGACCCGCTGGGGGGAGGCGAATGCCAAAGGGGATTGATTCTGCCGGCGGGCCGTGGCTGCGTCCGGACGGACTTCATCAACCGCCGCCGCCCCGGAAAAGTTTCCGTGCCTTGTATTGCGAAGCGGCCGGAATTCGGCGCGAACGCTTTGCGCGCCATCTGTTTTTCCGCTGTCTGCGGGGCTGGGTGTTGCCATTCGTGGCGGTGCAGTATTTTGTTCGACCGCGGGCTTTGGAAAACGATTTTCGATTGATCGGGGAGGTGGCGGAGGTGACCACCTATCGGGAATTCATGGGGGCCTTGGAGACGTTCACGTATCGCAATCGCGAGAGCGGATTTTGTCGCGAGGTGTTGCGGATTCGCATGTCGGCAAAAATGCTGATGAAATTCGGCTCCAAGCTGCTCCGGCATACGGACCGCGAGGTGTTGCACGAGGAGAAGGAAATCTACGCCGCGCTCAAACCGGGCGGGCAGCCCAACCGGGTGCCGCGGCGGTCGGCCCGGAGATTTTGAACGGCGGGACGGCGCGGGGTTGGCGGGGAAGGGGAGCGTCCGTTTTCTCGGAATCTCGTGACGTCGTCTGCTACAAGGCGGGATTCTTCGTTGGTTCCCGTAACCCAAATTCTGGACGCGCGTTGCGGCGGCGAAATAGCGAGGACTCCCGCAGATTCAGGGCGGCCACAGATTAAATTCTTCCATCTGTGGTCGCCCTGAATCTGCGGGAGACATTTGGACCGGGGAGGCTTTGAACGCGTCGTTTTTAGCCAACACGCGCCGGTGGTTTTTCCCCTCAGTTCACACCTCTGATCTGCAACAGCGTGAACGGATAGAGGATCAGCGCGTAAAGGGTGCCGTCGCGGGCGACGATGAGGCCTTGGTGACCGTGGAGGGGCGTGAGGGTTTTGTCGGGCAGCGTGTGGTAGCCGTGGCTCCACGGCGGGCGCTTCCCGTCCGCGCGCGGGCCGAAATCGAAGAAATCTGGATTCTTCACCGCCATCACGCCGAGGTCTTCCATTCGGCTGGTCTTGGGATCGAAGCGCGCGATGTGATGCAGGTAGCCGCTGCCGAAACCGGTTTCGTTGTTCACGCGAATGATCGTGTACACGCGGCCGTCGGGCGCGATGCTCAGGGAGGCGCGCGAATCAAAACCTTTGCCCGCGAGCATCGGACCCAGGTTGCGCGCGCGGATGATCTCGCGGTCGCCGACGCGCTCTGGGACGAGGTCCACGGCGAGGAGGTGCGGGGCGTTCATCAGGATCAGATAGGCCGTGCGGCCGTCGGCGGCGAGGTGCCAAGTGGGGATGGCGGAGGTGTTTGCGCGCTGCCATCTCACGCCGTCGAGTTGGATTTCACGCACGGTGACTTTGTCGGTGGCAGGGTCGTATTGCGCCATCTGGAAATCGGCCGTGATCGCGTGGGCGCGGCCGGCCGGGTCCACAAGCGTCGTGGCGTAGGAGGTGAGCAACGGGCCGAGTTCGCGGTAGCGGCGGGCCTTCGTGTCGTAGCGCATCCAGTGTTGGTTTTCGCAGGTGACGACGTAGAGGAGGCCGCGCGGTTCGTCGGCGACCACGTCGATCACGCCCTCGGTGGCGAAGGGCATGCCGAGGTTCTCGGCTTTGCCCGTGCGGGGATCGTAGGTCATCACGTAGCCGCCCGGATAAACGCCGGTGTCCCCGGCGCGCGCGTAGCCTTGTTTGCTGCCGACATAAACGGTGCCGGAGGGGCCGACAAAATTGCGCGTGTGAATCTTGGCCTGCGCCGCGAAGCCGGTGGCGCTCAGGCCGCAGAGCTTGTGCGTGTCGATGACGATCTTCTGTTGCGCGGTGGCGGGATCGAAGTCCACGAGGAACGCGTTGGTGTTGTACTTCGCGGTGCCGACGTAGATGTGGCCGTTGCGTCCCTCGACGATCGAGAAGTAGCCCGATTCGTCCGAGTGTGTCTCCGGCAGGATATGGTGGGCGGTGCCCCACAGATATTTGAACGGCGGCTGCGTGGGTTTGGCCGGCGTGTCCGCGGCGCGGATGCCGACGGGATAAGTCGCGCTGAGAAACAGGGCGAGGAACGCGCTGATGAATCGGCGGAGTGGGGCGGGGGAGGATGCGAGCATACGTGATCGTGGGTTGGTGAATCGGCGGCGACTGTTCCTACGCGGCGTCGCGCTGGCAAGCCTGCTCGCGGGGTGGGGTGGCGAAATTCGGCGCGCGACCGGTCCCCGGTCGCTGCGGCGTGGTCGGAGACCGGGTGCGGGGAACATGCCGGCGGTTTCGCGAGTGCGGAGCCGCTGCGGGCGGGGACCGCCCGCGCGCCGGGGAATGGCGCTGCGTCTTCGGCGCGCGACCGGTCCGCGGGCGCAGTGGCGTGAGCGGGCCGGGGTGCGGGAAATATGCGGGCGGTTTCGCGAGTGCGGAGCTGCTGCGGGCGGGAACCGCCCGCGCGCCGCCAAAATTCCGATCAATGTTTCGATTCAGCCGGGCCGCTGGCGGCGGGGCCGGGGAGGTCGCCCTCGCCGAGTTTGCGGTGGAAGAGTTCGAGCGCCATTTGGAAGCACTGGAGCGCGAGCGCGGGATCGTAACGGTGGCCTTCGTCCCGGATGAAGGCGTGCTGTCCGTTGAATTCGTGCCAGGTGAAATTCACGTTCGCGTCGGTGAGGGCGGCGTAGATTTTCTGGCGACCGGCCGGCGGCACATGCGGGTCTTGTTTGCCCCAGAAGAGCAGGAGTTCGCCGCGAATGTCTTTGGCGCGGGCCAGCGTGTCGTCGCCGGTTTTGCTGAGCGAGCCTTTGTGGATGTCGGTGGCGTAATAGCACACGGCGGCGAGCACCTCGGGGTTGGTCGCGGCGGTGCGGAAGCTGAGATGCCCGCCGATGCAAATGCCGAGCGTGCCGAGTTTGCCGGTGCAGTGTGGCAGCGAGCGGAGGTGGTCGAGCACGGCGCGGGAATCGCCGTCGAGGGCGTGGCGTTCCTTCTCCAGTTTCAGCGCGTTGCCGCGGTCGGTGCCGGGCTTGTCGTAGGCGAGGGCGGAGCCGGCGGGTTCGAATTCGTGCCAGATGTCAGGCACCGCAACGATGTAACCGTGGCCCGCGAGCAGCGCGGCAGTGCGGCGGATCGGGCCGGTCATTTGGAAAATCTCGGGATATAGCAAAATGCCCGGATACCGACCGCCGGCCTGCGGGCGAAACAGGTGCGTGCGCATCGGCCCGGTGGGTGTGTTCAAGTCGGCAAACTCGAGGTCTCTGATCGTCATGGTGCGCGCAGCGTAGGGAGTGCGGAGGGTGTGGGGAAGGATGTTCAGCGCTGGCGCGAAACGGCGGGCGCATCCGCGCACTACCCCGGTACGCAGGCGTCCCCGCCTGCGAGTTCGGGCGGCGTCTCGCCGCGCGAACCGATTGCTGGGGCGAGGACGCCCCGCAACTCGCAGCCGAGGACGGCTGCGGTACCTGGGGCGGACTTGCGGGCGAGCCGCCCGCGCTCCTGCCGTACGTCCGCGTCGCCCCTATTTCACGTCCGGGTTTGCTCTCTTCGCCCGTTCGCGCGCGAGGCGTTCGCGGGTGCGCTGGGGCAGGGGATCGTGCGGATTCAGGCGTTCGGCGTTGCGCAAGTGTTGCTCGGCCTCATCGAGCTGGCCGTGCTCAAGCGCGATCAGGGCGAGGCCGTGTTCGGCGCGGGCGTAGGTGGGACGGGCTTGGAGGGCAGCGGTGAAATGAGTTTTGGCGGCGGCGAAGTCGCGTTCGTTGAGGAGGGCGAGGCCGAGAAAATAGAGCGCTTCCGGTGAGTCGGGCTGCGTTTGGAGGGCGAGGGTGAATTGTTGTTTTGCATCGGCGGTGCGACCGAGCGCGCCGAGGGCTTTGCCCAGCTCGACGCGGGCGTTCACATCGCGCGGCTGGGTGGTGAGTTTTTGCTCGAAGTAGGCGACGGTTTCGCGTGTGTCCTGGGTGCGTTGCGCGGCGGCGAGACGGTTGAGCGCCGTGCTGTCGGCGGGCACCACTTGCAGCCAGAATTCGGCCATTTCATCGGTGGATTGCGGGCCGTAACGCACGGGTTGCGGGGGATGATTCGGGTTGCGTGGATTGGCGACGGAGTTGTCGAAGGTGTACTCCATGCGCACGAAAGTTCCGGCGGGTAGCGTGAGCGGAACGGCGAGGCGGTATTCGTCCTGCCAGTTGAAATCCCAGTCATTGATCCGCAACAACTCGCGCCGCGTGCCGTCGGGCAGGAGCGCGAAAGCTTCCATCCGTTTCGCGAGATAGTGCGCGTGGGGCATGACGCGCAGAACCTCGACCGCGACGGGCAACTGAAATTCGCGCCGCACGGCATACGCGTTCGTGCCGGCGGGAATGTCGATCAGCCGCGCCGCCAGCCCGAGCGCGAACGCCGCGCGGGTCGGGGGCGCGTTGGTGAAATAGAAGCCGATCAGCGGCTGG
This sequence comes from Verrucomicrobiota bacterium, assembly GCA_014193395.1. Classification (GTDB taxonomy): domain Bacteria; phylum Verrucomicrobiota; class Verrucomicrobiia; order Limisphaerales; family BJHT01; genus BJHT01. Next base: position 21,269 of record BJHT01000076.1, read on the forward strand.
ATCAGCTCCTCCTTGCCGGAGCGTTGGAGATGCATTTGCAACACCACATCGGTGCCCGCGTCGAGTCGCCACGCCAGGCCGTCACCCGCGATGGTCGGCGCTTTTCCCGGTGTCCATGTCACGAAATGTCCCGGCGGAAAACGCGCGGGCGGCATCCAGCCGCCGAAGCCGGGGCCCGGTTCGTCGTCGTCGAGTTTCCGGCATTGGCCTGAGTCATCGAGCAGCACGCGGACATGATGCACGCCGCGACCGCCGGGCTGGAACGCGACGGCGCGCACGAACTGCCCGTTGGTGAGGCCGGTGGGGATGACGAAGTTGCGGTAAATGTCGGGGCCATCGGGTGCGAGGCGGTACGGCGCGGGCATTTTCAAAATCAAATCGGGCGCGCCCAACTGCCAGCCGCCGGGCCACGTCGGCGGTGCGGGCAGGTTGGCGGGGTTGCCCTCGACGGCGCCTTCGTCCACCCATTGCTGGAGGAGGCCGAGTTCGTCCGGGCGCAGGTCGCGTTGGTTCAAGTAGGCGACGAGTCCCGGCTCGGGCAGCCACGGCGGCATGACGCGGCGACGGGTCACGTCCACAATCTGGCGCGCGCGTTTCTGAACATCGGCATAGGTCAGGAGACTGAACGGCCCCGGCGCGTCGGGGCGGTGACATTCCGCGCAGTGGCGATGGATGAGCGGCGCGATGTCTTTGGTGAACGTGATCGTGCCGCGCGGGCGGGGTTGGGGCGGGGCCGGGCGATCAAGAACCGGGGACGGTGACGGAGCCGGCGTGCGCGACCGCAATGCGAGGAGGCCCAAGCCGGCTCCGAGCAGCATGAGCAGCACGAGGTCTTGGGGTGATGGCGACGGACGCGGCATGAGTGAGATGCCGTGAGTGTGACGGGGAACGGCGGGGAATGGAAGTCGTGGGCCGGGGAATTCCAGGAATCGGGAGGCAGCCGACTTCCTCTTGTAGGAGCCGACGTGAGGAGGCTCTAACTTCCTTTTGCCCGACCACGCGCTTCCCGAGGAAATGGTTACAGCCTCCTCACGTCGGCTCCTACAAAACGGCGGCGATCACTTTGCGGTCGCGGCGTTCGTGGCGGGCGCGGAGTTCCTCGAGGGCGGCGTGGACTTTCGGGAGACACATCTCGTGGACCTCGAAGCCACGGCCGATGGCCTGGAGCAGGGTGATGGTGAGTTCGCCGCCGAGGTGTTCGCGGAATTCCTCGAGGCCGTTGAGCACGACCAGGCTGCCGTCCGAATCGGTGTAGAGCAGTTCGTTGGCGAAGAGGTCGAAGCCCATCGTTTCCAGCAGCGTGAGGATTCGTTCGGTCGAGTGCGCGTCGAGGTGGCCGAGGTTGCGCGAGTAGATTGAGTCGAGCGCGAGGCCCACGGCGACGGCCTCGCCGTGGCGCAGCTTGAATTCCGAGAGCTGCTCGAGCTTGTGCGCGGACCAGTGGCCGAAATCCAGCGGGCGCGCCGAGCCGTACTCGAAGGCGTCGCCGGAGGTGGCGATGTGGTTCATGTGCAGCTCGGCGCAGCGGTGGATGAGCCGCTGCATGGCGGCCGGCTCGAAATCGCGCAGCGCCTCGGCGTCGCGCTCGAGGGTGGCGAAGAACTCGGCGTCGCGGATGCAGGCGACCTTCACGGCCTCGACGTAGCCGCCGCGTTTGTCGCGCGGCGAGAGCGAGGTGAGAAATTGGAAGTCGTTGATGACCGCAAAGGGCGGGCAGAAGCTGCCGATGAAATTCTTTTTCCCAAAGGCGTTGATGCCGTTCTTGACGCCGACACCCGAGTCGTCCTGCGCGAGCGTGGTGGTGGGGATGCGCACATGCCGCACGCCGCGATGGGCCGTGGCGGCGGCCAGTCCCACCATGTCCAGCAGCGCGCCGCCGCCAATGGCGATGACGTAGGAATGGCGGTCGATGTGGTAGCGATCAACCTGGCTCTGGATTTCGGAGACGTGGAAGTAGGAGTTCTTGGTGCGTTCGCCGCCCTCGATGATGAGCGGCGGGCAGACAAGCTGGAGGCAGTCGGCGTAGGTCGCGAAATAGTTTTCGATCTTCGCCACGAGCACGGGCTGGGCCTTGGCGAGGGCTTCATCGAGAATCA
>BJHT01000077.1 GCA_014193395.1 Verrucomicrobiota bacterium
GGCGGACGGCCCCACCTCACCGCCCCGCCTCGTCGCCTCGGCGGCTGCGTCAATGGCCTCTCAAAGCTCCTCGTTCTCCGCCGCCGCGGTCATCCACCGTGAACCGCACGCGGCATCGAGCGTCCGCCCTCAGCACACCGCGCAGCCCGGATCGGCCCCGGGTTTCCCGCAGATTCAAGGCGACCACAGATGGAAAAATAATCTGTGGTCGCCTTGAATCTGCGGGAGTTTCTCTATGCACTTCGAAGCGGCCCGATCGCTGCCGGCCGGATTTCGGTGTCCGGGAACGGTGTTTTCACTGTGGGAGCATCGGTCGTGGACGCGGGCGTGGGCGGATTGCGCGTGGGTGGCGGCGATTTTCGTCGGTTGGATCGCAATCAAGCGCGCGGCGGAGACGGCGGGCGGGAACCTGAGATGGCAAAGGAATGGAGGCAAAGGAATGGGAACGGGGGAACTTCTTTCCTTTATTCCTTTGCCTCCATTCCTTTGCCACATCCGGCTTTGAGATTCTGGGTGGGCAGTCTTGGTCAGAGAAATCTTCTTCCCGAAACTCTGTGTGCATCGCGTCTCTGTGGTCAAAATCCGCTGGCCAGCACCGCAGTTATGGCGCGCCGATTTTTACCACAGAGACACGATGCACGCAGAGGGGGAAAGCTCTGCGTCGCGCTGTTGGAATGCGTTGCGCCGGCTGGGCCGACGCGCAGTTCCCATCAAACGGCGGCGCGCTGGGGACGGGCGCGCGCCACCTCATTCGCTCAGGGCAGGTCGGTGGCGCCCATGAGGAAGCGGTCGCATTCGCGCGCGGCACCGCGGCCTTCGTTGAAGGCCCAGACGACGAGGCTCTGGCCGCGGCGGCAGTCGCCGGCGGCGAAGACTTTGGGAATGCTGGTGGCGTATTTGCCGTGCTCGGCCTTGATGTTGCTGCGCGGGTCCCGTTCCACGCCGAGGCCGTCGAGGAGGGGCTGTTCGGGTCCGAGGAAGCCCATCGCGAGGAGGACGAGTTGCGCGGGGACGATGCGGTCGGTGCCGGGGACATCGACGGGGATGAACTGGCCCTTCTCGTTTTTGTCCCACTTGATTTGCACGAGGTGGACGGCCTTGAGATGGCCCTGCTCGTCGCTGATGAATTTCTTCGCGGTGGTGAGATACACGCGGGGGTCCGCGCCGAATTTGGCGGCGGCCTCCTCCTGACCGTAGTCGAGCTTGTAGGTCTTGGGCCATTCGGGCCAGGGATTGTCCTTGGCGCGCTGCTCCGGCGGGCGTGGGAGGATTTCCACCTGGATGAGGCTCTTGCAGCCGTGGCGCATCGAGGTGCCCACGCAGTCGGTGCCGGTGTCGCCGCCGCCGATGATGATGACGTCCTTGTCCTGCGCGCTGATGGGCGGGGCGGTCTGGTCGAGGAGGGCCTTGGTGTTGCCGTGGAGAAATTCCATGGCGAAATGCACGCCCTTGAAACTGCGGCCTTCGATGGGGAGATCGCGCGGCTTGGTCGCGCCGGTGCAGAGCACGATGGCGTCGTAGTCGGCGAGGAGCTGCTGGGCGGTGAGGTCTTTGCCGACCTCGGTGTTGCAGACAAATTTCACGCCTTCGCGTTCGAGCAATTCGAGGCGGCGCAGCACGACTTCCTGCTTGTCGAGCTTCATGTTGGGGATGCCGTACATGAGCAGGCCGCCGGGGCGGTCGGCGCGCTCGAAGACGGTGACGGTGTGGCCGGCTTTGTTGAGCTGCGCCGCGGCGCACAGGCCGGCGGGGCCGGAGCCGATGACGGCGACTTTGCGGCCGGTGCGTTTTTTGGGTGGCTCGGGTTTGACCCAGCCGTTTTCCCAGCCGTGATCGATGATGGCGGCCTCAATGTTCTTGATGGTGACGGGCGGGGCGTTGATGCCGAGAACGCACGAGCCTTCGCACGGCGCGGGGCAGACGCGGCCGGTGAACTCGGGGAAATTATTCGTCTTGTGCAGGCGCTCGAGGGCCTCGTGCCAGAGGCCGCGATAGACGAGGTCGTTCCACTCGGGGATGAGGTTGTTTATGGGGCAGCCGCTGGCCATGCCGCTGATGAGCTGGCCGGTATGGCAGAAGGGGATGCCGCAATCCATGCAGCGCGCGCCCTGCTGGCGGAGCTTGGCGTCATCCATGTGCTCGTGGAATTCGTTCCAGTCGCGGATGCGTTGGAGCGCGCTGCGGTCGAGCGGAAGTTCGCGGACGTATTCGAGGAATCCAGTGGGTTTGCCCATGTGCTTGCTACTTCTTCAGTTTGGAAATTACCCGCCGGCGCACGCCGGACGGCTTGAGGGACTCGGGTTGTGAGTGCGGAGTGCGGCCGGGAATTTGAACGAACTGACCGGCGCGCAGCGCAACCGCGGTGGCGGCGCCGATCGGCCCGGCGGCGACGAGCTTCTTGTTCCGCGAATCGACTTTCAGATTGAGACCTTCGAGCGCGCGCGCACCGAGCAACTGCAAATCGCCTTTCTGCGCGAACACGACTTCATCCACGGTTTCGGTCTGGTTCACCTTGAGGACGGCGTAGCTGACGGAGCGGGTGATGAGTTGTCCGTTGGCCATCGGGAAGGTCAGGTCTTGTTTGCGCGGCTCGACGCCGATGGTTTCGAGCAGTGTGGCATTGATCCATGTGGCTTCCGCGCCCATGTCCACCAGGAGCTTGGGAACCACGACGGAACGTTTCGCGTCTCCGCAATTAACGACCCGGCAGCCGGTGGAAAAAGTGCCCATGGGTTTGCGACGTCCGGCTCAGTCCTCGAAGAGCCTGCTGAGTGAAATCCGAAACCCCGGTAGCACGGAATTGCCGGTCAGAACCCGGTCCCGACGGAGCAATTCGCTCTCACCGTCCGAACGATAAACGCGGGCGGTTTTCGACTTCGGATCAATCATCCACGCCAGACGCGTTCCGTGCATGAGGAAGAGGCCCAGCTTTTCCTCTGTCCGGGTGATGGAGTCGGATGGCGACAGGACTTCCACCGCGAGGTCGGGCGCCCCATGAAATAGTTTCTCTTTAACTGGCAGAATGGTTTTCAGTCGTTCCTTGCTCACAAAGGAAACGTCCGGCTCGAAACAAAGATCGAGGCTCAGCCGAAAGCCCGTCTGACCTTCATACACCTTGCCAAGTTTATGGCTGCTGACATGCGCACCAACGGCCATGATGAGCCTGACAATGATGTCGCCGTGTTCTGCTCCGCCGGGAGGCATCGTTACCACCTTTCCAAACCACAGTTCGTGTTTGCGCCCATCGCTGGCGAGCGCGAGCAACTGGTCGTCAGTCCAGATTTTGTTTTCCGACAGGGTCTTCATCAGCAGTGAGGTTTTACTTCACCCCGGCGTTTTTCACCCGCCCCCCACCCGCGCCGCGTCCTTGGAATTCTCCTCGAACGCGCGCGTCATCGCCTCGTCGCCGGTGAGGCCGTCGGCCTGGGCCTTCTTGAGCGATTGCAGGACGCGCTTGTAGTCCTTGGGCATGACCTTGATGAACTTCGGCAGGCACTGATCCCACGCGGCGAGAATCTTCGCGGCGCGGGTGCTCTTGGTGTTGATCGCGTGGCTTTCGATCATGGCCTTGAGGTCGGCCGCGTCTTCGGGTTCGAGCTTTTCCAAGGCGACCATCTGCTTGTTGCACTTGGTGGCAAAATCGCCGGCTTCGTCGAGCACGTAGGCGATGCCGCCGGACATGCCCGCGGCGAAGTTGCGGCCGGTCGGACCGAGCACGACGACCTTGCCGCCGGTCATGTATTCGCAGCCGTGATCGCCGACGGCCTCGACGACTGCCGTCACGCCGGAGTTGCGGACACCGAAGCGTTCGCCGGCCATGCCGCGGATGTACACCTCGCCGCTGGTCGCACCGTAGAGCGCGACGTTGCCGGTGATGATGTTGTCCTCGGGCACGAAGCTGGAACCCGCGGGCGGATAGAGAATGATCTTCCCGCCGCTCAGGCCCTTGCCGAGATAGTCGTTCGCATCGCCCTCGAGCGTGAAGGTCATGCCGGGCGGCATGAACGCGCCGAAGCTCTGGCCCGCGCTGCCGTTGAAGGTGATCTGCACCGTGTCCTCTGGCAGGCCCGCCGGTCCGTGGCGGCGCGTGATCTCGCTGCCGACGATGGTGCCGACGACGCGATTGACGTTCCGGATGGGCAGCGTCGAGCGCACTTTTTCTTTCCGCTCGATGGCCGGTCGGCAGACCTTCATCAGCGTGGACATGTCGAGCGACTCGGCGATGCCGTGGTCTTGCGCCATCTGGCAGAAGCGGCCGACTTCGGGGCCGGCCTCGGGCTGGTACAGAATCGAGCTGAAGTCGAGGCCCTTGGCTTTCCAATGATCCACGGCCTTGCGGGCCTCGAGGCGGTCGGTGCGGCCGACCATCTCGGTGATCGTGCGGAAGCCCAGTTGCGCCATGATTTCGCGCACTTCCTGCGCGATGAACTTCATGAAATTCACGGCGTGCGCGGGATCGCCGGTGAAGCGTTTGCGCAGTTCCGGGTCCTGCGTCGCGACACCCACGGGGCAGGTGTTCAAGTGGCAGACGCGCATCATGATGCAGCCGAGCGACACGAGCGGCGCGGTGGCGAAACCAAACTCCTCGGCCCCGAGCAGCGCGGCGATGACCACGTCGCGGCCGGTCTTCAACTGGCCGTCGGTCTCGACGGCGATACGCGAGCGGAGGTTGTTCAACACGAGCGTCTGATGCGTCTCGGCGAGGCCGAGTTCCCACGGGATGCCCGCGTGCTTGATCGAGGTCTGCGGCGAAGCGCCCGTGCCGCCATCGAAACCGCTGATCAACACCACGTCCGCGTGGGCTTTGGCGACGCCCGCCGCGATGGTGCCCACACCGACTTCGGCGACGAGCTTCACGCTGATGCGGGCGTGAATGTTCGAGTTCTTCAGGTCGTGAATCAGTTCCGCCAGATCCTCGATGGAATAAATGTCGTGATGCGGCGGCGGCGAAATGAGACCGACGCCGGGCGTCGAGTGCCGCACCTTCGCGATCCACGGATAAACTTTGCCGCCGGGCAACTGGCCGCCTTCGCCTGGCTTGGCGCCCTGGGCCATCTTGATCTGCAGCTCCTTCGCGTGGACGAGGTAATTGCTCGTCACGCCAAAACGGCCGGAGGCGACCTGTTTGATCGCGGAGTTTTTCGAGTCACCGTTCGCTTCGAGTTTATAGCGCGCCGGGTCTTCGCCGCCCTCGCCGGTGTTGCTGCGACCGCCGATGCGGTTCATCGCGATGGCGAGCGCCTCGTGTGCTTCGCCCGAGATCGAGCCGTAGCTCATCGCGCCGGTCTTGAAGCGCTTCACGATGGCGTCCACCGACTCGACTTCCTCGATGGGAACGGGCGTGTTCGGCTTGAAGTCGAGCAGGCCGCGCAGGGTACACCACGCCTTGTTCTGGTCGTTCACCAGCGCGGAGTATTCCTTGAAAATTTTGTAGTTCGCCCCGCGCACGGCGCTCTGGAGCTTGTGAACGGTCTGCGGATTGAACAGGTGATACTCGCCCTCGCTGCGCCATTGATACTGGCCGCCGACATCAAGCGTGTGGCCGTTGACCTGCCGCTCGGGGAACGCGTGGCGATGGCGATTTTCCACTTCCTTCGCGATCACTTCCAAATCCACGCCTTCTACGCGGCTGGCGGTCCAGGTGAAATATTTATCCACCAAGGCGCTCGAGAGGCCGATGGCTTCGAAGATCTGCGCGCCGCGATAAGACTGAATCGTCGAGATGCCCATCTTCGAGGCGACCTTCACCACGCCCTTCACGGCGGCCTTGGCGAAATTTTTGCACGCGGTCTTGTGGTCCACGTTCACGAGCAAGCCCTGACGGATCATGTCGTCGAGCGTCTCGAACGCGAGATACGGATTGATCGCGCCGCAGCCGTAGCCAATGAGCAGCGAGAAATGATGCACCTCGCGCGGTTCGCCCGACTCGAGCACCAGGCCGACGCGCGTGCGCGTGCCCTTGCGGATGAGATGGTGATGCAGGCCGCTGACGGCGAGCAGCGACGGGATGGCGGCGTTCTTCGCATCAATGCCGCGGTCAGAGAGGATGAGAATGTTGATGCCGTCGGCGATGGCCTGGTTCGCCTTCTTGAACAAATCGTTCAGCGATTTTTCCATGCCCTTCGCGCCTTTCGCGACGGGATAGAGAATGGAGAGCGTGATGGATTTGTAGCCCGGCTGATCAAGGTGCTTGAGCTTGGCGAACTCCTCGTTGGTGAGGATCGGCGACTTGAGTTCGATGAGATGACAGCTCTCGGGGACGGGATTGAGCAGGTTCTTCTCGGAACCGATCGTCGTTTCCGCGCTCGTGACAATCTCCTCGCGGATGCAGTCGATGGGCGGGTTGGTGACCTGCGCGAAGAGCTGCTTGAAATAGCCGAACAGCGACTGCGGCTTGTCCGACAGCACGGCCAGCGGCGTGTCCGTGCCCATTGAGCCGACGGCTTCCACGCCGTCGCGCGCCATTGGGACCATGAGCAGGCGCAAATCCTCGAACGTGTACCCAAACGCCTGCTGCCGCTGGAGCACGGTGTCGTGGTCGGGCAACGGCAGCTTGCCGGGGTCGGGCAGCGCGGCCAGTTCGATCATGTGCTGGTTCAGCCACTGCCGATACGGGTGAGCCTTGGCGATGGAATCTTTGATTTCCTCGTCGGCGACGATGCGCCCCTGCTCGGTGTCCACGAGGAACATCCGGCCGGGCTGGAGCCGCCCTTTTTGCAAAACATTTTCCGGCGCGATGTCGAGCACGCCCGCCTCGCTGGCCATGATGACGAGGTCGTCCTTGGTGACGTAGTAGCGCGTCGGGCGCAGGCCGTTGCGGTCGAGCGTCGCGCCGATGATTTTGCCGTCGGTGAATGCAATGGAAGCGGGGCCATCCCACGGCTCCATCAGGCAAGAGTGAAATTCGTAGAACGCCTTCTTCTCGTCGCTCATGGACTCGTGATTGGTCCACGGCTCGGGGATCATCATCATCAACGCGTGCGGCAGCGAACGGCCCGCGAGCACGAGCAGCTCGAGGCAGTTGTCGAACATCGCCGAGTCGCTGCCGTTCGGGTCGATGACCGGCAGCGTGCGCTGGATGTCCTCGCCGAAGAGGTCGGACTCGAAGAGCGCCTGGCGGGCGTGCATCCAGTTGATGTTGCCGCGGAGCGTGTTGATTTCGCCGTTGTGCGCGATGTAGCGATACGGATGCGAGCGCGCCCAACTGGGAAACGTGTTCGTGCTGAAACGCGAGTGAACCAGCGCCAGCCCCGACTCCATCGACTCCTGCTTGAGATCGGGGAAATATTTCCCGACCTGCGCGGTCAGGAGCATGCCTTTATACACGATGGTCTTGTAGGAGAGGCTGCACACGTACCAGTACGCCGCGCCATCCATCGTCGAGCAGCGGATTTCGTTGTAGGCGCGTTTGCGGATGACGTACAGCTTGCGCTCGAAGGCGAGGTCGTCGGTGAGCGACGCGTCGCGGCCGATGATCGGCATGCGCACATGTGGTTCCGAGGCTTTGGCGGTTTCGCCCAGCGAGCGGTTCACCGTCGGCACCGTGCGCCAGCCGATAAAGTGCTGGCCTTCCGAGCGGACGATCTTCTCGAACTTCTGCTCGATCTTGCGGCGCTGCTGCGCGTCGTGCGGGAGAAAGACGAGGCCCGTGCCGTATTGGCCGGCCTCGGGGAGCGAGAGTTTTTCCTTCGCGCACGCTTCGACGAGGAACTTGTGCGGCATCTGGAGGAGAATGCCCGCACCGTCGCCGGTGTTCTCCTCGCAGCCGCAAGCGCCGCGATGATCGAGGTTCTGGAGAATCTGGAGGCCCGCCGCGACGATCGCGTGCGACTTCTGCCCCTTGATGTGGGCGACGAAGCCGACGCCACAGGCGTCGTGTTCAAAACGCGGATCGTAGAGGCCCTGCTTTGGCGGCAGGTCCAGTTGTTGCACGGTTCGTTTTTTTTCCGTCGGCGTATCAATCGTCATGTCAGGTCGTCGTTAAACCCGCGGAGTTTTTACGCGAAGCTGCGCCACACGCAATAGTCTTGGTAAGAATTTCACGCAGCTAACGCAGGCGGGCGCGAATGTGCCCCGAACTAATGGTGAGTTTTCCCTGCGTTTACGCCGAAACCGCGCGTGTAGCCGCCGAGGTGACGAGGCGGAGCGGACGCGCGGGGGCTTCTCCCAACAGGAACGCGAATCGCAGGCTGTGTTGTCTCGGCATTCAGGTTCAGCTCACGTCAGCAGCCGCAGCGGTCCGTCACGGGCCTGTCGTTCAAGTCGAAGCCGAACGCCAAACCCCGAAACTGAATTGGCAAAGGAATGGAGGCAAAGGAACGAACCCAAAAAGTTTTCCCGTCCCCATTCCTTTGCCTCCGATCCCTTTGCCATCAATTCCGCTGCTCCTCGGCCGTGCGACGATCGGCACCGCGCCCCTCATCGGCTGCTGCCCCGCACTACACCGTCCCGCCCGACCTGAGCCATCGCGCGACTACTTCCACCGCGAACAACCCCATCATCGCTACCGCGCACGCAAATTTCCCCAGCGTCCCCACGAGCAATCCGATCAGCGCGCCCATGCCCGCCTTCGTCGCTGCTCCGAGATCGCGCCCGCCCACCAACTCGAACGCCACCGCGCCCGCGAATGGCCCGACGATGATCCCCGGTACCCCGAAAAAAAGCCCCACCACCACCCCGACCACCGCGCCCGTTATTCCCTTCCACGTCGCGCCCAGCTTCTTCGCGCCGAACCACGTCGCCGCAAAATCCATGACCAGCGATAACACCATGATCCCCGCCAGCACGATGAGCACCGGCCAGTCCGCGCTCGCCGCGCCAAAAATCCATTTGTGAATCAGCGCCGCCGCCAGCACCAGCGGCGTGCCGGGCAGCCCCGGCAACACGCTCCCCGCCACGCCCACCGCCATGACCAGCAGCGTCAGCGCCAACCCGATGATTTGTTCCGGTGCCATCGCCGCAGCATAACGAAACCGCCCCCGCGCACAACTCACCCGGCCGCCACCACCGGGCCATTCTCCGCGCGCCCAGCACCGCGCGCGGGTTCGCCTCACGGATTCACCGTTTCCTTGTACACAAACTTCCCGTCCTTCACCTCGATGATGACCGCCGGCTTGGTCGCGTTGCGTTTCGCATCGAGTGTCGTCTTGCCGGTCACGCCGACGAATTCTTTCGTCGCCGCGAGGGCGTCGCGGAGCTTCGGGCCGTCGGTGCCGCCGGCGCGTTTGATGGCGTCGGCGAGGACGAGCGCCGAATCGTAGCCGAGCGCGGCCATGGCGTCGGGGACTTCGTTGTTCCAGCGGGCTTTGAATTTCTTCACGAAGGTCTGGACCATCTCGGCCTTGTCTTCCGGCGAGTAATGGGTCGAGTAAAACGTCCCGTCCATCGCCTTGCCGCCGATGGTGAGCAGTTCCGGCGCTTCCCAGCCGTCGCCGCCGAAGATCGGGAGGTTGATGCCCAACTGCCGCGCCTGCTGCGTGATGAGGCCCGCCTCGGTGTAGTAGCACGGCGCGAAGATCGCATCGGGATTCGCCGCCTTGATCGCCGTGAGCTGCGCTTTGAAATCCTTGTCGCCGCTGCTGAACTTCTGCTCGACGGAAATCTTCCCGCCGTCCGCGAGGAACTTCTCCTTGAAAAACGTGGCCAGCCCGACGCTGTAAGGCGCGGCGGCGTCGGTGAGCACGGCGACGTTCTGCGCCTTGAGCGTGTTCTTGGCGAAGAGCGCCATCACGGTGCCTTGGAAGGGGTCAATGAAACACACGCGAAAAACAAAATCGCCGACCTCGGTGACTTTGGGATTGGTCGAGCTGGGCGAAATCATCGGCACCTTGGCGTTCTGACAAATCGGCGCGGCCTCCAGCGACCGTCCCGACGCAACCTCGCCGAGGATTGCGATGACCTTGTCGCGCGACACGAGCTTGCGCACCACGCTGGCCGATTCGCCCTGCTTGGATTGCGTGTCCTCGGTGATCAGCTCGAACTTCCGCCCCAGCACCCCGCCCGCCGCATTCAGTTCCTCGATGGCCAGCAGCGTGCCCTTGTGCGACGACTGCCCGAACGTCGCCTCCTTGCCGGTCATCGACGCAAACTCGCCGACCTTGATTACCGCCGCCGCCGCGCCGCCTTTGCCATCGGAGCCGCCGGTGTTTTTCGGCGCGTCCGATTTGTTGTCACAACCCGTGGCCAGCAGGACCGCGCCCGCCGCCGCCAGCAGCGCGGGAAAATTACCGAGAAAATTCAGCTTCATAGTGTGCTTGTTCGAGATGCGTTTTGAACCAATGCCCGCCGGGGTTTTCCAGCGGCGACGCGGCGCAGACTAGGGAAGCAGCCGCCGCGTTTCAACTGGCAATCAGGTGGGTGATTGCGCCTCGGTGGCTCGGGAAAAAGGCGGCGGCGTGGACGCGAGACGTTTCTCGCCCGCGAGCGCCCCGTCGCCTCCAGCTCCCGCCCCGCAGCCGGGTGCATTGTCCACGGCTTGCGGGCAAGTCCTCCGCACCTCTCTGCGTTCCTTCCAATCTCTGCGGTGTTCTGTTCTGCGCCCGAGCTGCCGGAAGCCCCGGCGGCGGGAACGCCGGACAGAACACCGCAGAGATTGGAAGGAACGCAGAGAAAAAAGTCGGGAAGATCGCCCCCCAGAAAAGTTGGCCGCCCGCGGCGGGCTTCCCCAATTTCACGGTTAATCGCCGTGAACCAAAAAAATCAAACGTTCAATCCCGACGACCAAAGACTAAACGCCGAAACTCAACCATTGAATGCCCGCACCAGTCTTCTGTCGGCTTCCTCCCGCGATGCGCCATTCGCAATTCCCAATTCGCACTTCGCCATTTCACTTCGCCCCTTCGCGCTCCGAACTCTGTCGGCGCGCGATGATGAGATCCCGGACCTGCTGCGGATTCGGCACGCCTGCGATGAAATCCGTCGCGTCCGCCGAGGCCGCCGTCGAGATGGTCAGGTCGCCGATGTTGAAGAGGCGGTTCATGAAACTCTGGTCGATGTCCACCGAGCGGATGTCGCGGATGAACAGCTCGCGTTCGCACTTCGACATGATCCCCTGTTCCAGCGTGATGCGGTCGCGATAGATGCGCAGCACCACCGCGCTGCGTTTGACCCACGCGATGATCCACGGCACCAGCAGCCACGCGAACAGCAGATACCAGAAATAGCGCCACCAGGACGGGCGCACCTCGGCCAGCAACTCATTCGCGGGCGTATCCGCCGGTCCCGTGGATGCACCCGCAGCCGCCGTCGGCGTCAATTGTTCCGCCACGGGAAAACCGCAGTTCGGACACGCTTTTGCCGCCGTGGAAACCTCGCGACCGCAATCCGGACATTTGATGAGTGGCATGAGTTTTGGTCGGGGAGCGATAGCAGTTCGGGGAAGTTTGGGCCAATGCAAATCCACGGCGCGCCAGTAGGACTGGAGTGCGCCCGTCCCTGGGCGCAGCGACCTTGAGCGCAGTGCGACGCTGGGAAACATCCGAACGCCTCGAGCGTGCGGACGCTGCTGCGGCCGGGGACGGCCGCACTCCGGCGCGTTCGCTTGCCGATGCGCCCGCGCGTGCGAGCGCTTCTCGCGCGGAGAAAAAGCTAGCATCGCGATTCCCCGTTCCCCACATTCCGCCGCAATTCGCGGCGTCACGTCGCAACCCCGATGAAAGCAAAGATCGTCATTACCCCGAAAAAGGCCGTGCTCGACCCGCAGGGCAAGACCGTCCAGAGCGCCCTCGAACACATGGGCTACACCGGCGTCGCCGGCGTGCATGTGGGCAAATACATCGAGATCGACCTCGCGCCCGGCACCGACCGCGAAGCCGCGCGGCAGGCTCTCGACACGGCCTGCCACCGCTTCCTCAGCAATCCGGTGATCGAGGATTACAAACTGGAAATCGCCGACTGACCGGGGTTCACGCCATGCACTTTGCCGTCCTCCAATTTCCCGCCTCGAACTGCGATCAGGATTGCGTCCACGGCATCCGCGTTCTCGGCCACACCGCCGGCCTCGTCTGGCACAAGGACACCACGCTGGGCGCGCCCGACGCCGTGATCGTCCCCGGCGGTTTCAGCTACGGCGACTATCTGCGCTGCGGAGCCATCGCGCGTTTCAGTCCGGTGATGCAGGCCGTGAAACAGTTCGCCGACAACGGCGGCCTCGTGCTCGGCATCTGCAACGGCTTCCAGATTCTCTGCGAAGCCGGCCTGCTCCCCGGCGCGCTCGTGCGCAATCGCGACCTGCAATTTCACTGCGAACAAGTCTTCCTGAAAACCGCGTCGCGAAACACGCCCTTCACCAGCCAGATTCCCGCGGGCAAAATCCTCCGCATTCCCATCGCCCACGGAGAAGGCTGCTACTTCGCCGATGCCGCGACGCTCGCGCAACTCCAGAACGGCGATCAGATCCTCTGGCAATATTGCGACCAGGCCGGCGAACTCACCGAACCAGCCAATCCCAACGGCTCGCTCCTCAACATTGCTGGCATTTGCAACGCCGCCCGCAACGTCGCCGGCCTCATGCCCCACCCGGACCGAGCCAGCGAACCACTTCTCGGCTCGACCGACGGCCGCCTCATCTTCGCGAGCATGTTGCACGCACTGGAACAACGCGGCGCAACCGCGACCGTGGCTGCCGCTACTGCGGCGACGGCACCCGTGGCGCAGGCGGCGTAGATACGCGGGCGGCCCGAAAAGTTTGTGAAGCCTTGGGAATCCTTTCGCTTCTGCCCCCGCTGCGGTGCGGCGGCGGCGACCGCCGAGCGAGTGATTCCTTTCCGGTGCGCTGCCTGCGAGTTCACCCTCTTCTTCAATCCTGTCGTGGGAGTGGCGGGAATCATCCGTCGTCCCGACGGCGCCATCCTCTTGTTGCGCCGCGCCAAAGACCCCGCCAAAGGCAAATTCGGCGTGCCCGGCGGCTTCGTGGATTTCGGTGAGAGCGCCGAGGACGGCCTGCGCCGCGAAGCCCGCGAGGAGGTGGGGCTACGGCTTGAGGCGGTGGAGTTTTTCCTGAGCCATCCCAATTCCTACACCTATCGCGATGTGACCTACGGCGTCGTGGATTTCTACTTCACCGCCCGCATCGCCCCTGACCAGTCGGCACAAGCGCTCGATGAAGTCGAAAGTTTCGTGTGGCTGCAACCCGCCGGGATCTCGCCCGACGACCTCGCCTTTCCCTCCCTGCGCCACGCCATTCAGCGCTACCGCGAGCGGCCCGCCCCAGCCTTGTAGGAGACGACGTTAGGAGGCTCTAACCTTCTTTTTTCCAACCGCCCTGCTCCCAAGGAAAAGGTCAGAGACCGCCAACGCCCCCCTCCGCCTCTCCCCACACCGCGACCTACATGCCGCCCGCGCTCCCGCCCTTGTAGGAGTCGAGGTCACGAGACTCTAACCTCCTTCCGCGAGTGCCGTGCCCAAAATCGCCTCACGGCCCGTCGTGAAACCGCGCTCCGCTTCCACGCGCCTTGCCCTATTCCGGCTCGCGAGAGTCAGGCCGCGTTTCGCGTGGAAAAGGTGAGAGTCTCGTCACCTCGACTCCTACAAAGGGCGGAGTTGCCTGCCGCCTAATTACGCTGCGCCGGCTGCGGCGGAAATCGGTGAGATTGCTTCCGCTTCGCTTGTCCGTAGCGTCGGGGGCCGATGAAACCAGTGAAAAATATTTCGGAAGCGCGGGCCTTGGCGGTGGCGGTGCAGGCGGCGCGCGCGGCGGGCGCGGTGATGGCGCGCAACCTCGGCTCGACGAAGACGGTCAACGAATCGTCGCAGCACGACATCAAGCTGGAGCTGGATGTGCGCTGCCAGAAGCTGATCGAGCGGACGTTGCTCGGGGCGTTTCCGCAGGTGGCGATTCTCGGCGAGGAGGGCGTGCGGGGAAACATGGACGCGCCGCAGCGGTGGGTGGTGGACCCGATTGATGGGACGGTGAATTTCACCTACGGCATTCCGCACGCGTGCGTGTCGATCGCGTTGCAGACGCGGGTGCGCGAGGACGCGGCGCATCCGGACCTGAATTACCGCACCGAGGTCGGCGTGGTTTACGATCCGTTTTGCGACGAGCTGTGGACGGCGCGGCGCGGGCAGCCGGCGCGGATGAACGGCCGGCGCGTGCGCGTGAGCGAGCGCGAGAAGCTGGAGGAAACGATCTTCGCGCTCGGGTTTGCGAAACAGGAAAGCACGCTGGCGAAGATGCTGCCGGTGTTCAACCGGATGGTGCATCGGGTGCGGAAGATTCGCATCATGGGCGCGGCGGCGTTGTCGATGGTGTATGTCGCAGGCGCGCGGATGGATGCCTACAAGGAGTATGGCGTGCGGTTGTGGGACATCGCGGCGGGCGGGCTGATCATCGAGTGCGCGGGCGGCGAGTTCTGGCATCGGCCGGTCGCGGGCGAGCACACGTATGAAATCATGGTGAGCAACGGGCGGCTGCGCGAGCTGGTCGAGGCGGCGTGTCGGGGGAAATGACGGGCGGGGGCTGGTTCGAAGCTCAAAGTTCAAAGTTCAAAGCTCAAGGGAAGCACGAAGGAGCAAGCTCCAACTCCGTTCCGCCGGTCTTCCTGCCAGCATGGCTCAAACCTCGGTCAGTCCGCCGCCGCTGACCTGTGTCTCGACCCAGCGGGCGAGGAGCCAGAGGACGTCGGCGAGGCGGTTGAGGTAGATGATGATCTCGGCGTTCTGAAGCTGGCCGGCTTCATGGAGGGCGCAGACGCGGCGCTCGGCGCGGCGGCAGACGGTGCGGGCGACATCGAGCGCGGCGGAGTTCACGTTCGCACCCGGCGTGGCCCAGCCTTTGAAAGAAATTTTCTGCGCCTCGAGTTCGCGCACGAGGCTGTCGAGTTTCCCGGTCAGCTCGGGCGTGACGAGTTGGAAGCCGTCTTTCACGTAGCGGGGCAGGTCGTCCACGGCGGTGGCGAGTTCGCCCATGAGGAGCACGAGATCTTTCTGCACGGCAAGCAGGTGGTCGTGGAGGAACGGCGTGTCGGCGGTGGCGCGTGCGGTGCCGAGGGCGGTGTTGAGTTCGTCCACGCAGCCGTAGGCCTCGACGCGCGGGTGGCACTTGGAGACGCGGCGGTTGTACATCAGGCCGGTGGTGCCGCGGTCGCCCGTTTTTGTTGCGATGCTCATGGCGGGCGAAGGTAGCGGGGAGGGGGCATGGGGGAAGTAATTAGTAATTAGTGACTAGTAATTATTGGGCACGGGTTACGCGCCGCCCCCCATCTGTCACCCGTCACGCGAGATTGCGTGCCCGCGTGGCGTGCGGTTCACTGGCACCGATGCAAATGGGAATGAAATGGATGTTCGCGGCGTCGACGGCGCTGGTCGTGGGGGTGGGTGGCGTCGCTCGCGTGCGGGCGGCGACGGCGGTGGTGACGGCGGTCGCCGACGGCTCGATCTCGAGTTCGCCGATTGGCCCGACCTATTTGGGAAATGCCGCCGTGCGCGCCGGCGGGACGCATGATGGTCAGATCATGCGCGCCTTGTTCCGGTTTGATTTGAGCGAAGCGGTTCCGGTTGGCGCGGTCGTTCGGTCTGCGACGATTACGATGCAAGTGACGAGGATGCCGGATGGTTCGGACAGCGTTCCCCCGCAGAACTCGCTGTTTGAGCTGCATCGGGTCTTGCAAGGGTGGGATGAAGTGTCGGTGTCATGGAACGAGCGCAGTTCGGGAGTGCCGTGGACCGCGCCGGGCGCTTCGGCAGCGGGGGATGTGGCGCGCGCGGTGAGTTCGAGCGCGTTTGTGAGCAGCCTGGGCAGTTACACGTTTGGTTCGTCCGACGCGCTGGTGGCGGACATTCAGGCGTGGGTGAATGCGCCGGGGACCAACTTCGGCTGGCTCCTTCAGTCGCAGGGCGAAACGACTCCCAAGACCGCGCGGCTGTTTGCGTCGCGCGAGGCGGCGGAGGGGATTCGCCCGACGCTGAGTGTGACGTTCGATCCGCCGGTGCCGGCGACGCCGCCGGTGCTCACGGTCTTGCCGGTGGCGAACGGGCAGGTGCGGTTCAGTTTTTCAGCGGAGGCGAGCCGTCCGTATGTCGTGGAGGCGCGGGATTTTTTTGGCGCTGGTTCTTGGGGTGCCGTGCTGAGTCTGCCGGCGCCAACGTCCGCGACGGTATTGACGGTGACCAATCCGGTGGCGGGTGGGGCGAAGTTTTTCCGCGTGCGTACGCCGTGAACTGAGGGGCGATGGCAGAAAGATAGGCGGGCAGAAAAATGGGGCAGGGGAGGGATGTGATGGCGGGTGCCGGTCGGCGGACGGGATGAGCGGGGGCGGGGAGCCGGCAGAAAAATGGGGACAGAAAAATGGGACGGGGAGCGATTGCCTGAATCGTGGGGAAGCGGCCGGAGCAGCAAGTGCGATGGTCGAAGGCTGGCGTTGGGGGTGGTTTCATTTTCCCACCGTTTCCTCCATTGCAACCGGAGGGGAAACAGATCGTTCGCCGCGCTTCAGCGCGAACAGCAGCAGTGCCAGTGGCCTGACAAACGAGCTGTGGCCAACCTCAATCCGAACCCCAATCTCCGAAACAGATTTGGCAAAGGAATGGAGGCAAAGGAATGAACACAAAAACATTCCCGGTCCCCATTCCTTTGCCCCTATTCCTTTGCCGGTATTCCGCTGCCGCTGCCGGCCCCGCGCGCGCCGCATTGACCGGAGCCTACGCCGGATTCCAAGCGCCGCATTGCTTCCGCACGGCGCTTTCCCCTACGCTGCTCGCCATGCCGCGCGACGCCATCACGCTCCTGCACCTCTCGGACCCGCAGTTTGGGAAGAACCATTGCTTCGGGCGGCTCGACGAGCGGAGCCGTCCCGGCTGCGACCTCGCCTACGACACGCTTCTCGCGCGCTTGGACGAAGACCTGGCCGGGCTGAAACGCGACTTCCACCTCCAGCCGGACATCGTCGCCGTCACCGGCGATCTCGCGGAATGGGCAAGGGAGGAAGAGTTCGCGCAGGCCGGGAGGTTCCTCGTCGGCCTCGCCGACCTGCTCCGCATCCAGCCCGCCGAGCGCCATCGCATCGCGATCATTCCGGGCAATCACGACATCGACCGCCTCGGGGCCGAGCAGGATTTCGTCGGCTGGAAGCGGCGGAAGAAACAGGGCGATCCCTTCGGCTTCACCCGCTGGGAATACTTCGCGCGGATGTTTGAAGATTTCTACAAGGATGTCCCCAGGGAGTTTCGCGGTGGCGACGATTATCTGATCGCAGGGAATCGACCTGCCTTCGTCAGCGACCGTCCCTACAGCGCGTTTGCCATTCCCGAATTCAAGGTCGTCATCGCCGGCTTGAACTCCACGATCGGTGAATGCCACCTCGACGATTCAGCGGCGCGGAAAGAATTCGGCGAACCGGCGATCTACGGCCACCACGGCTATTGCGGCGAAGCCCAGTTGCAGCACTTCGCGGGCGTGCTGGAGCCATTCCAAGCCGCAGCGTGGCTGCGCATTGGCCTCATCCATCACAACCTGAATCCCGCGTTCAAGGTCGATGAGGAACGCCTCGACCATGACGACCTCCAGCGTCTGAACCGCATCCTCGCGCCGCACCTGAACCTCCTGCTTCACGGTCACACCCACGCCGCGAAAAGTTCGCACCTCGATGATGGGCTGCCCGTCTTCGCCACCGGCTCCGCCGCGCTCGGTCCGAACGAGCGCCCGCCGGAAGTGCCCAATCAATACCAGATTCTGGTCATCGAGCCTTCGGGCATCACCATTTATTCCCGCGCTTGGAGCGTGGCCGAGCAGCGGTTCGTCCCCGACTCACGGATCGGCGGGAACAAGCAAGCGGGCCGCGAATCGCGCCCGCTCTCACTGGCGCAGGTCGCCGCCACGTTTCCAGATGCGCCGAGAACCGCTTCAACCCCGCGCTTCAAAGTCGATTCCATCATCAAACTCTTCCGCCGTTCACATTCGGCGCCGGGTTCCGAAGAAGACCCGGAGTCTTCTCACACAATCACCCGCCCCGCTCTCCTCGACGAAGTCACCGCCGTCTGCCGCCTGCGTTACGAGCACGCCGACATCAGCGAACGCCTCGACACTCCCATCCCTTACCTGCGCATCGTCACCCATCGCCCGTTTCCGCGCACCTTTCCCGTCGGCGTTGCGTCGGGCGGGCTTACTCCCGAATACATCCGTGCCTTCGCCGACGTTCACCAAGTTTTCGCCAACAACGACCCCTCGGTGGAGAGCCTCCTCGTCTATCCCGGCGAATTCGAGGACCACCAGTTACTCAAGCTACTCCCCACTCCGGCGATCCGCGCGCTGACCTTCCACGATTTCCAGCGCATCTGTGATCTCGACGATTATGTCGGAACCCAGACCGCCGTATTGAACGCCAGCCCCGTTTATCCCTCGAACCTCTACGTCGATCAAAACCTCTCCGTCTTTGCCCAGCAGCATCACCGCGCCCACGATCACGAGATACCGCCCGGCGGCATCACGCTTCATCCCGATGCCGCGCTCGCGACCGTCATCGCGGCCGTCGGCGATCCCGGCCACGCGGCGTTCGTGCTCGTGCATGGCGACTTCGGCGCGGGCAAAACGTTTCTTCTCCGGCAGCTCGCCCGGCATTTCGCCACCGCGGAACGTTCGCCCATTCCCGTCTTCATCGAGCTGCGTTCCCTCGAAAAATCCCACTCGCTTGACGAGCATCTGGCCGCGCACTTCGCCAAGGCGGGCGTGGGCGACATCAATCTCCACGCCATCCGCTACATGCTGCGCGAAGGCCATATCCTCCTGCTCTTCGATGGCTACGATGAACTCGCAATCAACGTCACTTTCGAGACCGCCGCCGAGCATCTCGCCAGCCTCGCCAAGGCTGCCGAAGGCCAGGCCAAGGTCTTCCTCACCGTCCGCACCCAGCACTTCCTGCACGACCAGCAGATGGTCGGGAAGCTCGTCACCCTGCCCGGCTTCCAGCGGATGCGCCTCGAGCCGTTCACGGATGCGCAAATCCTCCGTTTCCTGACGAACAAGCTCGGCAATCCCGGCGCGGCCCAGGCCCGGTTCGCTCTGCTCGATCAGATCAAAGACCTCCTCGGTCTCTCGCACAATCCCCGCATGTTGTCCTTCATCTCCGAACTTGATGAGGATCGTCTGCAAGCCGCGCGCCGCCGCGACCATGGCGCAAGGATCACGGCCAGCGCCCTCTACCAGATCATCCTCGATCAATGGCTCGCCAACGAGATCAAGCGCCGCCTGGACAACCGGCAAAAGGATGCCGCCCGCCTCTCCCAGCTCTGGCTGGCGGTCGAGAAGCTCGCCCTCATCGCGTGGCCCAAGGTCCACCGAGTTCTCGACGTGAAGGAGTGCATCGACGTCGCCGCTGCGGTCATTACGGAACTTTCCGAGACCAAGCTCGACCCGCGGGAGGAGGCCCACGCCTTCACCTCCGGCAGCCTGCTCACCCGCGAGGGCGAGGGCCGGTTTGCCTTCGCCCACGAGAGCATTCTCGAATGGCTCGTGGCGCGGCACGCCGCCGGCGCGATTCAGGCCGGACACCCTTCGGACATTCTCAATCAGCAAGCGATGACCCATCTCATGGCCGATTTCCTGATTGATCTTGCTGACCCGGACGCCGCGCTCGCTTGGACCAACACCGTCCTTGGCGCGGATGACGGCGCTATGGGGAAACACGGAAAAGCCAACGCGCTGCTGGTCGTCGCGGTCCTCGGGAAGCAACGCGGATATCTGGGTGACCGCATGAGGCCCAGCCAAAAACAAGTTTTTATCAATCAAGACCTGCGCGGGAAAAACTATGACGGCCGGAATTTCTCGGGCGCCGATTTCACCGGAGCGAATTTGAGTGAGAGCAGTCTGCGGCAGGCCGATTTCCAGCGGGCGTGTTTCAAGGACGCCATTCTTTCCCGCGCCGATTTCACGGGCACGGATTTGCGCGGGGCGGATTTCACCGGGGCCACGCTCAAGCGGGCGACCTTGATCGGGGCGGATTTGCGCGGCGCAACGCTGGCGGGTGGCGACTGGGACCTGGCGCGGCTGGCCGGCGCGACGCTCGATGATCCCACACTCGCCGTCCTGGAGCGCGGGCGGCCCGCCCGCGAGTTCCTGCCGCCGGAGTTGACCGCCGCCGTCACGGCACGCCCGAGCGCGCCCTGCCTCCCAGAAGTACTCGCCGGAGCGTCTGGCATTAATTGTATCGCCTGGTCGCCGCGGGAGGAGTTGGTTGCAGTCGGTCACGCCAACGGGTGCATCACCCTGTGGGATGCGCTCACGGGTAGCAGCCTGCGGACTCTGTCGGGGCACATGAATGCGGTTCTGACCATGGCGTTCAGTCCAGACGGACGGCAACTGGCAAGCGGGGCTGGAGATAAGTCGGTGCTGCTGTGGGATGTGAGCAGCGGGGAGTTGGAATGCACACTGCGCGGGCACGAGAACTGCGTGCGGAGCGTGGTCTTCAGTCCGGATGGGCGGTGGCTGGTTAGCGGATCGGATGATAAAACAGTGCGGCTTTGGAGAGCGGGGAACGGCGCGCTTGAGCGTACTCTAATCGGGCACGAGCGCGCGGTTAGGAGCGTGATCTTCAGTCCGGATGGACGGTGGCTTGCGAGCATGGCCGACGATAATGCGGCGCGGGTTTGGGCGGCGGGTATCGGGACGGTGGAACGGGTACTGCCTCGGCATACCGAATCGGTGAGGAGCGTGGACTTCAGTCCGGATGGGAGGCGGCTGGCGACCGGGGCTGGGGATAAGATGGTGCGATTGTGGGACCCGGAAATCGGTGCAGTGGAGCGGACGCTCGCCGGGCATGAGGATACAGTATGGAGCGTGGTATTCAGTTCGGATAGCCGCCGACTAGCAAGCGGATCGGGAGATAAGACGGTGCGCATGTGGAACGCAAATAGCGGGGTATTGGAACGAATCATGAAGGGGCATGAGGGCGAAGTTCTGAGCGTGGTCTTCAGTCTGGATGGGCTGCGACTGGCGAGCGGCTCTAAAGATAAGACGATACGAGTCTGGGATGCGGGGACTGGCCTGCTACAAAGTACAATGGTGGGACATGAGTATGAAGTTCTCAGTGTGGCCTTCAGTCCAGATGGTCGGCGGCTGGCAAGCGGTTCTTCTGATAACACCGTTCGGTTATGGAACACGAAAACCGGGGGTCTTGAGCGTACTTTGGCATGGCATAAAGGCTATGCTAGAAGCGTGGCTTTCAGTCCGGATGGAAAACGACTCGCGAGCGGGTCAGGAGACAAGACGGTCCAGCTGTGGGGCGCTGTGAGCGGGACGCTTGAGCGGACGCTGGTAGGGCATGAGCGAGAGATTCTGAGCGTGGCGTGGCGTGGGGATGGGCGGCGGGTGGCGAGCGGGTCGGATGATAATACGGTGCGGTTGTGGGACGCGGGGAGCGGGAAATTGCTCCGCGTGCTCGCCGGCCATCAGGGTGCGATAAGCAGTGTGGTATTCTGGCAGGGGCGGGCGGATGGGACCGTACTCCTGGCCTCTGGCAGCCACGATGGCACCCTCCGCTTATGGAACCCGGAGACCGGCGATTGTCTCGGCATCCTCTTCGCCACCGGCGAGGCCTGGGTGGCCTACCGTCCCGACGGCCGCTACCGCCACCACGGCAACCTCCAAGGTTTCTTCTGGCACGTCGCCGGCCTCTGCCGCTACGAGCCGGGCGAACTCGACACCGTCCACCCCGGCCTGCGCCTGGCAGACACCGAACCGCTGATCGTGCTCCCGTGAAACTGCTCCCCCTCCGGTCGGGGAGCGCACGCCGCTGGCGTGCCGGCTTGGGCGGCCGCATGGGGCTAGCGCAAAAGGGGCGGATCATCCCAGCGTGGGGCAACGCCGTAGCCCGGATATTTCACGGTCCCATTCCGGCCGCAGGCCGCGCGTTCTGGTAGCGCAGGTTTCCAAACCTGCTGTGTCGCCGACTTCCAAGTCGGCAGGGTGTCGGCCTCGCCGGACGCGTTGCGGGTTTAGAAACCCGCGATACAGCAGGCTTGGAAGCCTGCGCTACAAGCTGGGTGTGAAACATCCGCCACACGAAACGAGCCATCTACCCTTTGCGCGCTGAAAGCGCGGTCCATCGTGGGGACGGATCATCCCTTGGCAGGAAGATGGAACGGGCTTTCAGCCCTGAATTCATTGGCTGACATCTGCCCTGGGGCGTTGCCCCAGGCTGGGATGAGCCGCGCCTTTGGCGCTGAACACATACCGGCGGGCCGCCGAAAACGGCCCGTGGGCCGCGGGCGCTCCGCGGCGGCCCGGCTTTCGTGGTACCGACCGCGTTTTCCGGGTCAGCAAATCGTTTCGAGATCGGCGGCGAGGGCCTGCCGTTCTTCCAGGTCGATGATTTGCGGGAGGCAGAGTTGCGCGAGATGGCGGTGGTGGCGGGTGCGGGGTTCGTCGCCGGCGAGTTGGGTGGCGCGGGCAAGGGCTTCGTGCGCGTAGCCGAGGTAGAATGGGGGCAGATGTTCGCTGAGGCGTAGACAGGTTTCGGCGTGGACAAGGGCACCCGCGGGGCGTTTGAGGAGTGTGTAAACGCGGGAAATCTGCCAGCAGCCGACCGAGAGGATGGTGTCGGAACAGTGCTCGCAGTTTTTCCAATGCCAGAGCGACGCGATGGAGCCGTGAAGCATCATCTCGTCGT
>BJHT01000078.1 GCA_014193395.1 Verrucomicrobiota bacterium
CGGTAGTTGATCTTGGCGAGGGTGCGCTGGAGGTTCCACTCGAGCTTGAGGCGGTCGTTTTCGTCGTCTTTGAGTCGCTGGAATTCCTTGATGAGGTAGAGCTTGAATTCCACGGAAACCCAGGAGGCGAACTCGAAGGCAATGTCCTTGTGGGCGTAGGTGCCGCCGTAGCGGCCTGCGCTGGAAGTGATGCCGACGGCTCCAGTTTTCTCAATCCACTGCTTCGGCGTGAGGACAAAGCTGTTCAAACCGGTCTGCATTCTAATCCCGTCGAATTCGACGGGATTAAAAGCGGGGTTGTTGAGTCGCTCCCAGACGCCCAGAAACTCCACGGTGCTGCGGCTGCGCAGCCAGTTGCGAATCACATCGTCCGGATGGTCGGGATTTTTGAATTTGGCGATGTCGGTCAGGCAGATGATGTCCTGCTGGTTTTCCGAGAGCACGGCGACCGAGGCTCCCTGGACTTCGATGGTGGTTCTTTTGGCTTTGCTCATGGCAACGGGCGGATGGCTGAGAGGGGTTTAATTCCATCGAATTCGAGGGGATTTGAATAAGGGCGAAGCTCAAACCTCTCGAATTCGAGAGGTTTAAATGCGGCGAATTCGCCACAATTAGAATCTGCCCAGTTCATACTTTGTCCCCCTTGATGACGAGCCATGTGACGAGTTCGATGTCGGTCTTTTCGTGGACCTGCTCGCGGGCATTCGGCAGGACGAAGCCTCGACCTGACTGGAGGCCGGAGTCATCGAGGGTGAACTCGGTGAGAGAGACGCTGTCGCCGAGGTCTTCGATGTCGAGGACTTCGTCCTCGAGCCGGAGGAGCTGCTTGGCGAGGTCGCCATTGCCGCTCATCACGACGAGGGTGTCGCGCTTCATCTGCTTCGGCTGGCCGAGGAGGGTGGGCAGCAGGTTGAAGCTGTCCGGCGCGGCGCCATCCGGGAGCTTTTCGCCGGCCACGGCGGCGGCGGTGGCGGCGAGATCGACGAGGCAGACGAGGTCGTCCGCCGTGGTGCCGGGGGCGATGTGTCCCGGCCAGCGGGCGATGAAGGGCTCGCGGTGACCGCCTTCCCAGAGCTGGGATTTCTTGCCGCGCCAGGGGCCGTTTGGCAGATGGCCGTCCTCGTTGATCGGGCTGGCTCCGTTGTCGCTGGAAAAGATGACGAGCGTGTTCTTCGACAGCCCGAGACGCTCGAGGGTCTTCATGACCTTGCCGACCGACCAGTCGAGTTCGCTGAGCATGTCGGCGGCGAGCCAGAGCTTGGCTTCCGCGCCGATGGTGGCGGTGTAGGGGCTTGAACTGCCGTTTTCTTTTTTGGTGCGGGCCATGAGTTGATTCAGTGCTCCGTGGAATGCGGGCGAAGACTGGCGGGGTAAGCAATCAAGAGCAAGGCGGAAGGACGCGGTGGATTGGGGGGGCGGCGCGTGGCAGGGGGAACGATTCAGAGGGGGTGGGGCAGGCATCTCCGACCGGCGGGTTTGGGCGGCATTCGGGCTGGGGAAACTCGGGGTGGCGTTGCCCCGGCAGTGTCAGGCGGGAAGCCTGACCCACGGCCGGGAGGTTGCCAAAGCGGGCGACGCCGGCAGATCGTGTTTGAGAAGTCCCCTGAGCCGCGAGCGACTGGGTTTGGAGTTCCGCGTTTACGCGGCCCGTGGATCGCACATCGCCCGAACCGCGTAAGCGCGGAACTCCAAACGGGGGGCTCCAAACAGGCTGTTAGAGACTGGCGGTCATCTCTTTCAGCTGCTTGGTCGCGATACCGACGGGACGGTCCAGCGGAATGCCGGCGCACGCGAGCAGCGTGGTGAGCAGGTCGCCTTGGTTGCCCTTGGTGGTGGCGAGGAAGCGTCCAGTGTTGATGGAACCGCCGCCTTTTCCAGCAATGATGAAGGGAAGGTTTTCGCGGGTATGCTTGTTCCCGTCCTCGAGGCCGGAGCCCCACATCATGATGCAGTTGTCGAGCAGGGTGCCGTCGCCTTCGCGCAGGCTGTGCATTTTTTTCACCATGTAGGCGAACTGGGAGATATTGAACGCAGTGATCGCGGCGACCTTGTTGAGCTGCTCGGGCTTGTTGTTGTGATGGGTCTGGGAGTGATGCTCATCCTTGAAGCCGAGTTCGGGATAGGAAACCCCGTTCGGCGTGGAACCTATGTAGGTGCTCACCCGGGTCGTGTCGGTCTGGAATGCCAGCACGTTGAGGTCACACATCACTTGCATATACTCACTGCGTTTGTCGCCCACGGGAATCCTGATCTCGATGGGGGGAGAGTCGGAAGCATTGCGCTTGGTGACGCTGACTCCAGCCTTCTCCAGGGCCGCCTCTTTCTGGCGATGTTCGATGGCGGCGATGCGGCGTTCCACCGAGCGGACGCTGTCGAGGTATTCGTCCAGTTTGTGTTGATCGTCCTGGGGTAGCTTCCGGCGCAGGTCTCGGGCACCGCCAAGGACTAAGTCCAACATCTTACGATCCAATGCCTCCGCCGCAGTGATTTCCCTGCTCTTGCGGCCAGTGCCAACTGCGTCGGTTTTCCCGAAGAGACGATTTAGCACGCTGCGCGGATTGATCTCTGCCGGGACGGCCTGGGTGGCCGAGCGGAAGCTACAATGGGAGTAATAGCCTTCGTTGAGTCCTTCTTGGTTTTCCTTGTGTGTCTGCGGCATCGTAGCCAGCTCCAGCGATGGCAACGAGGTCAGTGCGCCAACATAGTTGGCGGCGATCTGATCCGCTGAGATGGCAATATTGATCTGGTTCCGGCGGTTCGCATCCGGCAGTACCGCCGTGAGCCAGGTCGATAACTCGAGGGCGTGCGGTGCGCCATTGAACGGAGCGATTGGAACTCCCGAGATACCCTTCATCAGCAGGCAATGGCTGAGCACGGGGCGGAGCGATTCCAAAGCCGGCGGCGGGGCCGACAGGAAACTCTCGGGAGTCTTGGGCCAGAATTGATCCATGATGACTCCGTGGGGCATATACATGAAGCCGAGGCGAACCGGTGGCTTGACTGGCTTGCCCTTGCCGGGTTCCGCCCAGCCCATGCTTTCCAAGAGCGGCAGTGCGAGGGTGGCTCCGATACCTTTCAGGCAGGTGCGACGATCAATAATCAAGTTATTTTGCATGAGACAAGGAGGTGACTGGCTTTTGGATATGGCGATGAACGAAGGGATAACTCGTGACGATTTCGGTGATGAGAGTCTGCATTCGGTTGCCATCCTTGGCGATGGTTTCCATCAGGTTATCCACCACGATTTCGTCGTAGCCTTCCAGTTGGCGGCACAAGGCATAGGCCAGCAGTTTCTCGGTCAGGTTACGGGTAAGCTCACTTGAACGCGCGGCGATGATGGCTTTCAGCTCCTTGGGAGACGTGAAGTGTTTGCCGCCGGGCAGTTCGCCCGCGGCGTCAATCGCCCCGCCGGTATCGTCCTTCTCACGCCAGCGACCGATGGCATCGAAGTTTTCGAGGCCGAAGCCAATGGGATCGAGAATCTTGTGGCAATTGGCACACACGGCATTCGAGCGGTGCAGCTCCGTGCGCTGACGCAAGGTGAGATTGGCGACCTTCTTCTGGTCCTGTTTCTCCAACGCCGGGACGTTCGGCGGGGCGGGCGGCACGTTTTGTCCGAGCACCTGTTCGAGCACCCAGGCGCCGCGTTTCACGGCGCTGGTGCGATTGGGAAAGGAGGTCGTCGCGAGAATGCCGGGCATTCCCAGAATCCCGCCACGATTGGCATCAGAGAGTTGCACCTTGCGCATCGCCGGTCCGGTGACTTGTTTCTCCAAGCCATAGAGTGTCGCGAGAGTTCCGTTGAGGTAGGTGTAGTCACTATCCACGAAACTGACGACGTTCCGGTTTTCCCGCACGATGCTGTCGAAGAACAGCCGGGCCTCGTCATACATCGCCGTGCGCATGGCGCTGGTCATCTGGGGGAATTTGGCGGTGTCGAAGGTTTTGCTTTGCAAGCTTCCCAGCCCGAGCCACTGCGCGCCAAAACCATCAAACAACGCCCGCGAACGAGGGTCCGCGAGCAGTCGCTTCGCCTGCGCCTTCAGAACCGCCGGCTCGTGGAGTTTTCCGCTATCTGCCAAGGCTGATAGTTCAGCATCGGGCATGGTCGCCCAGAGCAGATAGGATAAGCGCGACGCCAGTTGATAGTCATCCAAGGGAACTATCTCGCGCCCCGGTTCAGGCTCTCCGGCTGGAGTGATAAATAGGAACTGGGGCGAAACGAGGACCGCTTTGAGCATCAGTCGCAGGGCCGCCGGGTAAGTGAGTTTGTTTTCGCGCGCCAGATCGAAGACTCCCACCAGGGTATCCAACTCCGCCTCCGAGGCCGGCCGGCGATAGGCGCTGCGGGCGAGCGAGCGGATCACCCCTCGCGCCGCCGCCCGAACATCCGTTCCGGGTGCTGGCGGATTGCCGAACAGACGCTTTTGCACCTCCGTGGGCGGCGCCTTGTCAGGAGCGAGAACTTTATCCAACACCTCGTTGGCGATGGCGAGATACTGCTCGGATTGGAGGGGTGACAGGGTGTTCAGATACCCTTCGCCGAACACTTCATCCGGCAGTTCCCGGGCGACAGACGGATCCACCCCAAAGAGATCGCGCAGCGTGTTGCCATATTCCACCTTGGTCAGCCGACGGATGACAAAGGGTCCCGGATTCTTAGGACTGAGAAACTTAATCTGGGCGATCCAATCCAGAAACCTCCGCCGTTCCTCCTCTGTCGGCTGCTTCTTCGCCTCTTCCGGCGGCATGTCATGCGCCTTCACGCTGACCAGCGCCTGCCGCCATCGTCTGCTGGAAACCGCGTCGCCGGGGTTTTTCAGCGCGGGCAGGAAATTGATGCCGCCCTTCCGTTTCTTCTCCCCGTGGCAGTCCGTGCAGTAGGCCGTCACAAAGGGAGCGACCCCGTCGCGAAAGGATTTCTTGGCCTTGGCCTGCAGCGCGGCGATATCGGCGTCCTCGGCTGACGCGGTCTGGCACGGCAGGATCAGCGACAGCGCAAAACCAACGAGCGCCATGGCGATCACGCCGCTGCCAATAAATCCGGGCTTTATCATGCGATTCTAATGTGCAACGGCGGACAATATCACGACCGGGCGCCCGCAGCTCAATTGGAATCGCGGCCAACCCGCGGCTGGAATTTGTTTTCGCGCCTGCCAGACCGTGGCCGGAAGAATGCGGGTCCGATTTACGCTGGGGTTGGGACGATCCGTGGTCCTTCCGTTGGGCATTGAAACCGGCGCAAGTCACAGGTCGCACGATGCGCCGTGGGAACGCGGGCGAAAAAGCTCAAAGGATAAAGTTCCAAGCACAAGGGAAGAACCAAGCACCAAGCGGTTCCAAGCCCCAACGCAGGCTTAGCGCCCGCTGGCCTGGAGCTTGATCGTCGGGCCTTCCCTTAAACTTTGAACTTTGAACTTTGAACTTTGAGCCTCGTCACCTCCCCGCCGACGCGCCGCTTGAACGCCCCGGCGCTTTTCCCTACCGTCGGCCCGTGCAACTCCAACTGATCAGCCTCTTTGGCATCTTCATCATCGTTCTTGCGGCGTGGGCGTGTTCGCTGGACCGGAAACGATTTCCGTGGCGCACCGTGCTCAGCGGCCTGGCGCTCCAGTTCCTGTTTGCGTTTCTGATTCTCAAAACCGCCGGCGGCAAGGCGACCTTCGAGTTCGCGCAGCGCGCCGCCGACCGACTGATCGGTTTCGCCGAGGACGGCGCGCGGTTCGTATTTGGCCCGCTCGGAAACAAAGCGCTGCTCTCCGCCAAGCTCGGCCCCGAGAACGCCTTCATCTTCGTCGTCACCGTCACCGCCACGATCATCCTTGTCTCGGCCCTTTCCAGCGTGCTCTACCACTACGGCGTCCTGCAAAAAATCGTCAGCGCCGTGGCGTGGGTGATGGAGCGCGCAATGAAAACCAGCGGCAGCGAAAGCCTCGCCGCCGCCGCGAACATCTTCATGGGCCAGACCGAAGCGCCGCTGGTGATCAAGCCCTACCTCCCGCACATGACCGCCAGCGAGATCATGGCGCTGATGGTCGGCGGCATGGCCACCATCGCGGGCGGCGTGCTCGCGGCGTACGTTTCATTCGGCGTCTCCGCGGGGCATCTGCTCACCGCGTCGGTGATGAGCGCGCCGGCCGCCTTGATGATTGCGAAAATCATGGTCCCGGAAACCGAGGCGAGCGAAACCGCCGCCGGCGCCCGCGCCAAACTCGAACGCGAAACTTACAACGGGCTCGACGCCCTCTGCCGCGGAGCCAGCGACGGCATGATGCTCGCGATCAATGTCATGGCCATGCTCATCGCCTTCGTCGCCGTGGTCGCGCTGCTCAACTACCTCCTCACGCTCCCGCAACGCAAACTGGGCGTCGCCGAACCGTGGACGATGCAGATGATTCTCGGCTGGGCCAACGCGCCGTTCGCGTGGCTCATGGGCGTCGCACCCAAGGACTGCGTCGCGGTCGGGCAGATTTTGGGTGAACGCATCGTGCTCAACGAATTCATCGGCTACCTCTCGCTCTCCGCGCAAAAGCCGAATCTCGACCCGCGCAGTTTCACCATCGCCACCTATGCGTTGTGCGGCTTCGCCAACTTCGCGAGCATCGCCATCCAGATCGGCGGCATTGGCGCGATGGTGCCCGCCAAGCGCACCGACCTCGCGCGCTTCGGCGTCCGCGCGATGATCGGCGGCCTGCTCGCCTGCTACCTCACCGCGGCGATTGCGGGGATCATGACGCAATAGAAATCCGGCCTCGTGGCGATGGCGGCTGATCCGGAAATGCAACGTGGACTCAAGAGCAGCCAGACTGAGTTCGCGGTCACCGAGACCGACGGGCTGGAGAGGCGCTAGAGGAGTTTCTGAACTTTTCTGCGCGAGCAGCGGGCGGAGTTTCGCTGGCTGATTTGGATAAGGGGCGTGGAATCCGAGTTGGGTTTCACGACGCGACTTGGGGCGGTTTGGCCGGTTCCCTCGCGGAAGGAGGTTAGAGTCTCGTTACCTCGACTCCTACAAGAGCCGGTCGCCCCAACATCATCGCGCGCCTCACCCCTCCCACCCCCATCGCGCCTGCCGCAGCACCGAGCGTGGCGAACTTTTCATCACTTCGTACCACACGGTCACGAACGAGCCGTCCGCCAGCTCGACCGTGCTGGGATAGCCGAGATCGCCGCCCGCGCCATCGCCGGAAATGATGAACCCCTCCGACCAGGTGCGCCCGTGATCGGCGCTGACGCGGGCCTGATTCCCAAAGGGCGGACGCCGATGCCCGTAGGTCATCAGCAATCGCCCGTCGCGCAGGCGCGTGAGAAATGACGGCAGGCCCCAGACGCCGATGGGGCGCGGCACCGACCACGTCTTGCCGCCGTCGGCGGACTCGGTCTGCAACGTTTCGCCCGCATTGGGGCGGTTGTGATTGCGGATGTGAACGACGATGCGGCCGTCGCGCGTTTCCAACGCGTGCAGCTCGTGATATTCCGCGCTGGCGTCGCCGGGACGCGGGGCGATGTCCGCCAGCCAGCGCCACGTCACGCCGTCATCCGTGGACTCCGCGACGCCCGTGCGTTTTTGGCCGGTCCAGAGTTCCTTCCCCGCGTACAGCAGGCGTCCGTCCGCCAGTTGGATCGGCCCGTGCGGACTGTTCACGATCGAGGAGTAGCGCGCCGACCACGTCACGCCGCCATCGGTCGAGCGGATCATCCATTGCCCCAATTCCGACTGCCGCTGCTCGGCCGAGAGCCGGCCATGCGCCGCGCGCCAGGCTTGCAAGCGCGGCGGCGCCCACGCGCCTTTGTCGCCAGGTTTTTTGGCCTCGGCATTTTTCAAAATGGATTCGTAGGCGAGCGACGTGAACGTGGTGACCAGCAGGCTGCCCTTGGCCGTCTCGACCACGCCCGCATCGCGGTCGTCGATGGCGCTGTCGAGCAACACCTGCGGCCAGCCCCACGTCTCGCCGCGATCGTGCGACACCAGCAGCTCGACCCGGCCGAACGGACAGACATGCGCCTCGCGCCCGCCGGAACACGCCACGAGCAGGTCACCGTTCTGGCGCTGCGTGAGCGTCGGCCAGCCGTTGTAACTCTCCGGCTGATGACTGATCACCTTGGTCTCGCGCACCTTGATCGCCGGCGCGGCCGCCCGCAGCCGCAGTTGAAAGCCAAATGTCGCCGCCGCGGACAACGCCGAGGTGGCGGTGAGAAAATGCCGGCGGGTGAGAGATCGGGACGAAGCTCGTGAGTTCATAAGTTGATTGCGCTGGAAAAGAGTGCGCGATGGACGCGGTGTCGGCGAGCACGCTTCAGGCCCGGAGTGCGCCCGTCCCCGGGCGCAGCGGGTGGGGCGCTGGGAACTGCGGGTAAAATTATTTCGGCCAGCGTGCTTGCGGACGTCGCTGCGGCCGAGGACGGCCGCACTCCGAGCGGCGCATCCCGCTGCCGAGACGCCTGCGGTACCCGGTTGCAACCGTATGTTGGCAGGCTCTGACTTTTCTGCGCGACGAGCGCGGTTGGAAAAAAGAGGTGAGAGTCTCCTTACGTCGTCTCCTACAAAGGCTATCGCCGCACCAGCGCGCGCAAGTAGCGGCCCGTGTGCGATGCCGCGCAGCGGGCCACGGTCTCGGGTGTGCCCTCCACGACCACGCGCCCGCCGCCCGCGCCGCCTTCGGGGCCGAGGTCGATCACCCAGTCGGCCTCGGCGATCAGGTCGAGGTTGTGCTCGATCACGATCACGGAATGGCCGGCGTCCACGAGGCGTTGCAGCACTTCCACGAGCCGGCGCACGTCGGCCATGTGCAGGCCGATGGTCGGTTCTTCGAGGATGAAGAGGTGCTGCGCGGCGCGTCGGCCCGGACGCGTGCCTGCTTCCTTCAAGCCGGTCAGCAGATGGCTCACGAGCTTCACGCGCTGGGCCTCGCCGCCGCTGAGGGTCGGGCTGATCTGGCCGAGCTTGAGATAATCCAGCCCCGTGTCGCGCAACGCTTCGAGGGCGCGCCGGATGCGCGGGTATGCCGCGAAATATTCCAGCGCCTCCGCCACGCTGAGATCGAGCACCTGCGCGATGTTCCGGCCTTGCAGCAGCACGTCGAGCGTCTCGCGATTGAAGCGCGTGCCGTCGCAGGTCTCGCAGCGCACGTAGGCGGGCGGCAGAAAACTCATCTCCAGCTTGATCGTGCCCGCGCCCTCGCAGGCCGGGCAGCGGCCGTGGACGCTGTTGAACGAGAAGCGTCCCGGCGTGTAGCCGCGCAGCCGCGCCTCGGGCACCTGCGCGAAGAATTGCCGGATGTCATCGAA
Source organism: Verrucomicrobiota bacterium (assembly GCA_014193395.1). Lineage (GTDB taxonomy): Bacteria > Verrucomicrobiota > Verrucomicrobiia > Limisphaerales > BJHT01 > BJHT01. Next base: position 9,286 of record BJHT01000078.1, read on the forward strand.
GAACCCGATGTACGTCGCGGGCGTCGAGCGCGGCGTGCGGCCGATGGGCGACTGGTCCACTTCGTACACGGCGGTCAACGATTCCCAGCCCGTCACGCGCGGGGCGAGCGCTGCGGACGCGCTGTCTCCCTTGCCGCCGCTCTTGCCGCCGCGTCCGCCGCCGCGCAACGCCGCGGTGACCGCGGGCAGCAGGCAGTCGCGCACGAGGGTGCTCTTGCCCGAGCCGCTTACGCCGGTCACGCACACGAAGCGGCCGAGCGGAAACTGCACGGTCAGGTCTTGCAGATTGTTCACGCCGGCGTGGCGCAGCGTGAGCATCGGCGTCTGCTCGGCGCTCGGTGGCGCGGGCACTTTCGCGGGCGATTTCCTTTTCGCAGCGGCTTTCGTTTTCGGCGCTGCCGCCGCCTCCACCACGACCGCGCGCCGTTCGCCGCGCGAGGGATACCGCTTCGCCGCCTGCTCGCGCAGGCACTGGCCGGTGATGGATTCGGGATGCCGCTGCAGCTCCGCCAGCGTGCCCGCGGCCACGACTTCGCCGCCGTGGACGCCTGCGCCGGGGCCGAGGTCGATGATGTAATCGGCGCGGCGCATGGTCTCCTCGTCGTGCTCGACGACGATGAGGGAATTGCCGCGCGCCTTGAGCTTTTGCAGCGCGGCGAGCAGTTGCTCGTTGTCACGCGAGTGCAGGCCGATGGTCGGTTCGTCGAGCACGTAGAGGACGCCGCAGAGATTTGAGCCGAGCTGTGCCGCCAGCCGCATCCGCTGCGCCTCGCCGCCCGAGAGCGTGGGCGCGGCGCGGCCGAGCTGGAGATAGCCGAGGCCGACTTCGCTGAGGAATTTCAGGCGCTCGCGGATTTCCGGGAGAATGTCGCGCGCGATGTCCGCCTCGCGGCCGGCCAGCTTGAGCTGTGCGAACCACGCGAGGGCCGCATCCACGTTGGCGTGGGCGAGGGTCTCGATGTCGGGAGGTCCGACGAGTCCGACGGGGCGGACGTGTCGGTCGCCTGCTCCCCCGGTCGAAATTCCACCGAGCACCAGCCGCACTGCGCGCGCGACCGGGTTCAGCCGCGCGCCGTGACACGCCGGACACAGCTCGCGTTTGCCCTCCTGCCATTCGAACCACGATTCCTCGATGGCGTCTGCGCGCGCGCCGCGATCCACGTCCGGCAGGTAAAACAATTCGCCGAAACCGCGGCACTGCGGGCACCAGCCTTGCGCAGAATTGTAACTGAAAATCTTCGGGTCCAGCGCCTCGAACGACCTCCCGCAGTGCGTGCAGGCGCGCTCGGTCGAATGCACCGTGACCTGCCCGCGCGGATCGAGCGCGAGCAGCGTGCCGTGCCCGACGCGCAGGGTTTCATCGATCAGCTCCTGCGGCGACGGCAACCCTTTCTCCGCCTTGCGCGCGCGCGCTTCGAGCACGCCGGTGACGATCTCGACATCGTGTTCGCGGAAGCGGTCGAGGCGCAGGCGCTCGCTCGTCGGGTGCATCTTGCCATCGGCGCGGACCTCGGCGTAACCGTGGCGGGCGGCCCATTCGGCGACCTCGGTGTGGAAGCCCTTGCGATTTTTGACGACGGGCGCGAGCAGGATCAGATCGCCGCGTTGCTTCGCTTCGGCCAGCAACCGGCGCGCAAGCTGGTCGCGGGTCTGCGCCTCGACCGGCACCTGGCAGTCGGGACAAAACTGCGTCCCGAGCCGCGCGAAGAGCAGGCGCACGAAATGATAAATCTCCGTGACCGTGGCGACCGTGCTCTTGCCGCCGCCGCGCGAGACGCGTTGCTCGATACTTACGGTCGGCGGAATGCCGGTGATCAAATCCACCTCGGGCCGCGCCATCTGCTCCACGAACTGCCGCGCGTAGGCGTTCATCGAATCAAGGAAGCGCCGCTGCCCCTCGGCGAACAGCAGGTCGAACGCGAGCGTGCTCTTGCCCGAGCCGCTCACACCGGTCACGACCACGAACTGCCCGCGCGGAATCACGAGCGAGAGGTTCTTCAAATTGTGCTCGCGCGCGCCGTGGATGCAGATGGCGTCGGGGGCGGAAGCGGCGGGAATGGAAGCGGCCGTGGTGATTTCGTTGAGCATGATGTTAGCGCGGAGACGGCGGGGCAGGCGGAGCGGTGGGTGTTGCGATGAGGTGCTGCGTGTAGCCGCGCGTGATGAGTTCGGTGTAGGCCGCCAGCACCTCGGCGGGCATTTCCTGTGGGGCCTGAAAACCACGGCGCGGGTATTCGATGATGCGCTGCAGGTCGCCGACCATTTCGTGGATCAGGTTGTCGAGGGGATGGTCGGCGGTGGGTTGTTCCTCGAAGGAATGCGGCGGCGCGGAGGTGAGCGCCTGCACCTCGGGCCAGACGATCGCCGCGGTGGCGAGCGAACGCCGGAGCATCTGCGATTTCGCGACGAGGATGACGGTGTCGGCGCGATGGCCGCGCTCGGCGAGCAGGCGGCGGGCGAAGCGGAGGTTGTCGCCGGTGTTGGTGGCCTGCGGTTCGATCAGGATTTTTTCGCGTGCGATGCCGGCGGCCACGGCTTCGTCGGCGAACATCTCGGCTTCAGTTTTGCTCCATTTGCCGCGCGTGAAATTGCCCTGTGCGCCGGTGAAGACGAGGACCGGGGCGAAGCCGTGTTTGAATAGGTCGGCGCAGTGTCGTGCGACGCGCAGGTCATAGCTGCCAAGGCCGATGATGACATCGACCGCGCGCGGCGGGCTGGCGACGCGGTGGTAATTCCAGAGGACGCGGGCGAGCTCGAGGCTCGGGGCGGGAGGTGGTGGGGTCATGGGTTCAGGGGAATGCGTTTCGTAGCCGCCGACGTGAGGAGGCGGAGGGCATCACGCGGCGGCCGATCCGCATGCCAACGTGCCGCGAAAACCAGCGGGGGTGGATATTGGCGGCGAGCGGCGCGGTGCCGATGACGCCCGGCAGTGAAGCAGGGGAGTATTGGGCAAAGGAATGGAGGCAAAGGAATGGGGACGGGAAACTTTTTGTCTTCATTCCTTTGCCTCCATTCCTTTGCCAACTCCGTTTTGGGGAATGGGGTTCAGAATCAGATCGGCCACGGAGCGGATGTCGGGCTGCGGTGGCTGTGGGCGGGTGGAGAACTCGAGCGCTGAGACGGCGCGGTCTTGGGCCAACGGACTCAATGGGCGGAGGGTCGGATGTTGGCAGGCGGAGGGATTTGCGTGGCGGCCGATCCGCCTCCTCACGTCGTCGGCTACAGGGGAGATTCATAACATTAGCGATCCGTGTCCCACGGCGACGCTGCGCAGTGCCGCGCCGGTGTGGCTCGCGGGGCAGGCGGCGATGGTTTCGGGCCCTCCGGCGATGACGAGTTCGCCGCCGCGTGCGCCGGCTTCGGGGCCGAGGTCGATCACCCAGTCGGCGTGCTGGATCACGTCGAGGTTGTGCTCGATCACGAGGACGGAATGGCCGGCGTCCACGAGGCGCTGGAAGACGGCGAGCAGGACGCGCACGTCGTCGAAGTGCAGGCCGGTGGTGGGTTCGTCGAAGACGAAGAGGGTGGGGCGCGAGGCGGCGGAGGTGGGTAGCCGCCGGGGTGACGAGGCGGAGGGCGCGTCGTGCGGGTGCGGGCCGATCCGCCTCCTCACGTCGGCGGCTACGCGCGCCGGGGCGGCGGCGGTCTCGGCGAGGTGGCTGACGAGTTTGAGGCGCTGGCTTTCGCCGCCGGAGAGGGTGTTGATGGGCTGTCCGAGCCGCAGGTAGCCGAGGCCGGTCTCTTGCAGGAGTTGCAGTTTGCGTGCGGCGCGGGCGGCGGGTTTTGATTCGGTGAACGCGGCGAGGAAGAGGAGCGAGTCGTCCACGGTGGCGTCGAGGAGGTCGGCGATGGAGAGGGAGCATGGGGTAGCTCCCACGACATGGCGTGTCGGTTGATGCGGCGCTTTGGTTCCGGCTTCCTCGCCGCCAGCGGCGGGAGGAGAGGGCCGGGGAGAGGAACGCCGTTTGGCTGTGGATTTCTCGTCCCGAGGAACTGGAGCGCCGAGCATTGCTCGGCCGGCGGGTGCTCGGCCAGCGGGAGCGTCACCGGCATCGTGCCGAGCAATGCTCGGCGCTCCGCCCGCGCTCGCGGGGGGCGTGAGCTTCACTTCCAAGATGTGCTCGCGGTAGCGGCGGCCGTGGCAGTCGGGGCAGCGGATGAAGATGTCGCTGAGGAACTGCATTTCGATTTTCTCGAAGCCCGCGCCGCGACAGCGTTCGCACTGGCCTTGGGCGGAATTGAAACTGAACGCGCTCGCGCCGAGGCCGCGCTGGCGGGCGGTTTCGCACGTCGCGAACAATTCGCGGATGTCCTCGAACGCGCCGATGTAAACGGCCGGGTTCGAGCGCGGTGTTTTGCCAAGCGGGGATTGATCGACGAGGACGACTGCGCCGAGGTGTTCGTGGCCGGTGAGCGTGGCGGATTGCGGACCGGGGCTGTCGGGTTGGTCGTCGGCGTCTGCGCTTGCTCCCGCGCCTGCGCCGTCACGATTGGTTCCGCGGTCGTCGCCGGTTTCGAGAGCGTCGCCGGGCGGACGCGCGGGAGTGGCGGTGGCTTTGAGTTTGGCTTGGAGCGCGGGGAGGAGGACTTCGCGGGCGAGCGTGGTTTTGCCGGAGCCGCTGACGCCGGTGAGGACGACGAAACGGCCGAGCGGGATCTCGACATCGAGGCCGCGCAGATTGTGCCGGCGGGCATTGGTGATTTTCAACATTGGCACGCTCGCGGTGCGGCCGGTGGTGACGGGGCGGCGGGCGGGCGTGGGGATGATTTTCGCGCCGCTGAGATATTGGCCGGTGAGGGAAGTGGGGCACTTGAGGATGTCGGCGTACGGGCCTTGGAACACGACGCGGCCGCCGCTTTCGCCGTGGCCGGGGCCGAGATCGACGATCTGATCGGCGGCGCGCATGACGCTGGCTTCGTGCTCGACGACGACGACGGAATTTCCGGCGTCGCGGAGTTTGTGGAGGATGCGCACGAGGCGCTGGGTGTCGCGCGGGTGCAGGCCGACGCTGGGTTCGTCGAGGACGAAGAGGGTGTTGACCAGGCGCGTGCCGAGGCAGGTGGTGAGGTTCACGCGCTCGGTCTCGCCGCCGGAGAGCGTGCGCGTGGGGCGGTCGAGCGTGAGGTAGCCGAGGCCGACTTCGACGAGGTAGCCGAGGCGGGCGCGGACTTCGCCGAGGATGACGGCGAGTTCGGAGTGGGCGGAGCGGGCGGGGGCGGCGGACGGGGGCGCGCTCAGAAGCGTGTTGGGCGTGACGGATTGGTCGAGCGGTTCGGCGGGCCGCCGAACCGGGCCGGCCAGCGGCCGGCGCTCCCCGGGGCCAACGGCGTCGCTCGCGCTCAGGCGGGCGGCGAGGGCGTCGATGCAGGCGAGGGCGGTGTCCACGGGCAGCGCGTAGAAATCGGCGAGGGTGAGTTCGGCAGGAGTGGTCGGGGGAGCCGATGCGGCGGCGTGCGCGGCGTTGGGCGGGACGGGCAACCTGCCCGTTCCGCGCGGCAACTTGCCGCGCGGAAGGAGAGGGGCGGACGGATTGATTGGTGCGTTGTTTTCGGTGGGTGGCGTTCCTTCCATTCCGTCGGGCTGGTAGCCCGCCGGGACGGGCAGGCTGCCCGTGCCAGCCGTTCCGGTGGCGGGCTGGCCGCCAGTGAAACCCGGCGCGAGGCGGACGGTGTAGAGCAGCGCCTCGGGTTGGAAGCGGCGGCCGTGACACGCGGCGCAGGTCGTGTAGGAGCGGTAGCGGGAGAGGAGCACGCGGACGTGCATTTTGTAAGACTTGGATTCGAGCCAGCGGAAGTAGCCTTTCACGCCGTACCAGGCGCGCGGCCATTCGTGCGCGGCGTCGGTGCCGTAGCCGGGATCGCCGTTGATGACCCAGTCCTGCTGGGCTTGCGGGAGTTGCTGAAACGGCACGTTTACGGGCACGCGGCGCGTTTTGCAGAATTTCAGGAGGTCGGCCTGGCTCTCCGCGCCGGTGCCGGTTTGCCACGGGCGGACGACGCCCTCGGCAATGGTTTTCGTGCGGTCGGGGACGGCGAGGTCGTAGTCGATGCTGATGGTGCGTCCGAAACCGCGGCACGCGGGGCACGCGCCGACGGGATGATTGAAGCTGAAGAGCGCGGGTGTGGGTTCGCGGTAGTCGAGGTCGCAGGGGGCGCAGTGGAAACCGGCCGAAAAAGGGTGGATGCGGGGCGGGGCAGGGGAGGGATCGCGATGCGTGATGCGTGATGCGTGATCCGTGATTGGGAGGGCGGCGCTTGGCGGGGGAGTGATTCGTGATGCGTGATCCGTGATTGGGAGGGCGGCGGGCAGTTCGTGGATCGTGAGTTTGCCTTTGCCGAAGTGATAGGCCTGCTCGCAGGCCTCGACGAAACGGGCGCGGGTCGCGGTGGTGAGGCGGAGGCGGTCTTGCACGACGACGAGCGAGCGCGGCGGGGCGGACTGGAGACGCGGGAGGGCTTCGTCGAGGCGCAGGACGATGCCGGTGAGCAGGACGCGCTGGTAGCCTTGGCGGGCGAGCAGTTCGCAGGATTCGGCGAGCGCGAGTTTTTCCGAGAGCGGCAGGGTGAAGGTGATGAGGACTTCGGCGCGGTCGGGGAGTTCGCGGCGCAGGGTTTCCCAGACGGTCTGGGGCGGTTCCTTGCGCACAGTTTGCGCGCATTGGCGGCAGCGGAGTTGCGCGAGATGCGGCCAGAGCAGCTTCAGGTAATCGCACAGCTCGGTCATCGTGCCGACGGTCGAGCGGGTGCTCTTGACGGAGTTGCGCTGCTCGATGGCGATGGCGGGGGGGATGCCTTCGATGCTGTCCACGCGCGGCTTGTCCATGCGGTCGAAGAACTGCCGCGCGTAAGGGGAAAAGGTCTCGATGTAACGGCGCTGGCCCTCGGCGAAGAGCGTGTCGAACGCGAGCGAGCTTTTGCCCGAACCGCTCAGCCCGGTGATGACGACGAGCCGGCCGAGCGGCAGATCGAGGTCGAAACCTTGAAGATTATTCTGGCGCACCCCGCGCAGGCGGATCGCGGCGGGGACGTTGCCTTTTGACATGGGCGGCGGCTGCAGGGGGGCAGGGGCGGAAGCTCCAAGGACAAAGCTCAAAGCTCAAGGGAAGGGAACAAACGGCGCCAAGGATGAAGGGGGGATTATTCAGGCGAGCCGATTTCGATGAACCACAGAGATACGATTCACGCCGAGCGGAATCGCAACCGAAACGGAGCGCGACCGACCTGGTTCGCGCGACCGCTACGGCCGGTTTTGCTGGAGTGGAGCGAAAGGATTGATCGCCGTCACACCGCCATAGTTTTGGCCGTTGTTTAGGTCCTCGGAATAGACAGCTGGGCACTCCGCCAGCCGTGCGGCGGCCAGGATGAGCGCGTCGTAGTAGCTCACTTGGAAGCGTTTCCGGAGGTCCAACGCCAATTCGACATGGGCCGTGGTGACGGGCCGGACTTCCAGGCGCAGCCATTTGGCGATCCATTCCACGGCCTCTTCATGGGTCATGGGATCGCGGCGGCGAGCGCTGGTCACGGCGTTGTAAAACTCGCCCAGCACCTGAGTGGAGAGGCACGGTCGCGTCCGCTCGATGAGGGCGCGGGCGATGGCGGCTTTGTCGGTCTCCTCGCCGCCTATCTCAACGGCGTAGATGAGCACGTTGCTGTCCGCGAAGGTTCTATCGCTCATTGCGTTCCGCCCGCGTGGGCATCTGGCCGAGTCGGAAATGTGCGGTGCGCTGCAACAGGGCCGTGGTGTCGGCATCCCAGAAAGCGCGGGGGGACGCGGTCGGCGGGGGTGCGGTCGGCTCGGCGAAATCTGTGGTGCTCGCAACTGGAGGAACCACCATGGCCAGGACGGCTCCATCGCGTGTGACATGCAATGTGAGCGCGCCGGCGGCCACCTGCGCGAGTTCCTGCCAGAGGTGCTCGGGGAACTGGGATGAAGGAATCGTCTTGGTCTTCATGAGGGCAACGATAGGGATGACGGAACGAAGGGTCAAATGTCCCCGGCGCTTCACCCGCGCCCCGGCTTGTCCGCGGCGCGGTGGCGGAAGATCTGCAGGTCGGCGAGCGTGACGAGGCCGTCGCCGAGCATGGCGTCGAGGTGCGGCAGGAAGCGGCGGAGGTTTTCCTCGGTGTCCACGATTTCAATGAGGAGCGGCAGGTCTTCGGACAGGCGCGTGATTTTGGCGGTGTGGAGGTGGCTGCTTGCACCAAAGCCCATCGGGCCGCGCAGGACGGTGGCGCCGGCGAGGCCGAGTTCACGCGCTTTGAGCACGAGGGCTTCGTAGAGCGGTTGGTGCTGCCAGCGATCGCTTTCGCCGAGGTAGATGCGGAGGAGTTTGCCGTTCGTGGGCGTGGGCGGTGGGACGGGCGTGGCGGGTGCGGTGGGCATGGATTTTTCAACGGTTGCAGGTTTGCGCCAGCACATGGCCGAGCCAGACGGCGAGGAGGCACAGGGCGAAGGAGAGCACGGCGTTGAGGCCGGCGTAGAGCCATTCGCCATCGCGCGCGAGGTTCAGGGTTTGCAGGCTGAAGGAGGAGAAGGTCGTGTAGCCGCCGCAGATTCCGGCCATGAAAAAATTGCGCGCGGTCGGGCCGATGAGGAGCCGTCCGTCCGCGCCCGTGAGCGTCGCGAAGAAGCCGATGAGGAACGAGCCGGAGACGTTCACGACCAAGGTGCCGAGGGGGAAGGATTCGCCGAAACGCTGGGCGAGCATGCCCGAGAGCCAGTAGCGGGAGACGCCGCCGAGCGCGCTCCCGAGGCCGATGAATAGGTAGTTGACCATGACGTCTTCGACTCGCCGCTCGCATCAAACACCGGGAGCCGGACGGGAAGAAGTAGAAAATAGCTGGAGGTTGGGCCTCGAAACGGGGAGAAATTCCGGTCGCGCGAAACCGCCGGCGGGGCGGTGTGGTGATGAATCCGTCCGGCAGCCTGTCGGCTTGCCATTCCGTCTCCCCACGTCGGCGGTTACGGCACGTCGGCGGTTACGGGGCTTCCGTTTTCAGTGAGTTAGTTGGGTTTAGTTAATTTTATGGACATTGATCAAAAGACCAACGGAGACACGGCCAGCCTGCGCATCCACGGGCGCGTGGATGCCTACTGGTCCGAGCACCTGACCAAGGCCATCAATGCCACGATCGCCGCCGGGGCGCGGCACATTGAGTTGAACCTGTCGCGCGTGGAGTACATCAGCTCGGCGGGCATTCGGTTGCTCATCTCCTTTCACAAACAACTCCGCACCAAAGGCGGCAGTTTGCAGATTCATCACCCGTCGGAATCGGTGAACAGCGTGTTGAACCTGACCGGGCTGGACGAGGTGTTGATCGCGCCCGGCAAGGGCGGCCCCGAGCCGCAGGCCGAGCACACGCATCTGAGCTGGGAATCGGACACGAGCAGCTTCGTGGTGGACGACCTGGATTTGGAGGCGCGGATGAAGTGCCAGTTGGTCGGCGATCCGACGAAGCTGACGACGGGCTTCGAGGAAGGCGACGTGAACCTGATGCCGTTTCCCGAGTCCACGTTTGGCATCGGGCTGGGCGCGCTGGGATCGAGTTTCGATGAATGCAAAGATCGCGTGAACGAATTCATGGCGCTGGCCGGCGCGGCGTCGTATCTGCCGACGGACGGCTCGTTGTCGCCGGACTCGATGATTTCGGAGGAGGCGTTGGTGCCGTTGATGAGCGTGTTTTACGGCATCGCGGGACAGGGCCAGTTCTCGCGGCAGTTCCGCTTCGAGGCCAAGCAGGTGGGCACCGGGACGCTGACCTTCTCGGAGATCGTCGATCGCGGCCTGCGCGCGTCCGGCGCCGACCTCGGTGTGATCGCGATGGTGTGCGAGTCCGCGAGCCTCGTGGGGGAATTTCTGCAAAAGCTGGAATCCCAGGATACGCCCGGCGAGACCCTGCTCACGCTCGCGCGCGAAGCGGTGAAGGTTCCCTCGCTCTGCGTCGCCGTCGGCATGGCCGCCCGCAAAAGCATCCCGCCGTGGAACGTGGTGCTCGAACCGCTGGGCGGCGGGACCGAGCTGGTCGGCCATTTTCACGCGGCGGTCTTTCCGCTCCAGCCGGTGCCTGAGGGCATCGTCGATATGCACACGATCGTGCGCAAACTCTTCACCGATGAGGTGCCGCAGAAGCTGATGCACCTCCTGCCGGCGGACGGCGATCAGCAGAGCGAATTCGTGCGGGGCGTCTGCTGGGTCGGCCCGGTGGATCAGCCGCAGCCCGACAAGGCCGGCGCGAAAGCCCGCGACCCGCGCCGCATGACCGTGCGCATGACCTTGCCGCCGCGCAACGCCGGGCTGCCGGGGGCGAAGTAGAGCGAATGCAGCGGAGCGCCGGGCATTGCTCGGGGCGAACCGTCGGCATGCGGCTAAGCCGGGCGATTTTCGGCGCTCTCTCGCGGTTCGTGGTTCGTGGTCCCAAGGCGCGTTCGGAATCGGACGGGAACCCCGTTCGCAAAACTCTCACAGATTCAGGGCGACCGCAGATTAATTCCCCATCTGTGGTCGCCCTGAATCTGCGGGAGATCCGTGGCCGTTCTAGTTCCCGCTGCGCGTCCGAAAGCGGAGGCTGAAAACTCGCCTTCAAAACCATTTGGCCGTCGTGTCGTCCTCCCCGTGACCGCTTCCGCTCACCCAACACCTCCTCGCCCAAGGCCTCATCACGCCGCCACCCGGAAGGATTCCAGCGCCAGTTCGCGCGTGGCGCAGACACCGATGAACGAATCAAACCCCGCCAGCTCGATGATCTCCCGCACGTAATCGTTTGGGCAGCAAATCACCAAGCGCCCGCCGACCGGCTTGAGCTGTTTGGCCGCGACCAACAACGAGCGCAACCCGGCGCTGCTGATGTAATCCAGCCCGGCGCAATCCAGGACCAGCCGCCGTTCCCCGCCCCGGATGCACGCGACAAATTGATCCTGCGCGGCCTGTGCCGTGCCCGAATCCAACCGCCCCACCACGTGCAAAATCGTCGCCGTGTCCAGCTTGCTCTCAGTAATCGTCATAACAGCCAAAACAAAATCCTTCGTCGCTCACTCAGGGATCGCGCCAAGCAATACCGTCCGGTGCTGGTGAAACAAAGCCATTTCCTCCCGCGTCCGGCGCGGCGATCGGCACCACCCGCTCCCCCTGTCACAGATCACGCCGCACGCCGCTCTCCGATTTTGAGGTTTTACATTCCCCACGGCGCACCTAGGTTCGCGCGCACTTGGGAGCCGACCGCGCACGGACCGGGCACCAAGTAACATGACGCTGATCCCCAAGACCATCTCGCGCCGGTTGCAGGTGTACATCGCCACCGCCACCTGCTTGGTGCTCATGCTGACCACCTGGATCAGCTACGAGAGCAACCGCGACTCCCTCAACCAACAGACCAACCGCGAGGCACTCAAACAGGTCCAGGCCGCCGTCTCGCAGCTCGACGATTTTCTTAACCGCGTCGGCCAGACCACCCGCAGCCTGGCCATCCGCCAGACCGCCTTCGGCCACGAACCCGACCCCGGCCTCGTCCCCTATCTCGCCCAAGTGCTCAAGGACACGCCGGAAGACGAGCTATACGGTCTCTACTTCGCCTACGAGCGCAAAGGCTGGAAGGAAACCAACGCCATGGCGTGGGTGGACCGCAAATCCTGGCCGCGCACCGTGAAGCTCAACTACGACTATCACGATGCCAAACAAGGCTGGTACCAGACCTCCAAACGCCTCCGCCGCGTCCACATCACCGACCCCTACTTCGACGAGGACGGCTCCGAAATCACGATGCTCACCCTGAGCGCCCCCACCATTGACGCCGCCGGCGAGCTGATCGGCGTGGCCGGCGCGGACCTCTCGCTCCGGCAATTGATGAGCATCGTGGACCACATCCGCCTCCGCGGCAGCGACAGCCGCGCCCGCGGCAATCTCCACTCCGAATACGCCTACCTCGTCAGCGGCCGCGGCAAAATCATCACCCACCCCGACCCCGCCCACATGCTGCGCCGCGATTCCGACGGCACCAACATCCGGGACCTCCCCGAGGGCAAATTCGTCGCCGGCGAATCCGAAGGTCACGCCCGCCTCGAAATCGACGGCGAAGTCCGCCGCGTCTATTGGGCCGCCTCCCGGCTCACCGGCTGGAAAGTCGTCCTCAACATTCCCGAGTCCACCATCATCGGCCCCGTCCACACCCTCACCAAACGCCTCCTCGGTTTCGGCGCCCTCGAAGTCCTCTTCATGATCCTCATCGTCACCGCCATCTCCCGGCGCGTCACTCAGCCCCTCGAACAACTCACCGCCGCCGCCGGCGACCTCGAGAGCGGCAAATTCCGGAGCGCCTCCCTCGATCAAATTGCCAAAAAACCCGACGAACTCGGCCGTCTCGCCACCAGTTTCCAAACCATGGCCCGCGAAATCCACGCCCGCGAAACCAAGCTCGCCGAGTGGAACCAGAACCTCGAAAAAACCGTCGCCGCCCGCACCACCGAGCTCGCCCAGGCCCTCCAGCTCATGGCTGGCGAACTCGCCGAAGCCTCCGACTACGTCCGCTCCCTCCTCCCCGCCCCGCACGAGGGCGACATTCGCACCACCTGGCGCTTCATTCCCTCGCAGCAGCTCGGCGGCGACGCCTTCGGCTACGACTGGCTCGACGACGACCACTTCGCCATGTACCTCCTCGACGTCTGCGGCCACGGCGTCGGCGCCGCGCTCCTCTCCATCTCCGTGATGAACGTCCTCCGCTCCCGCTCCCTCCCCGGCGTGGACCTCCGCCAGCCCGCCGAAGTCCTCGCCGCCCTCAACGAGCGCTTCCCGATGGAAAACCACAACAACATGTATTTCACCATGTGGTACGGCGTTTACAACAAACGCACCCGCCGTCTTGCCTACGCCAGCGGCGGACATCCCCCCGCCGTCCTCGTCACCCGCCCTGCCAGCGGCGACAAACCCGTCACCACTCTCCGCACCAAGGGCATGGTCATCGGCAGCCTTCAGGGCGTCCCCTACGAGGCCGGCGCCTGCGACGTCGTCCCCGGCAGCCGCCTCTTCATCTTCAGCGACGGCGCCTACGAAGTCTCCAAAAAGGACGGCGGCATGTTGCACTTCGACGAATTCATCACCCACCTCACCAGCGCCACCCACGGCGACCACGACCTCGACCACACCGTCAGCTTCGTCCGCGGCGTCTCCGGCAAGACCGCCTTCGATGATGATTTCGCCCTCGTCAAAATCGACTTCCACCCCCACTC
>BJHT01000079.1:0-7237 GCA_014193395.1 Verrucomicrobiota bacterium
CCGATCCCGAGACCAACGGCGAGCAAGTCGTGTTGGTCCGGTTGCCGGCCGTGACGAACTGACCACCTCGCACCCGCCATGCTCTTCCACACCTGGCCCTTCTTCCTCTTCCTGCTGGTCGTGGTGCCGGGTTTTGTCCTGCTGCGCAAAACCCGGCTGTGGATTCCGTGGCTCCTGCTCGCGTCCTATGTTTTTTACGGCTGGTGGAATCCCTACTACCTCATCTTGGTCGGCTACTCGACGGCGTTGGATTTCATCCTCGTCGCCTTGATGGATCACTGCCCGCGCGACCAGCCCCGGGCCAGCCTGCGCGTGCGATTGGCGCATCTCCACACGCACGACAAGGTGCTGAAGTACGCCTTCATTGCTTCGAGCGTCGGCGCGCTGGGCTTCCTCGCGATGTCCGTCGCGGGCCTGCCCACGCTGCGCCCGACCATGGCCGTGCTCACGCTCATCTTCGCGCTCATGGCGGTGGGCGCGTTCTTCGCGAGCCGGCTGGTGTGGCTCGGCGTAAGCATCGTGAACAACCTCGCGATCCTCCTGTTCTTCAAATACGCGCAGTTCCTCGTCGAGAATTGCAACGCCCTGCTCGCCCGCCTGCACGTCGCCGCCACGCTGCCCGATCCCGCGACGCTCATGCCCTTCGGCGCGGCCTACGTGCTGCCCGTGGGCATCTCGTTTTTCACCTTCCAGTCGATGAGCTACAGCATCGACTTCTACCGCGGGCGCGTGCATCGCGAACGCAACTTCATCCGCTTCGCCGCGTTCGTGAGCTTCTTCCCGCAGCTCATGGCCGGCCCGATTGAGCGCGCGTCGCATCTGCTGCCGCAGTTCTACGACTTCCCGAAAATCACCACGCGCGATGTCACCGACGGCCTCTCGCTTTTCCTCGTCGGTCTCTTCAAGAAACTCGCGCTGGCCAACTACCTCTCCTATTACGTCGAGCGCGTGTACGACAACCCGAAGGCCCACGGCGCGCCCGCGCTGGTCCTCGGCACCGTCGCCTTCGCGTGGCAGATTTTCTTCGACTTCAGCGGCTATACGGACATGGCGCGCGGCATCGCGAAGGTGATGGGATTCAATCTCATGTTGAACTTCAACAACCCCTATCTCGCGACCGGTCTCGGCGAATTCTGGGGCCGCTGGCACATCAGCCTCTCGACGTGGTACCGCGACTACCTCTACATCCCGCTCGGCGGCAACAAGGAGGGGACGTTCAAGATGTATCGCAACCTGTTCATCACCTTCTTCATCTCCGGCATCTGGCACGGCGCGGCGTGGACGTTTGTGATCTGGGGCCTGCTCCATGCGTTCGGTGTGATGGTGACGCGCGAGCTGGAGCACTCGGCGTTTTACCGCGACCGCGTGCCGCGCCTGCTCAAACAGCTCGGCGTGTTCGCGTTCGTCTGTTTCGCATGGATTTTCTTCCGCGCCAGTTCGCTCGCCGACGCGCTGCTGATCGTGCAGCGCATCTTCACCACCGGCTGGTCGGACCCGGAAATGCCGCTGCTCATGCTCGGCATCATCGCGGTGATCTGGCTCTACCAGATGTGCCTGGAATCAAGCTGGCGGCCGATGTTGCAGACCAGCTTCGTCCGCGTCGGCGGGGCCGTGCTGATGATTCTCTACCTGTTTCTGTGCTCGTCGGGCGGCGGGGCGTTCATCTACTTCCAATTCTGAGCACTGAGGTGATGAGCATGATCTTTTTTTTAACCACTGAGACGCGATGAACACAGAGAAGACAAAGAAGGGGACGGAAGTTTTTCGTTCTCTGAATGTGGGCTGCTCGTTGCGAGCGCAGCCGCTCGGCTTCCTCGTTTCTACAAACCCGAACAGTTTGGCCGCACGGGCGCGAAGCTTTCGCGACGCTGCGGTTTTGGAGTGCGGTGACTTGTCACCGCTTTTGCGCAGGCGACTTGTCGCCGTCGAAGTTCGGTGCGCGTCCGAACCCGCGCGCACGCCACCGCTGGCGCGAGCCGTGGACGCCCCACTCGACAACCACGCTCCCCACAGTTCGACGGCGACGAGTCGCCTCGGGAAAGCGGTGACAAGTCACCGCACTCCAAATGGGGCGAGCCTTCGGTCCCCGCACCCTCTGCCTCCCGCCTTCCTCTGTGTTCATCGTGTCTCTGTGGTCAAAATTCCCGTTTTCATTCCGCGGTTGCCCCTGCGATGAGCCACGAAACCAAACCGCCCAAACCGCCCGCGACGGACACGCCATTCGTCAACGAGATGCGCCTCGACGCGCGCCAGTGGCGGCTCGTCGCGGGCATCGTTCTCGTCCTGGTCGCGGCGGCTCCGTGGTTGTGGAAAAAAGCTGAGCGCTTCGAGACCGGCCCCGACTACCGCATTCCCTACACGCTCAGCAAAGACTACTGGCTCTACGAACGCCGCCTTCAGGAACTGCCCGCGACCAATGCCGTGCTCCTCGGCGATTCCGTGGTCTGGGGCGAATACGTCCTGCCCGACGGCACGCTCTCGCACTTTCTGAATCAAGCCGCCGGCCAGCCCGACGCCTTCGTCAACGCCGGCGTCAACGGCCTCTTCCCGCTCGCGCTCGAGGGCCTCGTGCAGCACTACGGCGGCGCGCTGCAGCACCGGAAAATCATCCTGAACTGCAATCTGCTCTGGCTCAGCAGCCCCAAGGCCGACCTGCAAACGAAGAAAGAGGAGCGCTTCAACCACTCGCGGCTGGTGCCCCAATTTTCCCCGCGCATCCCCTGCTACCGCGCCGACGCGAGCGAACGCCTCGGCGTGCTCATCGAGCGCAACCTGCCCGTGCTGTCGTGGGTCAATCATCTGCAAAACGTCTCCTTCAACCAGAAGAGCATCCCCGACTGGACCCTTGAACCCGGCACCGGCGAACCGCCCGGCCGCCCAAACACTTACAAAAATCCGCTCGCGCAACTCACCCTCCGCGTCCCCGCCGCGCCCGCGAACGACCCTGAGCGCGGCCCCGCCAGCGCGCGCCACCAGCCGTGGTCCACCACCGGCGAAGGCACCACGCGCTTCGAGTGGGTCACGCTCGAATCCTCGCTGCAATGGGCCGCCTTCCAGCGCCTGATCCGCCTCTTGCGCGCGCGCGGCAACGACGTCCTCGTCGTCGTCGGACCGTTCAACGAACACCTGATGGCCGCCGAAAACCGCGCTCCTTATCGCGCGCTTCGCGACGGCATCGCCGCGTGGCTCAGGGAAAACCAAGTCCCCGTCCTCGTCCCCGAACCCCTGGCCAGCCCGCTCTACGCCGACGCGAGCCATCCGCTCACCGAAGGCTACCGCGTCCTCGCACAGCAGCTCCACCGCGACGCAATTTTTCAGGAATGGAAAACCCGGCGGTGACGCGCAGGCGAGTGCGAGGGCAAAACTCTCACAGGGATTTGGCAGACGGATGGGGGGACCGGAGGAGGCACGGGAATTTGAGGCAAAGGAATGAGGGCTGAGGAATTCCGAACCGAAACAACTTCCTTCCCGTTCGCCGGCCCCCTCTCGTCTGCCAATGTTTCCCCGTCCACATTCTTTTGCCTCCATTCCTTTGCTATTTCCCGGCCCAAGTCCCCGGCTGCTCTTGTCCGGAAAGCGACTTACTGCCCGGCCCATATTTCTGCGGCTTGAACGCCCCGCTCCCGACCGCACCCGCCACGGGCTGCGGGCGCTAATCCGCTCGACTCGCGCGGAGGCGGTCCTATCGTTTCGGATCATGGCTGCAACCACGACCCCGCCGTCAGCGGCGCCCGCTCCGGCTCTTTCCAAGGGGCAGGTTTTTGTCCGTCGTTTGACCAGCACGGCGATCCTGTGGACCATCGTGTTGACGGCGATGTTCTCGGGGAACGAGTTGGTTTCCAACGGGGTGTTTCTCCTGCTGATGCTGGTGCTGACGTGCGTGGGGCTGACGGAGTTTTACGATCTGGTGGCAAAGCGGGATCTGGTGTGTTTCAAGCCGTGGGGAATTCTGGGCGGGGTGCTGCTGATCGCCGGAACATTCTTCGCGCTGACGGGGGTGCTGCCGGTTCACCATCGCGAGCTGCCGGGCAAGGCGAATGATTTCGAGTCGAGTTTTTTGATCCTGTTCGTGCTCGGGTTGTGCGTGCGGCAGTTCGTGGCGAAGAGTAACACGGCGGGGATTCTGGCGATCTCGACCACGTTGTTCGGGCTGATGTATGTGCCGTGGCTGCTGAACTTCATTCAGAAGATTCAGTTTTTTCCATTCGTGGCGGGCAAGGGGACTTTCTTCGTTTTGTATTTCATCGTGGTGACGAAGTTCAGCGACGTGGGCGCGTATTGCGTGGGGTCGCTGATCGGGCGGCACAAGATGATTCCGCGGATCAGCCCGGGGAAAACGTGGGAGGGTTTTGGCGGGGCGATCGTGGTCTCAACGGGGGCGAGCGTGGTGTTCGCGCACCTGGCCGGGGAGCGGTTGTACGGGATGACGCTGATGCACGCGGTGATTCTCGGAGTGGTGCTGAGCGTGGGCGCGGTGATCGGGGATTTGATCGAGTCGCTGTTCAAACGCGAGGCGGGGCTGAAGGATTCGGGGACGTTGTTTCCAGGCATCGGGGGGATTCTGGATTTGCTGGACAGCCTCTTGTTCAATGCGCCGCTGATGTACTTGTATCTGCGGCATGTGTTGACGCGGTGAGGGCGGGGAGCTGCGTCGTGCAGCTAGAATTGTGGCGCGCGGGCGGTCCCCGCCCGCAGCGGCCACGCACCCGCGAAGGCGCAAGGAACTTCCAGCGCGCCGGCTGCGATGTTGCCGCTGCGACCGGGGACCGGTCGCGCGCCGTTCGGGTTGCGGCTCCGCCGCGCGGTGTTCATCCGTGTTCGTCTGCGTCCATTCGTGGTTCAATTTCGGCGTATTGTTTTTTGTTCCAATCAGCGGCGGGTAAAAATTTGCAATGAAGAACGTGGTTTTGTTGGGCAGCACTGGGTCGATCGGCACGAGCACGATCAAGGTGGCGGAGGATTTGCCGCAGCACGTGCGGTTGGTCGGATTGGCGGCAGGGAACAATGTGGACCTGCTCGTCGAGCAGGCGCGCGCGCATCGTCCGCTGGCGGTGTCGATCAGCGATCCAGCGAAGGCGGCGGTGGTGGCGGAGCGCTTGGGCGGCGCGGCGCGGGTGTGGTCGGGGAGCGCAGGGTTGCTCGAGCTGGCGACGTTGCCGGAGGCGGACATTGTGCTGATCGCGATTGTCGGGACGGCGGGGTTGCAGCCGGCGCTGGCGGCGATTCGCGCGGGCAAGGACATCGCGGTGGCATCGAAGGAAATTCTCGTGATGGCGGGCGAGACGGTGATGAGCGAGGCGCGCAAGCACGGCGTGCGCGTGCTGGCGGTGGACAGCGAGCACTCGGCGATTTTTCAGTGTCTGGATGGGAAGCCGACGGACTCGGTGCGGAGCCTGTGGCTGACGGCTTCGGGCGGACCGTTTCGCACAACGCCGAAAGCGGAGTTCGCCGGGATCACGGTGGAGCGGGCGCTGAAGCATCCGTCGTGGGTGATGGGAAGGAAGATCACGATTGATTCAGCGACGCTGTTCAACAAGGGGCTGGAGATGATCGAGGCGCGGTGGCTGTTCGACATCGAGATGGCGCGGGTAAAGGTGGTGGTGCATCCGCAGAGCGTGGTGCATTCGATGGTGGAGTTTGTGGATGGCTCGATGCTTGCGCAGTTGTCCACGCCGGACATGTGCCTGCCGATCCAGTATGCGCTGACGTATCCGGAGCGCGTGGGCAGCGGGCGCGTGCAGACGAATCTGGCGAAGCTGGGGACGCTGACGTTTGAGGAGCCGGACGCGGAACGATTCCCGGCGCTGACGCTGGCGCGGCGCGCGGGCGAGCGTGGCGGAACGTTGCCGGCGGTGCTGAACGCGGCGAACGAGGTGGTGGTGGAGGCGTTTTGCAATCGGAAGATTGGGTTCGAGGACATCACGGCGGCGGTGGCGCGGGTGATGGAGCGGCATGAGTGGGTGGCGAAGCCGAGCCTCGAGGAAATTCTGGCAGCGGATGTGTGGGCGCGCGAGGCGGCGGCGGGGCGCGGGTGAAACAGCGGTCGGAGATTGCCGCGAGAGAACGCAAGGAATGCAAAGAAAGACGGTGGGGCGCTACTGTGCTCAGCGCGCCGCGCGTGTGACGAGGGAAAGGCGGGACGGGGAGCTCTCGACGATCGCGCGCCGGCGGTAGGGGCACCTGATTTTGCAGGTGGCGCGGGATTTTACCGCTCGTAAGCGCGGGGGAACTTGGGGCCGGGGAATGGGACGTGCGGAGCCGGGTGGGCGCGCGGTGGGAAAACTCTTGGAGTGGAGTGGAGCGGAACGGGGTGCTGGTTGAATCTTGCGCCCTGACGCGTGCGGACGTTTGCTGCGGCCGGGGACGGCCGCACTCCGCCGCAGCGTCGCGCGCCTCAGACCATGCTCAACTCGCCGCAGACGTGGACGGTGATGCCCAGTTCGGCCCACGCGGCGGCCTTGATGCGGCAAGCGCGGTGGGCGGCTTTCGCGTTGGGCGCATAGACGACCTGGATGTGATTGGACTTGTGGCGGGCCATCATCTGGTCGCGGGTGATCCCCTTGAAGACGGTGTGCATGATGGGCCACTGCGGCGTGGTTTCCTGCCAACGGCGTTCGGTTTCCGCGGCGGGCAGGGTGACGACGTCGGCCACGCCGAGGTCGCAGTGGAGTTTTCCATCCATGATGAAAATGCGGCTCCACACAATGTTTCCGGGCTTGCTGATGCCTTTGACGGTGCCGCCGCCGAGGCGGAAATACATCGCGGGCTGACGTTCGCTGCTCGCGCCTTTGTAGCCACCGACAAAGTGCGCGGGCGGCGCGGCACCGGAGATGAGCAGCACCCAGACATAATCATCCACACCCGAGCCTTTGAAGTGCTGGCCCCAGCGCAGGTCGTGGAGGGTGTTCTCGGGCGGGTGGCCGAGTTCGCGCCAGAGCCGGTAGGTGAGCAATCCATCGAGGCCGGCGCATTCATCGACTTCGTTGAAGTGCGGGAGCGCCTCGCCGGCGAAGAGGACGCGACCGTCGCCGTCCGTGACCGGCGGGCGATCGACGTTGTTGAGGAGGCCCTCGACGAGATCGCTGGCGGGCGCGAGGTCCTTGAGGCCCTGCTGGTATTGGATGCCGATGGTGGCGCAGCCGAACTCGTCGGCGAGGCGCAGGGCGGCCACATACATTTTGCACTGTTCGAGGGTCTGGCGCTCGGTGAGTTCGGTGACCTCGTCCTTTCCCCAGCA
>BJHT01000079.1:7247-22397 GCA_014193395.1 Verrucomicrobiota bacterium
GCCCCAGCAGAATTTCATGCCCTTGCGCTGGAGCCACTGGAGCACGTCGCGCGCCTCGGCGTCGGTAACGCCCTGCATGGCGGCGAAGAGCGTGGCCTGGCTGAGGCGCTCCTTGAAGAGGCCGGTGGGATGGAGGAGTTCGTCGGGAATGATCGCGTTGAACATGCCCATGCAGCCTTCATCGAACACGCCCATGATGGCTTTCTCGCGGCGAAAGTTCTGCGCAAACGTGCGGCCAATCTCCACGTCCGCTGCAGGAATTTTCAGGAGGGAAAAATCGCGCACATGGCTCTGATCGTGCGTGACCGGGGTGCCGGCGAGCCATTGCCGCAGTCCCTCGGTGAAGGTGGCGTCCTTGAACGTCTCGCTCCACAGCGTGCTGTAGCGGACGCCGGCTTTGGTCAGCGATGCGTTGAGATTGAGCAGGCCGACGAGGCCGGGCCAGGTGCCGGACCAGTTGGCGATGGTGAGGATCGGGCCGCGATGGGTGACAAGGCCGTGGAGGATGTGATGCGAGTATTGCCAGACGCTCTCGGCGACGATGAGCGGCGCGTCGGGATCCAGCCGGCGGAAAACTTCCATGCCGAGGCGTTGCGAGTCGATGAAGCCATGGCCCTTGGTGGAATCGAACGCGTGCGCGCGGTCCACGCGCCAGCCCTCGGCCTGAATCGCGCGGATGAGCAGGGCCTCCAGCTTCGCCTGTTCGGGCCAGCATTTTTGGTTGGCGGACCGGCGCAAATCGCCGTTGGCCATCAGATAAACGTGTTTGGGCGAAATGGGTCTGGGCAGGTTCATGGTGTCGAGGCGAGCAGGCTAAGGAGGGCCGTCGCGAACTCAAGGCGGGATTTCGGCGCGACAAAAAAATACGCGGCCAGGCCGTGATTGGGCCGTGATCGGAGCGTCGGCAGCGAAGCGGAGCATGAACTGGGGCGCGACTGGCCTCCGGTCGCAGCGCGGAAAGCGGAGACGGAGCGGTGAGAATGGCGAACGACCTTCGCCCAGCCAGTGCGATGTGGGCGCGGAGGGGCAGGTGTGATTTGGATGGCGGCGCGGGATGGAGCCACGCGTGTGCATGGCCGGGTTGGGCAGGGGAATGGGTGGGGACGAATGGGCAGCGGGCCGTTCATTTTTTCGGTGCTGAAGCAGACTGGGAAACTCCCGAGTGGTGGCCAATCACCGCAGACGCTCCCATCTCGGCGAGCACAAAAAAAGCCGCCCGAAAGACTTCGGGCGGCTGGAGGAAAGAAGCAGCAGCGGCGCTCAGGACGACTTGGAGCGCAAACGCCGCAACGCCGCGAAACCGACGCAGAGCAGAGCTCCGACCGCGCCGTAAACACGCGGCTCGGGCACGGCGGACGGGGTGTATTTGTAGGCCACCGTCACCTCGCCGCGCGCCTCGGTGGAAAACAGGGAAATCGTAGAACCACCAGCGGAGGCGCGCGAAGCTCCGATCGCCGTCAGCGGCAGACTGATCGATCCGGGGCCGCTGAAGAGCGCCAGGTCGGCCGCGGATTCGTAGTGGGCCGAGTTGAACTTCGTGCCCAGCAGGCCGGACAGCGTGGCTCCCGAGGTGCCCGCGAAATCCACCACGCCATCGAATGGAGAGGCGGAGAAGAGTGTGATGGAAAGCGGGGTGGCCACCACCAACGGCGCACCGCCGCCCGGGCGGGTCAACGCCATGCCCGCGGCCAAAGTGAGTTTCACATCGGCGCCGCTGGACGGGCTGGTATTTTCCACCTGCGCCGAGCCTTGGACCAGACCGGTCATGCTGAAGACGACGCTGTTGAGGTGCCCCAGGGCGGGATTGAATTTCGCGATGGAAATGAACGCCGACCAATCCGGGGTCAGAAACGTGCCCAGCCCGGGCGGGCTGCTGACAGTCTGGCTGATGATCAGGTCGGCCCGTGCGGCGGCACCGGAAACCAAGGCGGCAGCAACAAAGGCGGTGAAGAATTTCGGGCTTGGGATTTGCACTTTCATGTCCTCAGTGAGATGGGTGAATGTAAACTTATTCCTAGGAAACTGCCTCGAATTCAGCTTCTCAGAGGGTGTTGCGAAAGGGTCGGACGCGAACTGCGAAATCATTGGCCAATTTACAGATTTCCTTATTTCCACTACTTTGTGTGGAGCAAACGTTTGCGAACGGGCGCCTCAGCAAACCCACATGGTAGCGCGGGTTTCATCCACATTTGGCTACCCATAAAAACGCACATACTCGGTGTCGGGGACGCAGATGCCCTTTTTCCGTAACCAAGTCGCCGAAATCCAAGCACTTACGCGAACTTTCGCAACACCCTCTCTCAGGCAAGATAAAACTCGGCTTCACCAATCGTGTCGCCGGCCGCCAGTTGCTACCCAACGCCGCCCCTCGCCACAGCATGCCGCCCGCGACCAGCGGCCAATAATCTTGCCCGGCACAGCCACGCCCAGACCGGCAGGACCAGCAGCGGCATCACCGTTTCTTTGGCCGGTTATTGGGGGAATGGGAGTCCTCGCAGTTCTGCGTAAAACCGGTGACCTGATGATGGAACTTTGCGCTTTGAGCTGCGGCCGACGCGCAACCGGCATCCACAATTTCATGCTGCGCCGCCGCTGCCCGTTTTTGTTTTGCCCTGCCCCGCGCCTTCTGTTTCAGTCCGCTCAACCGCACGCGCATCATGTACTTCGGCACTGATTATTACCCAGAACACTGGATTTTCCCCTACGACGGCTTCGAGGAAGCCCCGGAGGCCCGCTGGGAGGAGGATGCGCGATTGATGGCCGCAGCCGGGATGAATGTGGTGCGCCTGGGGGAATTTTCCTGGGGCCTGTGCGAGTCAGAGGAGGGCAAGTTCGATTTCGGCTGGCTGCGGCGGGCGATGGATATTCTCGGCCGCAATGGCATCAAGATCGTCCTCGGCACGCCCACCGCCGCGCCGCCCATCTGGCTGGCGCTGAAACATCCGGACATCCTCCCGCTGGACGAGCACGGCCAGCGTCGGCGCGAAGGCACCCGGCGGGCCTATTGCATGAACAGCAATATCTACTGGGATTATTGCCGGAAAATCATCACGGCCATGGCTGGCGCGCTGGGCGATCATCCCGATCTCATCGCGTGGCAGATCGACAACGGGCTGGGCCGGCATCACACCGAGTATTCCTTCAACCCCGAGACGCGGCGTGACTGGCACGCGTGGCTCGCGGCCAAATACCAGAGCATCGAGCGCCTTAACGAGGCGATGGGCACCGCCTTCTGGGGGCAAAAGGTGACGGAATGGAACCAAGTGCCGATGCCCATGGCCGCACCGTCCGTGCATAATCCCGCACTGCTCCTGGACTGGCGGCGCTTCTCGAGCGACACCTGCGTGGCGTTTGCACGGATGCAGGTGGACCTGCTGCACCAGCTTTGTCCGAAAGCGCCGACCACCACCAATCTGCGCGCTTTTGCGACGCAAATTGATTATTTCGACATGGCCGAGGGCTTGGATTTCGTTTCGCTGGACAGCGACGCCACGGCCAAGTCACGCCCGTCCGAGATCGCCTCGAGCATCGATTTCATCCGCTCGCTCAAGAAGCGGGACAGCCGCACGCCCAACGACGACGAGGGCTTCTGGGTCATCGAGCAGAAGGCGGGCAACGTCAGTTGGAGCGACGTCAACGCGCTGGTACGGCCGGGGGTCGTCCGACTATTCTCCTATCAATTGATTTCCCGCGGCGCCGGCGGCGTGCTGTATTTTTACTGGCGGCCGCCCCGCATCGGTCCCGAGAAATTCTACGGCGGCGTCCTGCCCCACAGCGGCAAGGCCAATCACCGGATGTACAAGGAAATCCGCCAGATCGGGAACGAACTGAAGGAGATCGGCCCGCTCATCGCCGGCAGCAAGGTGGTGGCCGACGCGTGCATCCTCCACAGCCAGCCCAGCGAATGGGCCACCGACCAGACGCTCCGGCCGAACAAGCACTACCATCAGCGCGACGTGATGCACTTCTTCCACAATGCGCTGCACGGGCGCAACATCATGGTCGATTTCGCGCGGCCCTCCGACGATCTCTCCGGGTACAAGCTGGTCATCATCCCCGGCCTCCAGTTGCTCTCGGGCGCGGAAGTCGATGCCCTCAAACTCTACGTGTACAACGGCGGCACGCTCATCGCCACCTGCCACACCGGCCTGGTTGATGAACATCACATCGTCCCCAACACCGGCCTGCCCTTCGACATGACCGACCTCTTCGGCATGGAGGTCACCGAGTGGGATGTCCTTCCGCCCACGGACGACAACAACCTCTCGGTGCGCTCGGTCATTCCCACGACCGCGAGCCATCCCGCGCGGCTTTGGTGCGACCTCATCGACGTCCGCGAAGCGCAGGTGCTCGCGACCTACGGCCGCGATTTTTACGCGGGCATGCCGGCCGTCACGATGAACGAATTCGGCGCGGGCCGCGCCATCTACGTCGGCACCGTCAGCCACCAGTTTTTCTACAACGACCTCATCGCCTGGGCGCGCACCCTCTGCGAAATCGCCCCGTATTTCCGCGTGCCGGACACGGTCGAGCTGTCCATCCGCCAGAAAGATGGCAAACGGTTCCTCTTCATTCTCAACCACCAGGCCATGTCCGTGCGGCTCCAGTTTTTCAAGACGGTCCACGACCATCTCACCGCCACCGACCTCAATGGCCCCTACGACCTCCCGGCTCACGGCGTGCTGGTGTTGACCGAGCAGGATGTCTGAGACTGACAAAGTCTGGTACGCCTCCCGCCGCCGCGTGCTCGCCGACTGGCGGCACATCGACCTGGTGCCGCTCGAGAAAGCCCGCGCCGACACGGCCAAGCCCGCCTCCGCCGTCGTCGCCAAGGTCCTCACCGGCCTGCGCATCGAGAAACGCCAGGCCGAGGCCGAGATCATCCGCGTCTGGAACAATCTCCTCGATCCCAACGTCACCGCGCACGCCCAGCCCACCGGCCTGCGCGACGGCACGCTCTTCGTCACCGTCGATCACAGCGTGTGGCTGGATGAACTCGTCCGCTACCGCTACCGCCCGATCCTCACGCAACTGCAAACGGCGTTTGGCAAAACGACGATCGCGAAAATTTCGTGGCGCGTCGGATGAACGGCGATTCCGGGAGTTTGGAGTTCCGGCTTTAGCCGGCCCGGCGCACAGCCGACGAGGGGCCTCAGAAATTTCTTTAGCGTTTCGCCCGGCGGACGTCCCGCCGCCTAAAGGCGGAACTCCGTACTACAGACTTCCCGCCCCGCCCTCACGCCGTCTTCGTCAACCACGCCGGAATCCCCTCCGCCTCCCAGATGATCTCCAGCGGCTGGCGCTCGCGCACCGCCGCGGACTGCCGGCCATTCACGAGCACCTCGGTCGTCAGCGCGCGGCTGTTGTAATTCGATCCCATCACCGAGCCGTACGCGCCCGCGCTCATCAGCACGAGATAGTCGCCCTCGTCCACGCGCGGCAGCGGACGCTCCTTCGCGAAACAATCCCCCGACTCACAGATCGGCCCGACCACGTCCGATGAAATCAGCGCGCCGGCGGTCTCCGCCACCGGCACGATCTGGTGATACGAATCGTAAAATGCCGGGCGGATCAGGTCGT
The DNA here is from genome assembly GCA_014193395.1 of Verrucomicrobiota bacterium. GTDB lineage: Bacteria > Verrucomicrobiota > Verrucomicrobiia > Limisphaerales > BJHT01 > BJHT01. Next base: position 12,828 of record BJHT01000079.1, read on the forward strand.
TCATCGCCGCGTCCACGATCACGAAATTTTTCTTGCCCGTGCGTTTTACGTACTCGACGCGCGTCACGAGGATGCCCGCGTTGCCCACGATGAACCGGCCCGGCTCGACGAGGATGCGCAGGCCCAGCGGCTTGAGCAGCGGCACCAGCGCCGCCGCGTAACTCGCCGGCGTGATGATGTTCTTCGCTGCCGGGGTCTGCCACCACGCGGCCGCGCCGCTTTCCAACGCCTTGTCGTACACGATCCCGATGCCGCCCCCGATGCTGAAAAACTCGAACGAGTGTTTCTTCGCCAGCTTCTTCACCAACGGCAGCATCTTCTCCACCGCCAGCCGGAACGGCTCGACCTGCGTGAGCTGCGAGCCGATGTGCATCTGAATGCCGCGCAGCCGCAAATTCTTGAGCTTGCTCGCGCGCGCATACACCGCGGCGACCTCCTCGAACGCAATGCCGAACTTGTTCTCGTACGTGCCCGTCGTGATCTTCGCGTGCGTGTGGGCGTCGATGTTCGGGTTCACCCGCACCGCGACCGGCGCGACCAGATCGTGCTTGGCGGCAAGGCGGTTGATGCGCTGCAACTCCGGCTCGCTCTCGACGTTGAACGCGTAAATCCCCTGCTTGAGCGCGTACTCGATCTCGCGCTCGGTCTTGCCCACGCCGGCGAACACGCACTTCTTCGGATCGCCCCCCGCCGCCAGCACACGCCGCAGTTCGCCCTCGCTCACCACGTCAAAACCCGCGCCGCAATTGGCCAATGTGCGCATCACGGCCAGATTCGAGTTCGCTTTCATCGCGAAACAAATCTGGTGGTCGAGCGGCGCCAGCGCCTGGTCGAGCTTCTGATAATGATCCTCCAGCGTGTGCTGGGAGTAGATATACAGCGGAGTGCCGTGCTTCTTCACCAAGGTGTCTACCGCCAGCTGATCGCAGGTCAGCTTCCCATCGACATATTTGAAATCGTGCATTGCCCTGAGGTATGCCCGTCCCTGCCGTGAAAATAAAGGCTAAGTTCAATCCGCCTTCCCTGGCCGGAGAATGGCTGCCGCCGCTGACCGTCGGCTCGGGGCTGTGCTGCTCTGCATGTGTCCGGCGAAATCCCACCGGCAAATTTCGATCCGAATCGCCAGGTCTCCCGCCCGCGCACCAGCGCCTCACTCCTACGCTTTAATCCAGATAAAGAAACTCATTCGCCCCGAGCAGCGCGCGGCCGAGACTGGCCCACGCAGCGGCGGGGATTTGCGCGGCGGGCGTTTTCCGGGCCGTGAGTTTTTCGCCGAACTGCCGCAGATAATCCTTCGCGGCCTGCGTTTCCTCGGGCAGCGGCGGACGTGCATAGGCGGTCACAAACGCGCGTTCGATGCGGCGCGTTTCGTCCGGTTCCGCCGCCACGAGCCGAGCGGAAAATTGCGCGGCCTCTTCGTGCGCAAACTTGTCGTTCATCACAAACAGTGACTGCAACGGCGTCGTGCTCGGCTCGCGGACCGCCGTGCTCGAGTTCGGGTCCGCGCCGTCGAACAGCGCCAGGAACGGATGTTTCCGCAGCCGCTGCTGCATCTGGTACACCGTGCGAAGCTTGTTGTCGTACACCGCGAAGAACTGGTTGTGCTGCGTGAAACTCCAGGTGTTCACCGCCGGGAACGGATGCGCGCCGCCCGTGCTCGCATCCAGATCACCCGCGACAAACAGCAACGCGTCGCGGATCGCCTCGGCGTCGAGCCGGCGGCGGTCCGCGTGCCACCAAAGGAGATTGTGCGGGTCGGCGGCGGCGTTGCGCGCCGCCCAATCGGCGCCGGCGACCGCGGCATCTGCCGCCAGGTCGCCGTCGCCACTGGCCAGTTGCCAGGTGTGCGAGAGCAGCAGCAGGCGGTGCATCGCCTTCACTGACCAACCGCTCTGCACAAAACGAGCGGCCAGAAAATCGAGCAACTCCGGGTGCGACGGCCGCGCCCCGCGCGCGCCGAAATCGTTCGGCGTCGTCACCAGCCCGCGCCCGAAATGATGCTGCCACAACCGGTTCACCATCACGCGCGCCGTCAGTGGATTCGCCGGATCGGCAATCCAGCCCGCCAGCTCGAGCCGGCCGCTAGTCGCGCAGTTTTTGGGCAGCGACTGGCCGCCGAGAATTTGCGGAAAGTGCCGCTGAACCTCTTCGCCCGTCCGGTGCGGATCGCCACGCACATGCAGGTGGGCATTGGTCGCAGTGCCATCCACCACGGCGTACGCCTGCTCGAAAACCGGCGCATCGCCGAGCTGCTTCAGGCGCGCCTTGGCATCGGTGATCGCTTTGGTGGCCTGCGCGACGCGGGTCTTCTTGTCCGCACCGGCCGGCTCCTTGTCGATCGCCGCCTTGTCCGCTTCGAGCTTCTTGATTTCCGCTTCCACCACGGCGGCTTTTTCCTTCTGCGCTCTTTGCAGCGTCTCGAGTTCCGCTTTGGTGATGAGCGGCACCAGGTCCTTGGGCCGGTTCATGCCCTCGCTGCCGGGATGCGGATAGCGGCTGCTGTCGAAGATGCCGTAGAGCGCGTAGTAATCCTGCGTCGGGATCGGATCGAACTTGTGGTCATGGCAGCGCGCGCAGTTGAGCGACAGCCCGAGAAACGTGCGCCCCAGATTGTCGATGCTGTCCTCGATGGTCAGATGCCGCTCGCCGCCGCCGCCGCCAAAATGCCGCGAGGTCGCGAGATAACCCGTGGCAATCGTGCGCTCGAGCTTCTCGGTCTCAGACTTCGCCGGGAGCAGATCGCCGGCAATTTGCTCGCGGATGAACTGGTCGTACGGCACATCGCGATTGAACGCCTGCAATACGTAGTTCCGGTACTTGTAAGCCTGCGGCACGGGATAATCCGAAGCGTTCCCGCAGGTGTCCGCGTAACGCACCAAGTCCAGCCAGTGGCGTCCCCAGCGCTCGCCATACGCGGACGACGACAGCAGCCGATCCACCACGCGCGCGAAAGCCTCCGCCGACCGATCCGCGACAAACGCCTCGACCGCTTCCCGCGTGGGCGGCAGTCCCGTGAGATCAAACGTCACCCGCCGCAGCAACGCGCGCCGCCCCGCATCCGGCCCCGGCACCACGCCCGCCTGCTCCATGCGCGCGAGCGTGAAAAAATCCACGTCGTTCCGCGGCCACGCGCGATCTTTCACCGGCGGCGGCGCGACGGCCTTGACCGGCTGAAACGCCCAATGTTTCCGCCCCTCCTCGAGGCTTACGCCGTACGCCGGTTTCGCCGCCGCGCCGCCCGCCGCGACCGCCGGGGCCGCGTTCGTGCGGGGGTCCGGCGCACCGAGTTTCACCCACTCGATGAGGTCGTTGATCTGCGCCTGGGCGAGCCGTTTCTCCGGCGGCATTTTGAAATCCTTGTCCCAATGCCGGATGCCCTTGATGAGCAGGCTGTCCTCGGGTTTGCCCGCGACCAGCGCCGGTCCGGAATCGCCGCCCTTGGCCCAGCCGTCGCGCGTGTCGAGGCGCAGGCCGCCCTTGAGTTTCTTGGCTCCGGCGCTGTGGCATTCGTAACAATGCTCGGCCAGCAACGGCCGGATGCGGCTCTCGAAAAACGCCATGCCATCCACGGCTGCGGCCGAGACCGCAGCCACCGGAACCGTCCAGCTCGCCACCAGCAACGCACGCCGCAGCCACCGCCAATTTTCAAATCGGAATTTCACGGCGCTTCGGACGCGCGCCTGGTGGGGCTTACTCAGCAGAAGGGCGCGCGGGTGAGACAGCGACGGCGCGGCGTGCGCCGTGGGTCGCCGTCCGCCGCCGAAACTCAGGCTTTCGGTTCCACCGCCTTCACACCTTTCTTGAAGGTGGAGTAGATGAACACCGGAATGGTGAGCGCACCGAGATGCGTGTGGATGAGCGGCCGGACATCTCCCCACTGGAGATGGCCGATGCCGGTGGCCAGGCGGGGCAGGGCGACGCTGGTGAGCTGCTCGGTGGCGATGAGCTTGTGAAGTTCGCGGAGGCAGTGGTTCACATTTCCGAGGGTGGCGTGGCCGGGATGGGAACCCTCGCTGGCCGCGGGTTCCTGCGTGAAGAGGTTGATGATCCGCCGGCCGCCAACTCCAGCCCACACCCACAAAGTTCCGGGCTTGGGGTGGTTCGTGTTGGAAAAGTGACGGAAGTCTTTGTACATCGCGGGCCAGTCTTGCCGCAGGCTCAAGGCCAGGCCGGAGTCGAAGTGGTCGTTGGGCGCGACGCCATGAGCGATCGCTTGGGCTTCGGAGAGGAGGAGGTCGCCAGTAAGTTCGTATATCACGGGAAAAATCCTGCTCGGTGGCCAGGTCGGCGGCTCAACTTTTTTTGGCGGTCATGCCTCGAAAATTGTTCTGAGGACCGGACGCGGGAATGGCGGGAAATGGGCGGCGACAACCGGTCCACGGCCCGCCGACTTCTGTTGAATCGGCCGCCTCCGCAACGCCGGCGGCACGTCGCGCGGGTTCGTCGGGCGGCCGGTTCGCGCCCTGCCGCCGTGCTTGCACCCCGCCCTTCCGGTGCTACCGTCTGCCAGCGTCGAAACCTAAACTGTCGGATAAAACATTCCGCAATAACCACCGAATCAAAATGAACGTCCTCGCCGAACCCGTTGGTGTGATCCAGAAAACCCAGGACCTCTGCCAGAGCCTCCTCGAGCTGCCCAATTTCAACGAGCTCCGCGGCAAGGTGGACGCCTTCATGGCCGATGAAATGGCCAAATACAGCTACCAGATGCTCACCGAACGCAGCCAGATGCTGCAGGAAAAGCAGTCCGCCGGCGCGCCGATCACGGACGAGGAAATCGCCCAATACGAAGCCCTCCGCGACACCTTCCTGAAGAACACGGTGGCGACCTCTTTCATCGAGGCGCAGAAGGAAATCCAGGCGCTGCAGGAGACGGTGAACCAATATTTCTCCAAGACCTTCGAGATCGGCCGCGTGCCGCAGGCTGCGGACTTCGAGAGCTGCGGCTCCGGCTGCGGCTGCCACTAACCGGCGGCTCCGCGACGGCGGGCACCCGCCCGTCACGATACACTTCCAACCTCAGCGGCGGCGCAGTCTCTGCGCCGCCGCTTTTGTTTTTGGCAGCCACCGACGTGAGGAGGCGGACGCCCCGGTCGCGTGCGGAGTGCGCCCGTCCCCGGGCGCAGCGGCGTGAAATGGTCGGTGATGTGGGCGAATCCGAAGCGGTCATACCTTCGGGCGCTGCTGCGCCCGAGGACGGGCGCACTCCGGCGGTGGCGCTCGCTGCGCCTCGTTTTTTACCGCCGGAAAATCTCCTCCAGCACGCGCCCCTCGACGCCGGGCATCGTGACGCCGAGCGACCGCGCGACGGTGGGCGCGACGTCCACGTTGGCGATGCGCGCGAGCTTCGCGGCGGGCTGGATACCAAGGCCCCACGCGAAGAACACGCCGTCCATTTCCGGGTCGCTGTTCGGATAGCCGTGGTGGCCGGCGTAGGTGTCGGCGGTGACATCGGTCACGGGTTCGCTGTCCTGCGGCGCGGCGTGAAACGCGTAGCCGGGCTTGGGCAGCAGGATGAAGTCGGGCATCTGCGAATTTTCCTTCACCGACGGCAGATGAAATTCCGCGAACGCCGGCGGGTCCACACGGCGCGCGATGCCTTCAATGCCGTCGAACGCCGCCTTCGCCTTCGCCAGCCATTCGTCGCGCCGCTCGGGGTTCGTCACGTAAATGCTCGCCGAGCCGCCGATGGTCATCGCGTGCGCGTCGCAGATGATTTTCACCGGACCGGCGGTGTTCAGCAGTCCGGCGCGACGCAGGATGGCGTTGGGACGGATCAGGCGGCGCGCGGTTTTGAAGCCGTGATCGGTGGTCACGAAAAACGTCGCGCGGTCGCGGAACCCGGCGGCGCCGACGGCATCCACGAGATCGCGCACACACGTATCCGCATAGGCGAACGCCGCGTGGCTGGCCCACGTGCCGGGGCCGAACTTGTGGTTCAGCGCGTCGGTGTTCAGCAGGTGGACGAGCAGCAGATTCGGCCGGTGCTGCGCGATGATGTGCATCGCAGCGCGGTTCCAATAAACGTCGCGCCACGCCGGGTTGCGTTTGTTGAACTCGGCAAGGTCGGTGGCGGTGATCGAACCGGCGGCGAGCATCTCCTGCTCGATCTTGCCGTGTGGACCGGGGCGCTCGGGGAATTCCCAATTGAACGTCCCGGCGTTGGTGGTGGGAATCCAATCGACGTGCGCGGTGGTCAGGCCGGCCTTGAAGACCGCGTCGTAGAGCGTCGGGACGCGCACCAGCACGGCCTTGTCCGCCCACGGCTCCAGCCGCCACGGCTCGCGCGGTCCCTGCGGCAGGACCAGTCCGTTATAGAGCACGCCGTGGCGCGCTGGCGAAACGCCGGTGACGAGCGTCGTGTGATTCGGCCAGGTGAGCGTGGGATTCGAGACGGTCATGCGCGCGGCGGTCGCGCCGGTGGCGGCGAGTTTGCGCAACGTGGGCATCGGCAGCGAGGGGTCTTCCCAGAGCCACGCGGGGAAGCCATCGATGCTGATCACCACGACCATGCGGTCCTTGGCGGGGACGGGCGTCGCGGTGGTTTGCGCGCGGGCGAGGAGCGGGAGAAGCAGGAGGGCGGCGGCGACGAACGGAACGAAGCGGCGGGGAGAAAGGTGCGAGCGGCCGAAAAATTTCATCGGCGCATTGCGCCTGAAATGCGGCGGGGGTGCAACTGCGGTGGTGCGTCGTCCGCGGGCTTGTAGGAGACGACGTAAGGAGACTCTAACCTTTCCCTCGCGAGCGGCGTGATTCTCCCAAAGCAGGTGAGAGCCTGCCCACGTCTTCTCTTGCACAGCCGGGAGCACGGCAGCCCGGGCCTTTGTAGGAGACGACGTGAGGAGAACCCGCGCGCCGAAACGGCGCAGCATGGGGCCATCGTACCCGATAAAGGGAAGGGGGGTACGTTGGCAGGCTCTGACCGGCTTTGGTCGGAGAGGGCGGCTCTCGCGGAAGGAGGTTAGAGTCTCGTTACCTCGACTCCTACAAGGGGACGCGCGAGCGGGCTGTGCGCGCTCCTGCCGCAGCGGCCGATCCGCCTCCTCACGTCGGCGGCTACGCGATGGGAAATTGCTTTGCGGTGGGCGGGGTTTGCCGGAGAACGGCGGGGTGCAAGCGCGATTCCTTCTCGGCCCGGCGGGCAGCGGCAAGACGTTCCGCTGTCTGGCGGAAATCCGCGCCGAGTTGTTGCGCGAAAACAAAGGTGAGCTGAGGCCGCGTCCGCTGGTGTTGCTCGCGCCGAAGCAGGCGACGTTTCAGCTCGAACGGCAACTGCTCGCGGACCCGCAACTGGCGGGCTACACGCGGCTGGAGATCGTTTCCTTCGAGCGGCTGGCGCAGTTCCTCATTGATGAATTCTCGGAGACTCCCGTGCAGTTGTTGGCCGACGAGGGCCGCCTGATGGTGCTGCGCGCGCTGTTGGCGCGGCATCATGCGGAGCTGCGGGTGTTTCGCGCGACGGCGCGGCTGCCGGGCTTCGCGACGCAACTGAGCCTGCTGCTGCGCGAGTTTCAGCGGCATCAGCTTTCGCCGTCGCTGCTGGCGCGGCTGGCGGAGGATTTGGGGGATGCGCTGAGCGACAAGCTGCATGATTTCGCGCTGCTTCTAAGGGCGTACGAGCAGTGGCTGCGCGAGCACGAGCTGCGCGATGGCAATGAAGTGCTCGATGTCGCCACGGCGTTGCTGCGCGGGATCACGGATGAGGCGCGGCGGTCGGGCGGCGCGGCCCCGGTGCATCTGGCGGGGCTGTGGCTCGACGGCTTCGCGGAGATGACGCCGCAGGAGATTGATCTGCTGGCGGCGCTGGTGCCGTTTTGCGAACAGGCGACGCTGGCGTTTTGTCTCGAAGGCCGGCCGGTCGAGGAGCCGGGCTGGCTCTCGACGTGGTCGGTGGTGGCGCAGACGTTCCGGCAATGTCAGGCGAAGCTGGCGGCGGTGGAGGGCTGCGCCGTGGTGATCGAGGAACTGCCGCGCGTGGCGGAGCGCGGGCGGTTCGCGGGGCGGCCGGTGCTGGGGCATCTGGAGCGTGGGTGGGCAGGGGGGCGGGTGTATGAGGCGGGTCAGACGGGTCTGACTGGTCCGACTAGTCCGACGAGTCCGACAGATGCGCTAGCCCTCTACCGCTGCGCGAATCCCGAGGCGGAGGCGGTGCTGGCGGCGCGGGAGATTTTGGGGCATGTGCGCGGTGGAGGACGCTGGCGGGATTGCGCGGTGCTGGTACGGCAGTTGCGCGGCTACGACCGCGTGTTGCGGCGGGTGTTTACGCGGTACGAGATTCCGTTCTTTTTGGATCAGCGCGAGCCGGTGGCGCATCATCCAATGGCGGAGCTGACGCGCTTTGCGCTGCGCGTGGCGGCGTTCGGCTGGCGGCGCGAAGATTGGTTTGGCGCCCTGAAAACGGGCCTGACGGGCGTGGGCGATCAGGAGATCGACTGGCTGGAAAATCTCGCGCTCGAGCATGGGTGGGAGGGTGAGACGTGGCGGCAGCCGCTGCGGATCGCAGGCCAGGACGGGAGCGCGGCGCGCGCGGAGGCGTTGCGGCTGCGACTGGTCCCGGCGTTCGAGCGGCTGGCGGAAGCGGTCGGCGCGAGTGCGGGCGATGGTGGCGGCGGGGGCGTGAGCGCGGGCGCGGGCACAGGCGTTTCGGGCAAGGCGCTGGCGGAGGCGGTGCGCGAGTTTTGGCAGGCGCTCGCGGTGGGGCCGACGTTGGAGCGGTGGAGCGTGGCGGATGTGGCGCATCCGAAATTTCAAATCGACGAGGCGATTCATCGCACGGTGTGGCGGCAGATGACGGAGTGGCTGGAGAATCTCGATCTGGCGTTTGCCACGGAGGCGCTGCCGTTGCGGGACTGGCTGCCGATTCTCGAGTCGGGGTTGGGCGGGCTGACGGTGGGCGTGATCCCGCCGGCGCTGGATCAGGTGCTCGTGGGGACCATCGACCGCTCGCGCAATCCCGAGTTGAAGCTCGCGCTGGTGCTGGGTTTGAACGAATCCATTTTCCCCGCGCCGCCCGCGCCGGGGGTGTTGCTAACGGATGACGAGCGGCTCGTGCTGGAGCGGCGCGAGGTGTATCTCGGCCCGAGTCCGAAGCAGCGGCTCGGGCACGAGCGCTACTTTGGTTACATCGCCTGCACGCGTTCGAGCGGCCGGCTGGTGCTCACGAGCGCGGCGGCAGATGGCGAGGGGAAGCCGCTGAATCCGTCGCCGTTTCTCGCGCATCTCGGACGGATGTTTCCGGCGATTGCGGTGCGGGAGGCGACGACGGTGGACTGGCGCGAGGCGGAGCATGCGTGTGAATTGCTGGGGCCGTTGTTGGAGTTGGATACGGCGGCGGGTACCGCAGGCGTCCCCGCCTGCGAGTTCGGGGGGCGTCTCGCCCCCAGAACCGATGAACGAAGCGAGGAGGTCTCGTCACTCGCAGGCGTCCTCGCCCCCGGCGTTGGTACTGGCGGCGAGACGCCGCCAGAACTCGCAGGCGGGGACGCCTGCGGTACTTGGCGGGGGCTGGCCGGGCTGCCGGTGTTTGCGGGGTTTCTGGAGCGGGGGCGGGCGTTGCGGGGGTTGCTGGCG
>BJHT01000080.1:0-1116 GCA_014193395.1 Verrucomicrobiota bacterium
CGGGTTTGAAAGAACTGGCGGCTCAAGGAACCGCGGCGCAGGTGGTCGATCTGTTGAATCTGCGCGAGCACGGCGTCGCGTTGGGAACGGAGAGCTTGCTGGGAAGTAGGCATGGGTGTTTGTATCTATACAAATACAATATAGCAACCCGAAAAAAGCACGCCCGACAAGGCGCGCCGCTTTTGGGTTACTTATTCGTCACACACCCGCGCCAAGACCCCGCCGCATTTTCTTCTTCATCCCACCCCGTTCCTCCTTCATCGTCCCGGCGTGTCCTATCAGGTAATCGCCAGAAAATACCGGCCCCAGCGTTTCAGCGACGTCGTCGGGCAGGAGCACGTCACGCAGACCCTTGCCAACGCCATCGCCGCCCAGCGCATCGCCCACGCCTACCTCTTCTGCGGCCCGCGCGGCACCGGCAAAACCACCGTCGCCCGCATCTTCGCCAAGTGCCTGAACTGCACCGGCGGCCCCAAGGTGGACATCGACGAGTCCGATCCGCGCTGCCAGGAAATCACCGAGGGCCGCTCGCTCGACGTCATGGAAATCGACGGCGCGAGCAACAACGGCGTCGAGCAGGTGCGCGATCTCCGCGAGGCCGCCAAGTTCTCGCCCGCCACGTCGAAGTTCAAAATCTACATCATCGACGAAGTCCACATGCTCACGCCGGCCGCGTTCAACGCGCTGCTGAAGACCCTCGAGGAACCGCCTGCGCACGTGAAGTTCCTCTTCGCCACCACCGATCCGCAGAAGGTTCTGCCGACGATTCTCTCCCGCTGCCAGCGCTTCGATCTCCGTCGCATCCCCGCCGCGCTCATCGTCAGCCACCTCAAGCAAATCGCCGAAAAAGAAAACGTACAGATTGACGACGCCGCGCTCCAGGCGGTCGCCCGCGGCGCGGACGGCGGCATGCGCGACGCCGAATCCACGCTCGACCAGCTCATCAGCTTTTGCGGCAACCGCATCGAGGAACCCGACGTCCTCTCGATGTTCGGCCTCACCGCGCAGACCCAGATCATCGCCATTGCCCAGGCCATCCTCGACGGCCAGCCCGAGCCGGCCCTGCGCGAACTGAACAACCTCGCCCGCAGCGGCAAAGACCTCGCCCGTCTGCTC
>BJHT01000080.1:1126-22372 GCA_014193395.1 Verrucomicrobiota bacterium
CTCGCCGACCTCCTCGCCCATTTTCGGAATCTGCTCGTCTTCGTCATCTCCAGCGGCGACCTGAACATGCTCGAGGTCTCGGAGAACGAAGCCGCGCGCCTCGCCGAGCAGGCCCAAGGCGTCAACCTCGACGCCCTCACGCGCATCCTCGAAGTCCTCACCGATTGCGAAGGCGGCTTCCGCGATGCCGCCTCGAAAAAAATCCTCGTCGAAGTCGCCCTGCTCAAAGCCATCCGCGCGCGCAACGCCGTGCCCATCGAGACGGTTTTGAAGCAACTGCAACAACTCCGCGGCGGCGCAGCGCCCACCGCCACGAGCGCGCCGACCGCCGCTGCTGTTTCCTCGGCTGTGTCCGCGTCCGCGTCCGCACCAGCCCCGGCTCCCGCGCGCACCGCCCCCGGCACCTCGCTCTCCGCTGCGTTCGCCCAAGCCACCGCCGCGGCGTCCGCGCCCGCTCCTGCGCCCGCAGTCCGGCCCGCGCCAGTCGCAGCCCCCGCGCCGACACCTGCGCCCACACCAGCACCGGCGTCGTCGTTCTCGCTTTCCGCCGCACCCACTCCCGCGCCCACACCCCCGCACGCTCACACCCCCACACCGGCCCCCGTGCGTCCCGAGGCCCCCGCCGCCTCGCCCGCCGACCTCGCCACGCTCTGGCCTGCGTTGATGGCCGGCGTCGAGCGCGCCAGCAAATTCACGCACACCTACCTCATCGCCGCGCATCCGGTGTCGCTCACCAGCAAGCTGCTCACCATCGGCTTCGATGCCGAGTTCGCCGACCGCATCGGCATGGTGGACAACTCCAAGACCCACCAGATTCTCCAGACCAAACTCGCCGAACTCGGCCATCCGCACGTCCAGGTGAAATTCGTGCAGGCCGAAATGCCCGCCGGATTTCAGCGGCCCGTCGTTGCCGAACCCGAATCCTCCGCGCCGCCGTTTGCCACCGTGTCCGCCGCCGCGTCGGCGGCCAAAAAAGCCGAGCCAACCAGTGCCGCCGCCCCCGCCAAGTCCGGCGCTCCCGTTGCCGCCGCCGCACCGGCCAAGCCGCGCACCGAGTCCATCTCCTTCAGCAAAGATGATTTCAAGAACGACCCGTTAATCCAGAAAGCCCTCGAAGTATTCAAAGGCCAGATCGTGGAAGTGCGCGCGTAAGCCGCGCTGCACCGCGCTCCGGCAAGCTCCAAACCGCAACCGCAACCCAACCCCCAAACCCACCGTACCATGTCCAGCATTGGCAAATTGATGAAGCAGGCCTCCCGCATTCAGCAGCAGATTGAGAAGACCCAATCCGAACTCGCCAACCGCACCGTCGAAGCCACCAGCGGCGGCGGCGCCGTCAAGGCCGTCGCCAGTTGCGACGGCCTCCTGAAATCCATCAAGATCGATCCCGCCGCCGTGAACCCGGCCGACGCGCAACTTCTCGAAGACCTCGTCCTCACCGCCGCCAACAACGCGCTGGCGCAGGCCAAGGAAATCTCCAACACCGAAATGGGCAAAGTCACCTCCGGGTTCAGCCTGCCGGGGTTGTGAGGCGGGCGCGCGGCTTTCACGCCGCAGAAGCGGCAGCCCGTGCGGGGTGCGGGCCACTTCGCGACAACTCAAAAGCGACGTCCGGGAGCGCCCTGAGCGGCACTGATTGTCACTTGGGCCGAGGGGCGCGAGACGTTCATAGATTTGCTGATCTGAAATTGGATACGCCCCCTCCACGCTGACATGTCTCGGCGTTCAAAAATCGCTTTCCGGAACCAAAGCTACTCTGGTTGGTGGATATACCGGGAAGTCGAGCTGTGGGTCTCGAAGCGGCAGTAGGCGTTGTCACCGAACAGTCGGTGTCCGGTATGGGAGAGCGCGAAACAGATTCGCGCAAAGAGTCGCGAAGAAGCGTACGGAAAGGCGATGAAGCTGGGCCGTGCCGGCCACCCTTCAAAGACCAACGGCGGCGAGTGGCGCTTTACCGGCATCTCGCTGCTTCTCCCCGTTTACGAAGAGATTGAGGATGTAACAGAGATTCTCTGGACTGACCGCGGAGCGATGGCCGTGAGCAAGATCAAGAAGTTGACGAAGACCAAGCGTTCCCTGCCCGTTTTCGATGATCGGGAAGCGGCCGGGTAAGTGCGCCACGGAAACCACCGCCAGCCTTCTGCGCCCGACATTCAGAACCAGATCGCCGCGTCATCTCCGCTTCACCTCACTCCACTGTGGCTCGCATTTTTCGAAGAACCATCACCCTGTGATCGCGTTGCATCGGATTCACTGGTTGTGCGTTGTCAGCGGGTCAGTGCTTTTCTTCGGACCCGGCCTTGGGAGCGAGCGGCTTTGAGATCTGAAATGAGGCAGGGGGAGGGATTTGAAAACTCAAATCTGAAATTTGAAATTTGAGATCACGCCGGGGGGATTCTTTTTTGAAGCCGGTTGCGTCGCCGCCCGTCGCGGATGGGCGTTTATGTTTAAGATTTTCGGCCCTTCAACGGGCAAACTGTGTGACGGGGTGTCGCGGCGGGAGTTTTTGCAGATCGGGGCGCTGGGGATGGGCGGGCTGGCGTTGCCGCAGTTGCTGGAGGCGGAGGCGCGGGCCGGGGTGGGCAAGTCGCACAAGGCGGTGATCATGATTTATCTGGTGGGCGCGCCGCCGCACCAGGACATGTTCGATTTGAAGATGGATGCGCCGCGGGAGATTCGCGGGGAGTTCAAGCCGATCCGGACAAATGTGCCGGGGATCGAGATTTGTGAGCATCTGCCGCGGATGGCGCGGATCATGGACAAGCTGGTGCCGATTCGGACGATGTATGGGTCGCCGGACGGGGATCATGATTCGTTCATCTGCTACACGGGGCGGAGCAAGCGGGAGCAGCCGCCGGGCGGGTGGCCGTCGCTGGGCTCGACGGTGGGGAAGTTGCTCGGAGGGACGGAGCGGTCGGTGCCGCCGTTTGTGGGGCTGGCTCCGAAGGCGGGGCATCCGCCATACGGGTCGCCGGGGTTGCCGGGGTTCTTGGGACCGGGTCATGCGGCGTTCCGACCATCGGGTCCGGGGATGGAGGATTTGACGCTGAATGACATCACGGTGGAGCGGTTGGAGGATCGGAAGGCGCTGCTGGCGGGATTTGACCGGTTTCGGCGGGATGTGGACCGGAGCGGGTTGGTCGAGGGGATGGATGCGTTTCAGCAGCAGGCGTTGGGGATGCTGACGTCGAGCAAGCTGGCGGCGGCGCTGGACGTGAGCAAGGAGTCATCGAAGACGCGGGAGCGTTACGGGAAGGGGGATACGAAGTGCTACGGCGACGGGGCACCGCGGAATCTTGAGCATTTCCTGCTGGCGCGGCGGCTGGTGGAGGCGGGGGCGCGGGTGGTGACGTTGAATTTCGGGCGGTGGGATTTTCACTCGAACAATTTCAGCGAGGCGCGGGACACGCATCTGCCGCTGTTCGAGCAGGGGTTCACGGCGCTGGTCGAGGATTTGTATGAGCGCGGGATGGACCAGGATGTGTCGGTGGTGGCGTGGGGCGAGTTTGGGCGGACGCCGATCATCAACAAGGACGCGGGGCGCGATCACTGGCCGCGCGTGGGCTGCGGGGTGCTGTCGGGCGGCGGGATGCGGATGGGGCAGGTGATCGGGGCGACGGACCGGCTCGGCGGCGAGATCGCGGAGCGCGGGGTGCATTTCGGGGAGGTGTTCGCGACGCTGTATTCTCGGCTCGGGATTGACCCCTATGCGACGCAGTTTACGGACCTCGCAGGAAGGCCGCATTCATTGGTGGATTCGCGCCATGAAATAATGAAGGAACTGATTTAGGGGGCCGTCGCACAAGGCATCAGTCCAGTTCGATAAAACACCACAAGGTCCGCGTTGCCGCGCGGGCCGGAGTTTGATTTTTACTATGAGCATTAACTCGAAAATTATTGCGGTTGCGTTGCTGTCCACGCTGACGGCGATTCCTTCGGTTCGGGCGGCGGCCAAGCCTGCCGGGGCCGACGTTGGCAAGCCGGTGGCGTTGGAGATGTTGGTGCGGCCGGACGGGAAGCCGCTGGTGTTGAAGGGCGGCGACGCGCGCCAGCAGGTGCTTGTGACGGCGCGGTTCGCCGCGGGTGCCGAGCGCGATTATTCCCGGACGGTGACGTACGAGGTGAAGCCGGCGGGCGTGGTCGAGGTGACGAAGGACGGCTACATCGTGCCGAAGGGCGATGGGAAGGCGACGGTCACGGCGAAAAGCGCCGAAGGATTGACGGCGTCGGCTTCGGTCGCGGTGGAGCAGTTCAGCCATGTGCCGCCGGTGAATTTCCCGGACAAGATCGTGCCGATTTTCACGAAGCTCGGGTGCAACGGCGGCGGGTGCCACGGGAAGTCGGGCGGGCAGAATGGTTTCAAGCTTTCGTTGCTGGGTTTTGAGCCGACCGAGGACTACGAGCATCTGGTGAAGGAATCGCGCGGGCGCCGGCTGTTCACGGCGGCACCGGACGAGAGCCTGTTGCTGGCGAAGGGCGCGGCGGTGGTGCCGCACGGTGGCGGCAAGCGAATGGAGCTGGATACGTATGATTACAATCTGGTTCGCCGCTGGGTGGCGCAGGGCATGCCGTATGGCAGCACCAATGACGCGACGGTGAAGCGCATCGAGGTGTTTCCGAAGGAGCGGACGCTGGCGCCGGGAAGCGAGCAGCAGTTGATGGTGCTGGCGCATTACACGGACGGAGCGGTGGAGGATGTGACCCGTGCGGTGCTGTACGAAGCGAACGACAAGGACATGGCGAGCACCGAGGGCACGGGTTTGGTGCGGTTGTCGCAGCAGACGGGCGAACTGGCGGTGATGATCCGGTATCAGGCGAAGGTGGCGGTGTTCCGTGCGACGATCCCGCTGGGCGCGCCGGTGGATCATCTGCCGGTGGCGAAGAATTACATCGACGAGCTGGTGTTCGCGAAGCTGAAGAAGGTGGGCATGCCGCCCTCGGAAGTTTGCGATGATGCGACGTTCATCCGCCGGGTGACGTTGGACATTGCGGGCCGCGTGCCGACTGCGGAGGAGACGAAGAAATTTCTCGCCGACAAGGACAAGGACAAACGTGACAAGTGGATCGACACGCTGCTGGCGAGTGGTGATTACGCGGATTATTTCGCCAACATGTGGAGCGCGCTGCTGCGGAATCAGCGCAGCAATGTGAACGGACGTACCGAGCCTTACATGCGCGGGACGTATGCGTTTCACGCGTGGATCCGCGACAGCATCATGAACAACAAGCCTTATGACCAGTTCGTCGGCGACGTGCTGGCGGCGTCCGGCGACATCGCGGAGAACCCGCCGGTGGCGTGGTATCGGCAGGTGAAGACGGCCAACGCGCAGATGGAAGACACGGCGCAGTTGTTCCTCGGTCTGCGCCTCCAATGCGCGCAGTGCCATCATCATCCGTATGAGAAGTGGAGCCAGAACGACTACTACAGCTTCGGCGCGTTCTTCTCGCAGGTCGCGCGCAAGCCGGGTTCGCAGCCGGGCGAAGAGGTCATTTACGCCAAGCGCACCGTGGCGACGCAGAACAATAAGAAGAACGGGCTGGCGGTGAAGCCGGCCGGTCTGGGAAATCCGCCGCTGGAATTGACTCCGGACGACGATGCCCGTCTCGCGTTGGCGGACTGGCTGCGGCAGAAGGACAACCCGTTCTTCGCCCACGCGCTGGTGAACCGCTACTGGAAGCACTTCTTCAACCGCGGCCTGGTCGATCCCGAGGACGACATGCGCGAGACCAATCCGCCGACGAATCCGGAGTTGCTGAATGCGGTGGCGAAGGATTTTGTGGCGAAGGGATTTGACCTCAAGCATCTCGTGCGGACCATCGCGCGCTCGACGACCTACCAGCTCAGTTCGATCCCGAACAGCCATAACGGCGTCGATAAACACAACTATTCCCGCTACTATCCGAAGCGCCTTTCGGCCGAGGTGCTCCTCGACGCAATCAATCAGACCACCAAGGCGGACACCACTTGGACGGGCCTGCCGGCGGGAACGCGGGCGGTGCAATTGCCGGACAACAGCTTCAACGCCAGTTCCTATTTCCTGCAGGTGTTTGGACGTCCGGATTCGGCGAGCGCGTGTTCGTGCGAACGGTCGCAGGACGCGAGCTTGGCGCAGAGCCTCCACTTGTTGAACTCGAAGGACATTCAGGCGAAGCTCAGTTCTGACAAGGGCCGCGCGGCCATCTTGGCGGCGGATGAGAAACGCACGGATGAGGAAAAGATTCGCGAGTTGTATTTCGGCGCGTTCAGCCGCGATGCCGAGAGCAGCGAGATCGACATCGCCAAGACGCACATCGAGAAAAAGGTGAGCAAGGCGGCGGACAAGGCGGCCCAGCCCGCGGCCAAGCGTCAGGCGTATGAGGACATCGTGTGGGCGCTGGTGAGCAGCAAAGAGTTTCTGTTCAATCACTGAGCGAATTGGGGCGAAAACGGGTTATGAAAAAGAGTTCGCGAGTTCAAATCGGGTGTGAGGAGTTCCGGCGCACGCTGGCGGTGAGTCGGCGCGGATTCGTCAAGGCGGGTGTGCTCGGCATGGCGGGCCTTTCTCTGGCGGAGTTGTTGCGAATCGAGGCCGCGGCGGCGGTGAGCGGCAAGTCGCCCTCGCGCCAGAAGTCCGTGATCATTCTCTGGATGCGCGGCGGTCCCAGCCAGATCGACACTTGGGACATGAAGCCCAATGCGCCGTCGGAATATCGCGGCGAGTTCAAGCCCGTCTCGACCAAGGTGCCAGGCATCCAGATTTGCGAGCATCTGCCGATGAGCGCGAAGATCATGGACAAGTGGTCGATCATCCGCAGCCTGCACCACACGGATGCCGGCCACTCGGCGGGCGATCAGATCTGTTTCACCGGGTATCCGCCGGGGCAGAACGTGGATCAGAATTACTATCCCAGCATCGGGTCGATCGTGGCCAAGCAACTGCAGCACGAGAACCCGAAGTTGCCGGCTTATGTGATGATCCCGAAGATGGTGCCCGGCACCGGCCCGGCGTATCTCGGCCAGCAGGCCATCCCGTTCGAGACCTTCGTGGATCCCGCGCAACCGGGTCCGTTCAGTCTGCCGAATTTCGAGCCGCCGACCGGTGTGTCGCTGGATCGCTTGGACGATCGGCAGAAGCTGCTGTCTGGCTTCGACAAATTGCGCCGGGATGTGGATCAGAGCGGACAATTGGAGTCGATGGACCGGTTTCAGCATCAGGCGTGGGACATCGTTTCCGGCAAAGCGGCGCGGGCGGCGTTTGACCTGGATGCAGAGCCGCAGACGGTTCGTGAGCGGTATGGGTTTGGGACGCCGTTCAGTTCTCGCACGGCGACAGGTGGCGGCGCTCCGGCGTGGAGTCAGCGGGTGTTGCTGGCGCGGCGTTTGGTCGAGGCGGGTGTGCGGTTGGTGACGGTGGACCTGCGCTGGTGGGACACGCATTCGGATAATTTTTACTCGCTGAAGGAAGGGTTCCTCCCGCGTTTCGACCGCGCGTATTCCGCACTGATCGAGGACTTGGATCAGCGCGGTTTGCTCGAGACCACGATGGTGGTGGCGTGGGGCGAGTTTGGTCGCAGCCCCCGCATTTCCAACGACGGTGGGCGCGATCACTGGCCGGGCGTTTTCAGCGCCGCAGTGGCGGGCGGCGGAATCCAGGGCGGCCGCGTGGTCGGCGAATCTGACGACAAGGGTGGCCTGCCGAAGGACAACGCGAAGTCGCCGCAAGACGTGCTGGCGACGATGTATCGGCATTTGAGCGTGGACACCTCGGTGTCGTATCTTGACCGGCAGGGACGTCCGATTCCAGTGCTGCCGCATGGTGAGCCAGTGCAGGAACTTTTCAGTTAAGGGAGAGATCGGGAGATTTTCGGAAGCCCCATGAACCCGGAGCGACACGACCAGGACAACCGGATCGGTTGCCCGGAATTCCGGCGACTCCTGCGCGCTGACCGGCGCGGGTTCGTCAAGGCGGGTTTCCTCGGCATGGCGGGTCTTTCGCTTTCCAATCTGCTGCGCATCGAGCAGCAGGCCAAGGCGGCTGGAAAATCGGTGTCGCGCGAGAAATCGGTCATCATCCTATGGATGCGCGGCGGACCGAGCCAGCATGAGACGTGGGATCCGAAGCCCGACGCGCCGGTCGAATATCGCGGCGCTTTCGGCGCGATGCCCACGAAGGTTCCGGGCATCCAGATTTGCGATCTGCTGCCGATGAGCGCGAAGATCATGGACAAGTTTTCGATCATCCGCAGCCTGCATCACAACGATGCCGGGCATTCGCGCGGCGATCAGATCTGTTTCACCGGTTACGCTCCGGGGCTGCGCGACGACCTGAATTACTATCCGAGTTGCGGCTCCATCGTGGCGCGGCAGTTGGGGGACAAAAATCCGCAGCTTCCGGCTTATGTCGTCATTCCCCGCGGGATGCCCGGCACCGGCGCGGCCTATCTGGGGAAAAAGTACGCCGCGTTCGAAACCGAGGCTGACCCCGCCCAGCCCGGCCCGTTTTCGCTACCTAATTTCTCTCCGGTCGAAGGCGTTTCGTTCGACCGGCTCGAAGGTCGGCGCAACCTGCTCACCGGCTTCGACAAGTTGCGTCGCGATGTGGACAACAGCGGTGCAATCGAAGCGATGGATGGCTTTCAAAAACAGGCGTGGAACATCGTCTCCGGCTCAGTGGCGCGGACGGCGTTTGATCTGGATGCGGAGCCGCAGTCAGTGCGCGAGCGCTACGGTTTCATGCCGGAATACAAAGCGCCCACGCCCGATCGTTGCGGCGTGCCGGCGTGGAGTCAGCGCGTGTTGCTGGCGCGGCGGTTGGTTGAGGCGGGCGTGCGTTTGGTGACCGTTGATGTCCGCTGGTGGGACACGCATGTGAAGGGCTACGAGACGATGCGTGACGGCTTCCTGCCGCGCTGGGATCGCGCCTACACCGCGTTGATCGAGGACCTTGATCAGCGGGGCATGCTCGACAGCACGATGGTGATTGCCTGGGGCGAGTTCGGTCGCACGCCGCGCGTGAATTCCACCGGCGGCCGCGATCATTATCCCAATGTTTTCAGCGCCGCGCTCGCGGGCGGTGGCATCCAGGGCGGGCGTGTGGTCGGGCAATCCGACAGGCACGGCGCGTTTCCCGCGGAGAACGCCAAGACGCCGCAGGACGTGCTGGCCACAATGTACCGGCACCTCGGCATCGACACCGAGGAATCCTACACCGACCACGCCGGTCGTCCGCACCGGGTGCTGGCCTCGGGCGAGCCGATCAACGAGTTGTTCAGTTGAACACTCGCGGACGCGCTGGTCTTCTGCAGCGATTCTGGGAAGGCGCGGCCGCCATGGTTTTTCCCCGTCCACTCAGCTTCGTGAAACCTCATTTCCTTTTGCGAAATCACTCCAGTTTTGGGTTTGTCTCGAATTAAATTTTCACCTCGTTGTCCAAACCGCCAATGCACGACCGAATCGCCATGATTCCAAATTTTTTTCTTTCCATGTCCCCACGCCACCGCGGTTTTCTTTTGCTGACCCTCGTCGCTTTCGTAGCCATCGCCCCAGTTCAGGCCCAGCTTCCGCAGACCAAGCTCGCGACCATTTTTCCGCCGGGCGGCAAACAGGGCGCGACGGTCGAGGTGGCGTTGACGGGTGCGGACCAGGATGACGCGACGCAGTTGCTATTCTCGCACGCTGGCATCACGTCGAAGCTGGCCGAGCAGAAATTCTCGGTGACCATCGGCGCGGACGTGCCGCCAGGCTTGTACGACGTGCGGGTGGTCGGCCGGTTCGGCATCTCGAATCCGCGCACCTTCGTCGTGGGGCAATGGCCCGAGCTGCTGCGCAAGGGGACGAACACCATCTTTGAATCCGCGCAGGAAGTGCCGCTGGGCAGCACCGTGAACGGCCGCGTCGAGGCGAGCGGGATGGATTTTTACAAGTTCGCCGTGAAAAAGGGGCAGCGCGTCTTGCTCGACTGCCAGTCGCGCGCCATCGATTCGCGCATGGCCGGCGCGCTGGTGCTTTACAGCAGCACCGGCGGCGAAGTTGAACGCAGCCGCACCGGCGACCTGCTCGACTACACGGCCCCGGCGGACGGCCAGTTGGTCGTGAAAGTGCATGACTTCACCTATCGCGGCGGCCCCGAGTATTTCTATCGGCTGACCATCAGCGACGGACCGTTTATTGATTTGATTTCTCCCTCCGCCGGCGCGGCCGGGACCAAGGGAAAGTTCACGCTCTACGGCCGCAACCTGCCCGGCGGCACGCCCGCCAAAGACCTGACCGTCGGCGGCAAACCGCTCGAACAGCTCGAAGTGGAAATCCCCGTTCCCGCCGACGCGCTCGCGCAGCAGCGCCTCGTGACGGGACGCACGCTGCCCTCGACCGCGGCGACGGTGGATGGCTTTGAGTATCAGTTGAAATCCCCGCGCGGCATTTCCAATCCCGTGTTGATCGGATTTGCGAACGCCCCGGTGGTTGTGGAAATCGAGCCGAACGGCAAACCCGGCGAGGCGCAAAAAATCACGCCTCCGTGCGAGGTCTCCGGCCGTTTCTTCCCTGTCGGCGACGTGGACACGTTCACCTTTGAAGCCAAGAAAGGCGACGTCTATGCGCTGGAAGTGATCGCTAACCGCCTCGGCATCGTGAGCGACCCGCAGATCGTCGTGCAAAAAGTGACCAAGGACGAAAAGGGCGCGGAGAAATCATCCGACGTGATCGAACTGTCCGATTCGCCCGCAAACATCGGCGGCCCGGAATTCAACACCGCCTCGAATGATCCCAGCGGCCGGTTCGAAGCCAAGGAAGACGGCACCTACCGCATCCAAGTGCGCGACCTCTTCAACCGCTCGCAGCCCAACGCGCGCCTCACCTACCGGCTCGTCATCCGCAAAGAATCCCCGGATTTCCGCCTCGTCGCGCTGCCCGAAGCCTCGCAAGTCAAGAAAGCCCCGGCCGACGTGATGACGTGGAATTCCTCGCTCCGCCGCGGCGAAACTATTCCGATCAAGCTGCTGGTGCTGCGTCGCGACGGCTTCAAAGAAGACATTCGGGTGACCGTGGACGGCCTGCCCAAAGGCGTGACGTTCGGCGACCTCCGCATTCCCGCTGCTTCCAACAGCATGAACCTGCTCCTCGCCGCCGATGACCAGGCGGCCGGCTGGGCCGGGGCCATGCGCATCATCGGCAAGGCCAAGGTCGGCGACCTCGAGCTGGTCCGCGAAGCCCGCGGTGCCTCCGTGACGTGGGATGTCCTCTCCGACAATGCGACCGCGGATTTCCCCCGCACGCGCCTCATCCGCGGCGGCACCGTGCTGGCCGTGAGCGAATCCGAAGGCGCGCCGTTTTCCATCGTGCCCGAGTCGGCCAAGCCCGTGGAAACCTGCGTCGGTTCCAAGCTGAAAGTGCCGTTCAAAGTCACGCGCCGCGGCGACTTCGCGGCGGACCTCAAGCTCAAGGGTGCCGGCGCTCCCGACGCGGACAAATTCAAGGAACTCGACGTGCCCGCCAAGGCCACCAACGTTGTGTGGGAAATTGACCTCGCGCAAACCAAACTCGCCCCCGGCACCCACTCGTTCTATTTGCAGGGCCGCGCCAAGGGCAAAGTCCGTTTCATGATGGACGCCGCCAAGGTCGCCGAAGAGGCCGCCAAGAAAGCCGAGAAGGAAGCCGCCGATCTCGCCGCCGCCGCCAAGGCTGCCGAGGAAGCCGCCAAGAAAGCCGGAGCCGGCCCCGCCGAAGCCAAAGCCGCCGCCGAGAAGGCCGCCAAGGAAGCCGCCGCGAAGGCCAAGGAAGCCGACGCTCGCAAGACCTCCGCCCAGACCCGCATGAAAGAAGTGGCCGACAAATCCAAAGCCAAGGATGTCGATGCCGCCTTCTATTCCCTCCCCATCACTCTGAACATCGCGCCCGCGCCCATCACCATCGCCCCGCCCGCCGCGCCCGGCGAAGTCGCCCAAGGCGCGAAATGGGAGCTGCCCGTCAAGGTCAGCCGCCTCTTCGATTACAAGGACCCCATCGACCTCACCCTCGTCCTGCCCAAGGACGTCAAGGGCATCACCGCCGCGAAGGTCACGATCCCGAAGGACGGCAGCGACGGCAAACTCGTCATCGAAGCCGCCGCCAACGCCACGCCCGGCGACCACAAACTCACCGTGCTCGGCTCCGTCAAGTTCAACGGCCAGGACCTCAAAGCCGAACAAACCGTCGCGCTCAAAGTCGCCGCCGTCACCCCTCCTAAACCTGCGCCCGCGCCCGCACCCGCGCCCAAAGCGAAGTAATCTCAAGTCGTCTGGCCCCCGTCCCCCCCCACTTAAACCGCCCCACCCCGCCATCCCATGCTTCTCGGAATCATCCCCGCCCGCGTCTCCGTCCTCACCGCCGTACTCGCTCTGGCCGCCGCGCCGCTCCCCGCCGCCGAGGTCCGCAAGCCCATCGAGATCGCCAAGCTCGCGCGCACGACCACCGTCGATTTCGAGAAGGAGATTCTCCCGCTCCTCAAGCGCAACTGCCTCGCCTGCCACAACCAGACCAAGGCCGAGGAAAAGCTCGTCCTCGAAACCCCCAAGGACATCCTCAAAGGCGGCGAATCAGGACCCGCCGTCGTCGCCGGCAATCCCGACAAAAGCCTCCTCCTCCAGCTTTCATCGCACGCTAAGAAGCCCATCATGCCGCCCGCCGGCAACAAGGCCGGTGCTGCCAACCTCACCCCGCAGGAACTCGGCCTCGTCCAACTCTGGATTCAGCAGGGCGCGAAGGGCGAAGTGAAAGGCAATCAGCCCATCGCCTGGCAGCCGCTCCCCGAAGGCCTGAATCCCATCTACGCCGTCGCCCTCACGCCCGACGGCCAATACGCCGCCGCCGGCCGCGCCAATCAGATTTTCATCTACCACGTCCCCAGCGGCGAACTCGTCACCCGCCTCACCGACGACGCCTTGCTCAAGGACAAGCTCTACGCCAAGCGCGGCGTCGCCCATCGCGACATGACCTACTCGCTCGCCTTCAGCCCAGACGGCACGCTCCTCGCCTCGGGCAGCTACCGCGAGATCAAGCTCTGGCGTCGCCCCGCCAACGTGCAGAAAAGCACCTTCGCCCTGACCTCCCCCAAGCCAGTCGAAATCCTCGCCACCAGCGCCGATGGCAAATGGCTCGCCTCCGCCGACGGCAACACCGTCAAGCTCCTCGACGCCACCTCCGGCAAAGAAGCCCGCACCCTCACCGGCCACACCAACGCCGTCACCAGCCTCCAGTTCTCCCCCGACAACACCAAGCTCCTCTCCGGCTCGAATGACAAATCCGCGAAAGTCTGGAACGTCGCCGACGGCGCGCCCTTCGCCGACGTGCCGACGCCTTCCGAAGTCACCTCTGTCGCCTGGGTTTCCGCCGGCAAACAAATCGCCACCGGCGGCGCGGACAATCTCATCCGCCTCTGGAAACTCCCCGACGCCGCCAAGGGCGCGGCCACCGCCGGCAAGGAATTGAAAGGCCACACCAAGGCCGTCACCGCCCTCGCCAGCGTCGCCCCTGACGGCGCGCAACTCCTCTCCGGCAGCGCCGACGCCAGCGTCCGCCTCTGGACCGTCGAGACCGCCGCCTGCGCCAAGCAGCACACCCACGACACCCCCGTCACCGCGCCCGCCGTGCGCCCCGATGGCAAGATGTTCGCCTCCCTCGGCCAGACCAACACCGCCGCCAAACTCTGGAGCCTCCCCGATGGCAAGGCCGTCGCGGATGTGAAAGGCGACCGCTACGTCGCGGACGCCGCCGCCGCCGTCGAGCGCGAAGCCACCTTCGCCGCCAGCGAAGTCACCTATCAAAAGGGCGTCCTCAAAACCTCAGAGGACAGCCTCAAGAAAGAGCAGGAGGCCGCCAAAAAAGCCGCCGACGAAAAAGCCACCCTCGAAAAAACTCTCCCCGACAAAAAGAAGGCCCTCGCCAAAGCCATGGAAGAAAAGGCCGCCGCCGACAAACCCGCCATGGAAGCCACCGCCGCCGTGAAAAAAGCCACCGACGCGAAGGAAGCCGCCGACAAGGCCGTCACCGCGCTCGAGGCTGATTCCAAGGCCGCCACCGAAAAAGCCGCCAAGGCCAAGGACGCCGAAAAAGTCGCTGCCGACAAAGCCGTCGCCGATCTCGCCGCCAAGCTCAAAGCCGCCGCCGAAGCCAAGACCGCCGCGGATAAAGCACTCACCGACGCCACCGCCAAACAGAAGGAAGCCGCCGACAAACTCGCCAAGGCGAACAAGGCTTTCGTGGACGCCGAGATGGAAGTGAAGAAATACACCAACGCCGAAGAGCAGCAGCAGCTCGCCGACAAATCTGCCAAAAAAGCCGAGGAAAAAGTCGCCGCCACCAAGGCCGCCATCACCAAGGCCGAAGCGACCCAGAAGGCCGCCGATGCCGCCGTCGTCGCCGCGAAGAAGACTGTCACCGACGCCGAGAAAAACCTCCGCACCCTCGCCTTTTCCCCCGACAACAAAACCCTCGCGACCGCCGGGGACGACGGCATCGTCCGCACCTGGAGCGCCGAGACCGGCGCGCCCTTCGAGAACTTCCGCGGCCACGCCGGCGTGGTCTCCGCCGTCACCTTCACCAAGGACGGCGCGTTGCTCTCCACCGGCGCAGACAAAAAAGCCATCATCTGGAACCTCGCTCCCGAGTGGAAGCTCGAGCGCACCATCGGCTCCAGCGTTGGCGAATCCGCGCTCATCGGCCGGGTCAACGCCCTCGCCTTCAGCGCCGACGGCAAATCCCTCGCCTCCGGCAGCGGCGAACCCTCGCGCTCCGGCGAACTCAAAATCTGGAATCCCGCGACCGGCGCCTTGATCCGCGAAATCAAGAACGCCCACAGCGACGCCGTGCTCGGCGTCGAGTTCTCCAGCGACGGCACGCTCCTCGGCTCCGGCGCGGCGGACAAGTTCGTGAAAGTCTTCACCGTCGCCGACGGCAAGCTCGTGAAGTCCTTCGAGGGCCACACCCACCAGGTCCTCGGTGTGAGCTGGAAACGCGACGGCCGCACCCTCGTCAGCGCCGGCGCGGACAACGCCGTCAAGGTCTGGAACCTCGAGACCGGCGAAGTCAAACGCACCGTGGCGGGCTTCACCAAAGAGGCCACCTCCATCGTCTTCGTCGGCGTCACCGACCAGTTCCTCACCACCGGCGGCGACAGCAAAGTGCGCCTCGTCAGCGAAGCCGGCAGCGACGTCCGCACCTTCCCCGGCGCCACCGACTTCATGTACGCCTCCGCCGTGAAACCCGACGGCAAGATCGTCGTCGCCGGCGGCCAGGACGGCGTCCTCCGCATCTGGAACGGCACCAGCGGCGCCGTCATCGCCGCCTTCTCCCCGCCCGAACCCGCCCCCACCGCCCCCGCCGTGAAGGCCAACTGAGCCGCCCCCGACCGGAGCGCGACCGATCCCCAGCCCAGCGGGCGAAAGACAATAGCCCAGCACTTCAGTGCTGGGTCCGCGGCGATGGCAATCAAAGTCCCGGCAGGGACGACAGAAACCACCCCCCTCCACGCCTTCTGTCGTCCCCGCGGGACTTCGACAACACGCACCGATCGTTGCAAAAACTGAACTGCACCTTGGTCCGCAAGTGGGTTCACAACTTCCTCGTCAGGAATCGCTCAGGTTGCTAGCCCGACTTTCGCACGTTTTGGCCATTTTCCGATTTTTCCGCGCGCAACCCGTTGCAAATCAGGCTCCGCCTTGGCCAAAACCCCGTGTGCCGACCTACCCCCTTGCCGGAGGCCTCCGCGGCTGTGTCAAACTACCCGCATGTTTCTCAAACGCCGCTCCCGCCGCAAAGATGGCAAGACCCACACCTTCTACTCCGTCTGCGAAAGCCTCCGCCTCAGCCGCGACCGCGTCGTCCAGCGCCAGATCCTCCACCTGGGCGAACTCAACACCACCCAGCACGACGCCTGGCAACGGTCCATCGAGGTCCTTCATGCGGACGGCCACCAGCGCCAGTTGCGCCTCTTCACCGACCGCGACCAGCCCGCTCCCGCCGAACCCGATGTCGTCGAGGTCAAACTCTCCTCCTTCGCCGTCAGGTCCCCCCGCCGCTTCGGCGATGGCTGGGCCGCCATCCAGCTCTGGGAGGAACTCGGCCTCCACACATTCTGGCGCGACGCCCTGGCCCACGACGCTGGCGACGTGCCGTGGGAGAAGGTCCTGGAACTCCTGGCCGTCAACCGCCTGCTCGCCCCGCGCAGTGAACTCTTCATCCACGAAAAATGGTTCCCCCAAACCGCCATGGACGTGCTCCTGGACACCGACGCCCGCGTCGCCGACAAGGACCGCCTCTACCGCTGTCTGGACCGCGTGGCCGCCCACAAACCCGCCCTCGAAAAACACCTCGCGCAAAAGTGGCAGGACTTGTTCGGCGCGACCTTTGACCTGTTGCTCTACGACCTGACCAGCACTTACTTCGAGGGCGACGCCGACGCCGTTCCCCAAGCCCGGCGCGGTTACTCGCGCGACCACCGCCCCGACTGCAAGCAACTCGTGCTCGCGCTCGTCGTCACCCCCGAGGGCTTCCCGCTCACCTACGAACTCTTCCCCGGCAACCGCCTGGACCGCACCACGCTCGAGCACATCCTCGACACCATCGAAACGAAGTTCGGCAAAGCCCGCCGCCGCTGGCTCTTTGACCGCGGCATCGTCAGCGAGGACAATCTGGAACTGCTCCGCCAGCGCGGCGCGCACTACCTGGTCGGCACCCCCAAGAGCCAGCTCAAGGCCTACGAACAACAGCTCCTGACCGGCGACTGGCACCATGTCTCCGACCAGGTCCAGGTCCAGCTCCTCCCCGAAGCCGGCGAAGTCTATGTCCTGTGCCGCAGCACGGGCCGCGTGCAAAAGGAACGGGCCATGCGCCGCCGCCGCCTGCGCCGGCTCTTCGCCGACCTGCGGAGCCTGCGCCGCCGCGTGCGCGACGGACAGTTGCAACAACGCGAACTCATCCAGCGCGCCCTCGGACGCCTGCAGGAACGTCATCCCCAGGCGTGGCGCTGGCTGCGATGGGAGCTGAAGGAAACCGCCGCCGGCCCGGCCTTCGACTGGGACTGGGAGCGCGATAAATTTCAAAAGAGCGTGCGCGCCGAAGGCGCCTATCTCCTGCGCGCCCACTGGACCGAACGCGATCCCGCCAAACTCTGGCAGACCTATGTGCAGCTCACCGAAGCCGAGGCCGCCTTTCGCACGATAAAAAGCGAAGTGAAGGTGCGCCCCATCTGGCACTGGACGGAGCAGCGGGTCGCGGCGCACGTGCTGGTGGCCTTCCTGGGCTACTGCCTGTGGGTCTGCCTGAAGAAGAAAGCCGAACGGCGCGCCCCCAGCCTGACGCCCTGGCAGATCCTGGACCACTTGGGACGCATCGCGCTGGTGGAAGTATGGTTTGAGTTGCGGGACGGCCGGCGGATGTGCCTGCCCCGGATCACCCAACCCGAGCCGGCGCAGGTCCTGTTGCTGGCGCAGTTGAACTGGACCCTGCCCCAGCAACGCCCGCCCCGGGTCTATGCCCAAGACCTCCCGGTCGCCGCCCCGCCGAGCCCACCCCAGCCCCCGACCGCATGATGCCCTGACACGATTTGTGTGGCCGACCAGAGGCCCTCGCCCGACCAAAACCCCAGCAAATCCTCACTTTTCAATCGCACCGTGCGAAAGTCGGGTTAGCCTCCGCCCATGCGACCTGTGGACATCCAGCAAATCGGCGACGAATTGGCCTTCAAATGGGACGATGGCGGGGAAACCTTTGTCCGCCTCGAAGACCTTCGTCGTCACTGCCCGTGCGCCGGGTGCAAGGGCGAGGTCGATGTGATGGGGAACCTCTACAAGAATCCCGACCGACCATATACGCCCCAGGCGTTTCAGCTTCAGCGGCTCGCGTTTGTTGGGGGCTACGCCGTGCAACCGTTCTGGGCGGACGGCCACAACACCGGGCTTTTCTCCTTCGAATATCTGCGGAATCTCGGCGCGGCGTGACGCCGGAACCGTTTTTTTGGAAAATGGCCGCGGCGGATTTTGTCCGGCCTCCGCAGCGAAGAACGCGATGGAATGGGGGCGGGGACGGCTCGTCCCCGCAATTCCGAGTGGCGACGAGCCGTCGCCACCCCGGAGATCCACCTCACGCCACCCCGCCGAACGAGACGTAATCATCGAGGTCCAGCACATCGAACCACGACGCGATGTCCTCGCGTTTCGGACCGACCTTGGCCTGGTAATCGTTGAAATATTGCCGCGACTCCACATCCGTGGGACCGCGCTGATCGTGATATGCGGACCACGCCAGGATCGCCACCATCGACGGCTTGGTCTGCGAGTTCGCCGTCACCCACTCGAGGATTTCTCCATCGCCTCGGCCCTTCGACAACTCGGCCAGTAACGCCTCGGCGCTGATGCCGACGAAATCGAACCAGTGTTTGTCCAGCGGACAGTCGTAGTGATACTCGCCCTGTTTTCCGCCGAGCGTCGCGCGCGCTTTGTCGAGGAGACGCGGGAGCAGGGCGAAGCCGCCGAGCCGCACGCGCGCGCTGCGGGGTGGACGTTGAGTGAGGTCGGGGGTGCTGGTGGGCATGTTTTTTTCTCCGGTTGGATTTCTGGGTTGAACAAAAAAGCGGACCCGTGTCGCCACGGGCCCGCTGATAAAGGAACGCCGTGGACTATGCCGTGGGCGTTGGGGTTTCCGGAACCGCTGGAGCCGCTGGAGCCGCTGCTGGCGCAGGCTCCGGCGTTGGCGGCGGCGCCGCCGGCTGCACCTCGGCGGTCACCACTGCGGACGCGGCCGGTGCTTCTGTGCTCGCGGGAGCCGCCGCGACCGAAGCGACGGTGGCAGTCACGGCGGGCGTGGGAGTAGCCGCGGCGGCGGGCGTCGCCTTGGGCTGCGGCTGCGGACGCGGCGCCGGCGTGGGTTTCGGCAACGGCCGCTTGGCCGTCTCCATGTAGCCGTTCGCAAATTCGATCACATGGCCCTGATGCACGAGCCAATGTAGATCGGCAATGATCACCTTCTGCGCAGGTGTCGGCTCGGGCACAGCCGGAGGAGCTGCGTCCGCGGGAGCGCCTTCGGCCCCGGCGGCGGCGGGCGTCGCCGGCGCGGCGGCGGGCGTGGGGGCCAGGGCTTCCACCAACTGTCGGCGGGTGCATTTCGGATGCGCGTCGAGATACTCGACGATGCTCTTCAGGCTGTCCGACACCGGCGTCGCCGCGAGATCGAGGAAGTGCGGCCGCGCCACCGAGACGTGCGTGATGGTCTTGTTGACCTTGAAAAACTGCAACCCCGCGCCGGCAAACTGCACGCTCAGGAACGTCACCAGCTTCAGTGGGAACCGCGTGAGGTCCTCGACCACGCGACGCGCGATCGTGCGCAACGGAGTGCTCAGAATGTTCCGCGCCGCCGCGCCACTCATCTCCCAGCTCTCGACCGGCTGTAGCAACGCGGGCAGATGAGTCTCGCGAAAATGCTGCTCGACCTCATCGCGCGTGTTCAGCTTCTTCGGTTCGGGTACGTTCAGGCACGAATAGCCAAGCTTGAAACTCTGCTCCTCCAGCCACTGCTTCACCACCGCTTCGTCCCGCACGATTTTCACCCGCGCCTTGAACGCCTCAAACGGCATCCGGCCGAACCGCTCGGTGTGCAACGCGCGCAGCTTTTCCTGATAGCCGTGAAAATTCGGCGGCCCGAGCAGCACACCGCTCATGCCGCACTGGGCGACGAACGTGTAATTTCCCTTGGGCGCTTCCGCGGGCGTCTTCTCCGTCGCGTAAAACGTGTTGAAATGCTTGTCCAACGCGTACCGCACCACGTCGGCCTCCGACAACCACAGGGTGTTGTCGAGGTTGAAGACAAAGAGCTGCTGCACCGGCTTGCCGTCGGGCTTCTTCGCCACTGCGAACCGCACCACGTAGCGCTCCGGTTTCTGCAACACCAGCGCGGCGATCTCGAACATCGGATACGCGCGCCCCGACAGCTTGATCTGGCGCACCAGCGATTCCACGCCCTTCGGCTCGGGGAAAATCTCCACATCCAGCTCCGGCAACTGCACCTGTGGCTCGCGCGGCTCCTCGGTCCGGTCGCGTCCGCGCCCCTCGCCCTGCCGCCGGTCGCCGCCGCCTCCGCCGCCACCCGGCCCGCCGCGTCCTTCGCCCCGCCCGCCCGCTCCCGCTGGCCGCGATCCCGAGCGCTCCCCGCCGCCTTGACCACCGCGCGGACGGCCCCCGCCACCTCCACCGCCGCCAAAACCTCCGCCCCCACCGCCGCCACCGCCGCCCCGACGGGGGCCGCGATCCGAGCGGTCACCCCGCTCGCCCCGGTGGCCTTCCTCACCCGTGACGTGTTCGAAACGGCGGGCATCCGCCGGTTTCGCCGCCCACGAAGGCAGGAACAAGTTTTCCAAATTGAACTCGGACTCAGGAGTTGTACTCATGCGGCTTCCTCAAGCTTCGGGCGTTGTGTCCAAAGCGTAAAAATCAGGCTGCGAAGACTGCCGGTCGCATCTTCGGAAAGCAAGCGCTTGCTCAGGCAAACACGTTTGTTGGCTGCGACTCGACCCGGTGATGCCGCCGGGTGAAGGGTAATTTCACCGACCAAAGCTCGAAATTTGCGGACGGTTTCACGCCGCATCCTCCTTTGCCTCCGGCCTGTGTCCGCGAGGCTGGCGCGGAGAAACTCTCGTGAATTCGCTGGCGACACCGCACGGGGCGGCTCTTGAGTACAGCCGGGCAGGGCAGGGGACTTTGGGGCCATGTAATCGGAGGTGACGGATCGGAGATCGCCAGCCCCCTCGCCGCCAATTCCTTACTTTCCATTCCCTTGCCCCAAATTCCCCTGCCAAATTCGGCTGTGCTGACGAGCGGCTCCGGCCCGCGCGCCAACCAAATCATAGGTGTCCCTCCGTTCCCACAGCGCGTACACCGGGTGCCGATCTTTGGCTGCTTACTACGCTCCATTCCCTCTTCACGCGCTGCCGCCGGGACCGGTCGCGCTCCCTTTTCTGGTCCTCCTGAGTAACAGAGCGCCGGACCTGTTCGCCAAGGCCGCGACGCATCAACCTGAAACTTCACGGGCTTCCGCGCCCCTCTCATTAGCACCCGGTTTCAACCGGGTGTTGCCGGGAGGACGACCGAAAAACCGTTTTAACGGTTTCGCCCCCGACGTGGGAAAAACCGCTGGAGCGGTTGCGGGTCCTTCGCTCGCCTACACCCGGTTGAAACCGGGCGCTAATGAGAGGGCTGCACTGGCGCACGCGCCCCAGTTATTCTCCCGCCGTCAAAGGTCCG